>NZ_KV815659.1:0-142348 GCF_001814295.1 Streptococcus sp. HMSC067A03 | reverse complement strand
CGGAGCACCAATATTCAGCACGTTCTACAATCTTAGTAGGGTCAGATTGTCCGTTAAACTCTTTTACATACCGGTCATATTTGGCAGAATTGTATTCTACCATCCAATCCTGTAGCAACATTAAGTTAGCCATGTACCGACCAGCTAAAACTGATTTTCCTGCTCTAGTACGAGCAATTATACTCATCATAGGGGTTATATCAGAATACCAAATGAGGTCTTTAGACAGGCGAATGGCATGTTTATTATCACTGATAAACTCTTTTAAGGATTCTGTATTGTCTTTTACATGCAACCTTTGGGAAGTCAGCGTATCCTCGAAATAGAAAAGGATATAGCTATCACCAGATGTTAGTTCTGAGTTTACAATGGCAAAACGTTGATGCTTTCCAGCAAGTATCCCTGATACCCTTTGTTCAAACTTTTCACGGTCGGCACGCTCCCAGTTGGCAATGTTTTCAATGGCAATATAGCCTTCTGATAAATTATCATCAATCCAAACATGGATTTCAGGCATTTCGTTGCCATAGCGAGTATTGTTTGATAGCTTGAGAACATCAATGATTTTCTTAGAATTAAATAGTCGCTTCAATCTTTTGGATAATCTATCGGCGTCGCTAGACATGCTTGGTATTGAAATAGTTGATACCTCTTCACGTCGAGACCAAAAGTATAGTAGCAGTAGTAAGTTGATTAAATCTATTATAATCATGTATAATAGATGTGTAAAAAAGTATTTTGTTAATATAGTTACCGTTTGGCTTATGAAGATAATCAAAGCAGTTAGAATAGTAGTAACCACTAGGGCTATCAGAGAAAGTTGATAGCCCTGAGGTTTACAATTCGGAGTTGGTTTGACCCTTCTATATTTGCGCTTAACCATTGTTGTTACGAGTTACTACCGATACCGATTCAGCAGCAAACCAAACTGTTTTATCCATGAATCCGCCACGAACATTTTTGAAAACTAATGGTGTACCAAACTTAGCATCAACTTTAGTAGGCGCTGTAACTGTATATTCCAAATCATTGTTAGTATCAATAATTGAATAGCGGTACTTTCCATTGTGTTCTTCAGGTGCTGTAATTGCTAGCACCTGCAATGTAGGAATGTATTCAACTGTGTATTCCGCACCAGTCTTTTCACTGGTCTTAAGAGTCTTTTCAGTTTTTTGTAAAGTAACTTCTTGTAAATTTTTTGAAAATGATTGATATGTAATTTTTGCCATAGTATGTTCTCCTCTATTTAAGTAAGTAATCAATAAAATCAATAAGCACTTGATACAGTAGAGCCATATTCGACCCTGGAGTTTGCTTATGAAAAGGGATATTTGAAATCAATACTTGTTGCCTTAAATATATATCAGGTGGTTTTTCAAGTAATTCATTCATAAGTCTTTTGGTTCTGGTTTCATATCGCTTGTCAGTAAAATTTGCATTTTTCTTCAGCAAATACTGTTTCAACCAATCACTTATAAAATTTTCATTCTCAGTCATCTCGCTAAGCTCCTTTCTTTTTTATGAATACATTATATCGAATCAAAACGAACATAAAAAGAAAAATTAAATCCTTAATAAAACCTTGAAATTATTTGAATAATAGTATAAAATAAAGCAAAAATTAAACGAACAATTTTATTTAAAACGAACACTTGGGAGAAAATAATATGAAAAAATTAACTAACCCTATGCTTATAGCTTTATACAAGTCATATCAAATTAACTACGAAAGTTTAGCAACTGATATGAAAAATCGAATTAGAACGCAAGCGAATCGTATTTATAAAAAAGAATTTGGTAATAGAAATTGGGATGCATTAACTTTAAATGAGCAAAATTATTTTATTCTACATTGCATGAAAGATTATATGATCGGAGAACTTAAAGATGTTCTTTATCGTTCAAGGCCATCAAAAGTTAAAGAGGTAATAGAAAAGATTGAGTCGAAAATTAAGGAGCAGTATGTTTCGGAAAGTGAAGTTATCAAGCAATATAACGCAGATTTGGAAAAATTGTATACCAAAGATGAGAATGGTTATAGCAGATTCGGAGATTTACAAGATGAAATATTAGAAATCTATAAATCAGGCGACGATAGCAATAATTTTGCAACTGACATACGATTAAGCACTATTGATACAAAAATTGATGTCATTTTAAAGATTATTCAAGAAAAGTTGAGTGTTCATATAGATATCAAAGCGATTGAAGACTGTTGTAAATATTTGATAAAAAATGATTTAAATAATGATGACATTATCCAGTTAGAGATTGATGAACAATCATCCGTACCTGTAGAGGTTCAACAAAAGATTATTGAATCTAATCAAAAGTATTTTGCTTATAGGATACAAAAAGAAAATCTAGAATTTTATAAGGACAAAGAGTGAAATTTGACAAATTTAAAACGATTCTTACTTTTATTAGTAGGAATCGTTGTTTTATGTATCTGGGATAAATTCTATAATGTCGTTGGGTTTACAATCTAAAATATTACAGAGTTTTTCAAGTGTTAAAAGCGTAATATTCTTATTCTTTTTAAGGCTATCAAGTGTTTTATTATCTATACCTGATTTTAGAAGTCGATACTGTGAAATATCTTTGTCTTTCATTGTTTGCCATAATGGTTCAAAACTTATAATAGTAATCAACTCCTTTCATTACTATTATAAATAGAATGTGTATTATTTCATATTGTGTATATGTCCACAATATGTTAAAATAAGATTTGGAAAGAATTATTTCCAATAATAACTTTTAGGAGTATAACAATGAAAAAAAGAAGTTTATTCATTCTCGCTTGTGGAGTATTATTTGCAAGTGCAGCTCTGACTGCTTGTTCAGCCAATCAGTCTACCAATTCACAGACACAAAACGCAAAAGCGAATGTACAGAGTGCAGAAAAAGTCAAACCAATTGGGTTTATGAAATTAGCTAATGAAGATACTGAGCGTATTTGGTTTGATACGTATAAAATATCTAAAGATGCGAATATAACTGGTTTATATGTTATAAAAAATGGTAAAGCAACATACTATCATTTAATTACTTATACATCAAAAAGTAATGTTGAAAATGGTCCAGGTTGGTCTGATGAACTATTAACGTTATCAGATATCAAAAATTTATCAAATAAAGAAATCACTGAAAAGGCTAAAAAAATTGATAGAGAAGCATACGATTCTTATTTTCAATCATTTTCAGATATAGTGGATACAGCACTTATAAAATGGCCAAGTGATAGTGAAAATCATCTTTATGTTCCAGCCCTTGAAAATATTAAAAGTAGTTTGTCAAGTTTACAGGGAGATTCGGGCTATAAAGCTTATCGCAAACGTGTTACTGAACAAAAACTTTCAGCAAAAGTTGCGACTGATGATACTGGAAATACAATTGTCAATGAAGAGATTGAATTACCTACTTTTGTAAAATATACAGCGGACTTCTTGGATTCAAAATCATTAAAAGTAGATAGAGAAAGTCGTACTTTAAAAATTGATACCTCATCGTTTAACATTGGTGATATCTATGATTCAAAGTATGCTGCTTTTGGAAAGAGTCCATTAATCACACGAGATATGCCCGAAAAGTCATATCCATATTTAGATATATTAGGTACGAAAAATTTAGTAGAAGAATAGATAATAAGAGAAGGAAAAAATATGGAGTTTATAAAAAGTACAGTTGATACTGATTAAAGATTAAGTGATGTTAAGAAAGGAAACATACTATGAAATATCAAAAAATTGTAACTGGAGCAAGTTTGTTAGGATTAATTACTTTTTTGTTACCTGTTGTTTCAGGAGGAGGATACTCGCTAACACCGATGAGTTCAGCAGTAGCAAATTACTTAGGTGCCCCATCAACACTGCTATTATTTGTTCTTTGGTATGGAGCATTTGTTGCAACTTTCCTCCTATCCTTAGTGACGAGTAAGTCCATTGTGTTTAGCAAAATTCAATTTGGCCTTATCCTCCTACTAAATATCTATGCGATTTTCATTCAGCTATCTATCACTGGTGAGCTGTTAGGACATTCAGGAAGCCTTGGTTTTGGAGGGATTCTGTATTATCTTTGTGCTGCTGCAAGTTTCTTTGCTGGAGTGATGCTATTCAAAGAGGAAGGATTTCGTATCAATCAGGAAGATTTAAAAAAAGTAGCGAAAAAAAGTATAGCTTTTGGAAAAACAACAGCTAAAGTAGCTACTAAGGTTACACAGACAGCAGTATCAGAAGTAAAAAAAGAAATTGATAATCACAAGTTGAATTCTAAAAAATAGCCAATTTACAAAAAAGAAGTCCTAATTTTTATTTAGGACCTCTTTTTTTGGAGACACTTTGGAGACAATCCAAATGTATTTATCTCATTTTAACACTTTTTATAATAGGTAAAATGCTGTTAAATCAAGGATTCTTAGCCAAAGTTACTCTTATATATTATTCCCACTCAACCGTTGCTGGTGGCTTGCTGGTAATATCGTAGACAATACGATTAACATGATCTACTTCATTGACGATACGAACGGAGATTTTTTGCAATACTTCCCAAGGAATTTTAGCAAAATCTGCAGTCATTCCGTCAATAGAAGTAATAGCACGAATTGCAATAGTGTAGTCATAAGTTCGACCATCTCCCATGACACCTACCGAACGAACACCAGTATTCACAGTGAAGTATTGCCAAATATCACGATCGAGTCCAGCTTTCACGATTTCTTCGCGAAGAATGGCATCAGATTCACGAACAGTTGTGAGTTTTTCTTCGGTAATCTCGCCCATAATACGAATGGCAAGTCCTGGACCTGGGAATGGCTGACGCCAAACAATTTCATCTGGCATACCAAGTTCTGTACCAAGCGCACGAACTTCGTCTTTATAAAGTGTATTGAGAGGCTCAATCAGCTCAAACTGCATGTCTTCTGGCAGACCACCAACATTATGGTGAGACTTGATAGTTTGAGCAGTATCTGTACCAGATTCGATAACGTCAGTATAAAGCGTTCCTTGTGCGAGGAATTTTACATCTTTTAACTTGCTAGCTTCATCGTCAAAAACATAAACAAACTCATTACCAATGATTTTACGCTTTTGTTCTGGATCAGATACACCAGCTAATTTATCAAGGAAACGCTTGGCAGCATCTGCTTTAATAATATTAAGACCAAATTTCCCGCCAAGAGAATCCATAACTTGCTCCGCCTCTCCCTTACGGAGCAAGCCATGATCTACAAAAATACAGATAAGCTGGTCTCCAATAGCTTTTTGAAGGAGAACACCAACAACTGATGAATCGACACCACCCGATAGACCAAGAAGAACGCGTTTATCTCCAACAGTTTCTCGAATTTGCTTAATTTGCATATCAATAAAATTATCCATTGACCAATCACCTTTAGCGCCACAAATATCAAGAGCAAAGTTGCGAAGAATATCGTAGCCAAACTCAGAATGACGAACTTCAGGGTGGAATTGGATGCCATAGATTTTCTTGGATGTATTTTCAATAGCTGCAAATGGACAATCGGCAGAAGTTCCGGTTCGTACAAACCCTTGAGGAATTTCTGTAACAGCGTCTCCATGACTCATAAGAACAATTTGTTGTTCAGGAGTGCTTGCAAACAGTTGTGAATCCATATGAATGAGTTCTGACTGACCGTACTCACGATTTCCAGCGTTTCCTGCGGGTACAACTTTTCCACCTAATTTGTAAGTTAAAAGCTGCATTCCATAACAAATTCCTAAAATCGGAATGCCCAATTCCAAAATTTCAGGGTCAAGATCAAATGAACCTTCTTCATAAACAGAATTTGGCCCACCAGACAGGATAATTCCGACTGGATTTATTTCACGAACTTCAGCAGCTGTAATTTTATTACTTTTTAGTTCAGAAAAAACACCAATCTCGCGTATACGGCGTGAGATGAGCTGATTATATTGACTGCCATAGTCCAATACAATGATTCTTTCAACATCGTGCAATTCAGTTGTAATTGTCATTTCTTCCCTTTCTCAAATGAAATTTCTTTGTTTATTCTAACACAAAATAGAGACTTTTTCCAATCTCATTGAGTGAGAATTGACTTTTATTTCAATTGATAATACAATAAAAAGAGGAAATCCGTCTTGAAAGAGGTTACTATGCTTCCAGCTTATATGAAAATTCACGATCAAATAAAAAAAGAAATCGACGAAGAAATTTGGAAAATCGGACAACGCTTGCCAAGTGAGCGTGATTTAGCCGAACAATTTGAGGTTAGCCGCATGACACTTCGTCAAGCCATCACTCTTTTAGTAGAAGAAGGAGTACTGGAACGTCGTATGGGAAGTGGTACATTTGTAGCTAGTACACGGGTTCAGGAAAAGATGCGTGGCACAACTAGCTTTACTGAAATTATCAAAGCCCAAGGAAAGACGCCTTCGAGTCAGCTTATTTCTTATCGTCGAACATTACCAAGTAAAGAAGAAGTCGAAAAATTAGAAATCGAAAAGACTGAAAACGTCATTCGTATGGAACGAGTACGATATGCTAATCACATTCCTGTAGTTTATGAAGTCGCTTCAATTCCGGAAAAATTTATTAAAAATTTTAACAAAGAAGAAATTACTAGTCATTTTTTCCAAACATTACAAAAACACGGCTATAAAATTGGAAAATCCCAACAAACCATTTATGCACGTCTTGCCAAAGAAAGGATTGCGCATTACCTGGAAATTCCTAAAGGTCATGCGATTCTTGGTTTGACACAGATTTCTTATTTTGACAATGGAACGGCTTTTGAATATGTCAAAAGTCAATATGTCGGCGAACGATTTGAATTTTATTTAGAAAACAATTAATTTATATTACCTAATTTAAGATATATAAACACTGTCGCTGATGTGGGAGTGTTTTTAGTTAGGTAAATCTCTTCACTAGTAGAGTTTTACTGTATTTTTTGGTATAATAAATTTTATGGAAATTGAAAAAACCAATCGAATGAATGCTCTATTTGAATTTTATGCAGCACTTCTAACAGATAAACAAATGAATTATATTGAACTTTATTATGCAGATGATTATAGTCTCGCTGAGATTGCTGAAGAGTTTCAAGTTAGCCGTCAAGCTGTTTATGATAACATCAAACGGACTGAGAAGATTTTAGAAGACTATGAAATGAAACTTCACATGTATTCAGATTATATCGTTAGAAGCCAAATTTTCGATCAAATAATAGAGAAATATGCTGACGATACCTATTTACAAAAGCAAATTGCAACCTTATCTAGTATTGACAATCGAGAATAGTGAATTGTTAGTAAAAAAATACGCACAAATCAATATCATTAACTAGGAGAAATACATTTTATGGCATTTGAAAGTTTAACCGAACGTTTACAAAACGTCTTTAAAAATCTACGAAGAAAAGGAAAAATTTCAGAGAGTGATGTCCAAGAAGCGACCAAAGAAATTCGTATGGCACTCTTGGAAGCCGATGTAGCTTTACCAGTTGTCAAAGACTTTATCAAAAAAGTTCGCGAGCGCGCTGTCGGACACGAAGTTATTGATACGTTAAATCCTGCTCAACAAATTATCAAGATTGTTGACGAAGAATTGACCACTGTATTGGGTTCTGATACAGCAGAAATTATCAAATCTCCTAAAATTCCGACCATTATCATGATGGTCGGTCTCCAAGGGGCTGGTAAGACTACATTTGCAGGAAAATTAGCCAATAAACTTAAGAAAGAAGAAGCTGCTCGACCTTTGATGATTGCTGCTGATATTTATCGCCCGGCAGCTATTGACCAGCTCAAAACTCTTGGTCAGCAAATTGATGTACCAGTATTTTCGTTAGGAACAGAAGTACCAGCAGTCGAGATTGTCCGTCAAGGTCTGGAGCAAGCCAAGGCTAATCACAATGACTATGTGCTGATTGATACAGCTGGTCGTCTGCAAATCGATGAGAAACTCATGAATGAGCTGCGTGATGTCAAAGCACTTGCTCAACCAAATGAAATTCTCTTGGTTGTCGATGCCATGATTGGGCAAGAAGCTGCCAGTGTAGCTCGTGAATTTAATGCTCAGTTAGAAGTAACTGGGGTTATTCTGACTAAGATTGATGGCGATACACGTGGTGGTGCTGCTTTATCCGTCCGCCAAATTACTGGTAAACCGATTAAGTTTACTGGTACTGGGGAAAAAATTACAGACATTGAAATTTTCCACCCAGATCGAATGTCTAGTCGGATTTTAGGCATGGGAGACATGCTGACCCTAATTGAAAAAGCCTCTCAGGAGTACGATGAGCAAAAATCACTTGAGATGGCTGAAAAAATGCGAGAAAATACCTTTGATTTTAATGATTTCATTGACCAACTAGATCAGGTTCAAAATATGGGCCCAATGGAAGATCTACTAAAGATGATTCCTGGTATGGCCAATAATCCTGCCATGAAGAATTTTAAGGTAGATGAAAATGAAATTGCTCGCAAACGTGCCATTGTATCATCTATGACACCAGCTGAGCGAGAAAACCCCAATCTTCTCAACCCAAGTCGCCGCCGTCGGATTGCTGCAGGTTCTGGTAATAGCTTTGTCGAAGTTAATAAGTTTATCAAGGACTTTAATCAGGCCAAATCTGTCATGCAGGGTGTCATGTCTGGTGATATGAATAAGATGATGAAGCAAATGGGACTAACCCCCAACAATATGCCTAAGAACATGCCTGGCGGAGGAGGAATACCAGATATGACAGCTCTAGAAGGTATGATGGGGCAAGGTGGTATGCCTGATATGTCAAGTTTAGGAGGCACTGGCATGCCGGATATGAGCCAAATGTTTGGTGGTGGACTTAAGGGAAAAATTGGTGAATTTGCAACTAAACAAGCTATGAAACGCATGGCAAATAAAATGAAAAAAGCAAAGAAAAAGCGGAAATAATCAAATATAAAAAATAAGCCGTTCAATAAATCGCGCACCGGCTTATTTTTTATATATTAATGATTGTTTTATATGCAATCTCCCCAACATCTTTCCGAAAAACTATAATTTTCTTGAAAAAAATATAGAGCTATGCTATACTTCTTATATAGAATAAAATAATGGAGATCCTTTATGAAACGTGAAATACTTTTAGCAAGAATTGAAAAACTAAAGACAATCATGCCTTGGTACGTTTTGGAATACTATCAGTCTAAATTGACTGTTCCTTATAGTTTTACGACCTTATATGAATACCTCAAGGAATACAATCGATTTTTCCATTGGGTGTTGGATTCTGGGATTGCTGATGCATCGCAGATTGCGGAAATTCCTTTATCGGTGTTGGAAAATATGACTAAAAAAGATATGGAATCATTTATCCTTTACCTACGGGAACGACCGTTGCTTAATGCTAATACCACGCAAAATGGAGTATCTCAAACAACTATTAACCGCACTCTTTCAGCTCTCTCTAGCCTTTATAAATATTTAACTGAAGAGGTGGAAAATGAGAATGGAGAGCCTTATTTTTATCGTAATGTTATGAAAAAAGTGTCCACTAAGAAAAAGAAAGAAACTTTAGCTGCACGAGCTGAAAATATTAAACAAAAGCTCTTTTTAGGCACGGAAACTGAACAATTTTTGAATTATATTGATGAAGAATATCCTAAAAGTTTATCTAACCGCGCCCTCTCCTCTTTCGACAAAAATAAAGAGCGAGATTTGGCAATTATAGCATTGCTTCTTGCATCTGGTATTCGCCTATCCGAGGCGGTCAATCTTGATTTGAAGGACCTTAACCTAAAAATGATGGTCATTGAAGTGACTCGTAAGGGCGGAAAAAGAGATTCTGTCAATGTTGCAGCTTTTGCCAAACCCTACTTGGAAGCCTATCTTGAGATTCGGGCCAAACGCTATAAAGCTGAAAAATCCGATACTGCCTTCTTTTTGACAGAATATAGAGGTGTTCCTAACCGGATTGATGCTTCTAGTGTAGAAAAGATGGTTGCTAAGTATTCTGAAGATTTCAAAGTTCGAGTGACACCTCATAAACTCCGCCATACGCTGGCTACTCGACTTTATGATGCTACTAAATCTCAAGTTTTGGTCAGTCATCAGCTAGGACATGCCAGTACTCAAGTTACAGACCTCTACACCCATATTGTTAATGACGAACAAAAAAATGCATTGGATAATTTATAAAATAAAAAGTTTGCATAATTTAAGGTATGCAAACTTTTTATTTGAATTGAGCTAAATGCTGCTAGTTTGTGCCCATGCTCATAGTTTCTGGTAGGGTACTACCGCCGTCAATGACAATTTGAGATCCTGTAAGATAGGAGGATTCGTCACTACCTAAAAAGGCAAAGAGTTCCCCTACTTCTTGCGGTTTAGCTAATCTTTTCATTGGGACAGCGGCCGCAATATCTTGAATAGGAACTTCTGGATGTTCTGGGTTGGATTCCAGAGCCATTTTTTCGACCATCGGTGTCCGAGCATAGCCTAGCTGGCTGCAGTTAACTCGGATATTGCGATCGGCATATTCTACTGCCAAGGCCTTGGTTAAGCCGACCAGAGCTGCCTTGGTCATCGCATAAGCTGCTTCTCCAGCATCAGCAACCAAATCGCCTGTCACAGATGATGCGATGACGATAGCGCCTGCTCTCTGTTTCAACATGGGCTTGATGGTTGCCTGACAAGTGTTCCAAACGCCCTTGATATTGACATTAATATGTTGATCCCGTATCTGGTCTGTCATTTCTTCAAAGGGCGCCAGCTTGCAGATACCAGCATTACAGCAGGCAATATCAAGATGCCCAAAGGCTTGGATAGTCTGAGAGACAGCCGCTTCCAAATCTTCTAGACGACTGACATCACCGATATAGCTGATAATATCTATTTGGTAGCTGTCACGAAGTTCTTGAGCAGTTGCTTCTACTTGAGGGTCTCGATCGAAAAGGCAGAGCTTGGCGCCATATTTGGCATAGACTGAGGCAATGCCCTGACCCAGACCGACAGCAGCTCCAGTAATCAAAGCAACTTTTCCATCTAATTTAGCCATAGTAACCATCCTTTCTAAAACGAAGAAGTTTGACAGATTTTTGTGACATTTTATGATATATTTCTAACTTTAGTCTAGTACTTTTCTAGTTGCTTGTCAATATAATAATGAAGGAAAACCTCGCATTTGCTATGATGTTTCGTCCTCTTTATAAAAATTCTATCCAATAATTTCTGTAGGGTTCGATAATAAGGAACTTGCTCCAAAGCGGATATTCTCCAAGCGATTATTGGCTGTGGTGTATCCCAGAAGCATCTGAACATCCTGATAACCAGCTTCTTCAAACAATAGAAAAAACATCCTTAGTTAAATAAACGTAAGGATGTTTTTCTATTGTTATAGTCTTGTGATTTAGCCGACCACTGCTTCTGTAATTTCTTCTTGGCTAATTCCAGCGAAATAGCGAGAAATATCCAGGTTTTCAAGAGCATTTAAAACATCTTCTCTTTCATATTTAACACCCTTGAGGACTTCTTCTACTGCTGCTACATCTTCGATTCCAAAGAAATCTCCGTAAAATTTGATGTTTTCGATTTTTGACTGAACAACATTGGCAAAGATTTCGACTTTACCACTAGTAAACTTGGTACCACGACGAACATTGTATGCTGGCGATTTGCCATAGTTCCAATCCCAAGTAGCAAATTTAGTTTCCTTGATATGGTTGATTTCAGCTAGTTCATCATTAGAAAAGGCATATTCTGTCATTTCTGGATGTTCTTTCTTCATATAGTCTAGCAGGAGGTCGCGAAATTGCTCGACAGTAATTTTTTCAGGCAATTCATCAACGATATTGGTTACACGAGCTCGAACAGATTTGACTCCTTTGGACTCAAACTTATCTTTGGAAACTTTTAAGGCATTCGCTAAGACGGATAATTCTACGTCAAAAAGCAGGCAGCCGTGGTGCATGATTCGACCATTGATGTAGGCTTGTGCATTGCCACAGAATTTTTTCCCGTCAATTTCCAGATCGTTGCGTCCTGTAAATTCTGCTTTTACACCTAATTCTTCCAAAGTCTTGATGACTGGGATAGAGAAACTCTTAAAATCAAAGGCTTTGTTTTCAGATTCTTTGGAAATGATGGTATAGTTGAGATTGTTATAGTCATGATAAACAGCTCCACCTCCACTGATACGACGAACAACCTCAATGCCATGCTCTCGGACATAGTCACGATTGATTTCTTCAATAGTATTCTGATGACGTCCGACAATGATAGAGGGTTTATTGATCCAAAGCAAGAAAATCATATCTTCATCAAGGAGATGCTTGAAAGCATATTCCTCAAGTGCGATATTAAAAGCTGTATCATTACTGTTGTTAATAATGTATTTCATCTCAATAGTGCCTTTTATTTTTTCTTTGGAGCATGAATAGCCATGCCGAGTACGTCTGCAAATGCTTCGTACATAACTTCTGAGAATGTCGGATGACCGTGAATGGTCTTGAGCATCTCTTCCACCGTGATTTCCATTTCGATGATAGTAGAGGCTTCATTGATTAACTCGGCTGCAGCGGGACCGATGATGTGAACACCGAGAACTTCTCCGTATTTCTTATCAGCAATTACTTTGACAAATCCTTGAGCAGCATCAGATGCAATTGCTCGTCCGTTTGCTGCGAAGTTGAATTTGCCGATAGCTATATCATATTTTTCTCGAGCTTGTTCTTCTGTCAGACCGACTACCGCAACTTCTGGCAAAGTGTAGATGGCTGCTGGAGTTAGATTTAATTTAGCAACTACGTGATTGCCTTTGAGAGCATTCTCTGCAGCTACTTCTCCCATACGAAAGGCTGCATGCGCCAACATCTTGGTACCGTTAATATCTCCAGGCGCGTAAATTCCTGAAACAGAAGTTTCCATATATTCATTGACCTTGATACGACCTCGGTCTAGTTCAAAGTCAACCTCGCCAATTCCCTCCAAATCAGGCACTCGTCCGATAGAAAGCAAAGCTTTATCAGCTATGATATCTTCCTTTCCTGCAACTTTGATGCGGAGCTTGCCATTTTCTTCGACAATTTCTTCCAACTTGGTCTCTGTCAAAATGGTCATGCCCTTGCGGTCAAGAATGAGTCGAAGGTTTTTAGAGACTTCTGCATCCATAGCTGGAACAATCCGATTCATCATTTCAACAACCGTCACCTTGCTACCAAAGGTCATGAAAGCCTGTCCTAGCTCAATACCAACAACGCCACCACCGATGATTACTAAACTTTCTGGAACTTCCTTCATATCCAGAATATCATCGCTAGTCATAACAAGTGATGATTCCATGCCTGGAACGTTAATCTTGCTGACTTTTGATCCACCAGCTAAGATAATCTTCTTGGTCTCAAGAAGTTCAGCACCATTCACCAAGACATTCTTATCTTTGGTAATGGTACCAATTCCTTTGTAAACATCAACGCCGTAGCTGCGAAGCAGACCTGCAACGCCTCCGACAAGTGTATTGACAACCTTGTTTTTGGTTTCCAAAACTTTATCCATATTGACAGTAAAGTTTGGATTTTCAATGATAATACCACGGTTTGCTGCATGGGCTAGACTTTCAATAATTTCCGCATTGTGAAGATAGGTCTTAGTCGGGATACAGCCACGGTTGAGGCAGGTTCCACCTAGTTCAGATTTTTCAACAAGGGCAATCTTGCCTCCTAATTGAGCTGCTTTAATTGCTGCCACATAGCCAGCTGGTCCGCCACCAATAACCACAATATCATAAGCATCATCACTCTTATTATCATCGTTAGAAGTTGTGGTTGCAGTTGGTGTTGAACTAGCATCTGAAGCAGCCACAGTAGTCGGAATATTTTCTCCTTCTTCGCCCAGATAACCGATAACTTCCGTTACAGGAACAGTCTCACCGTCTCCTTTCAAGATAGCAATCAAGTAGCCATCTTCCTCTGCTTCTAACTCCATGCTGACTTTATCTGTCATGATTTCCAGAAGGATTTCTCCTTCTTTTACAAATTCGCCAACTTTTTTATTCCATTGAACAATCTGTCCTTCTGTCATATCAACGCCGGCTTTTGGCATAATTACTTCTAAGGCCATGTTTTTATTTTCCTCTCATTTAAACTTTCTCTTATACCAACATTGAAATTGGGTCTTCAATCAGTTCTTTTAGGTCTTTCATGAATTTAGCACCTGCCATACCGTCCACGACTCGGTGGTCAATGGTTAATCCAAGACTCATAATTGGTCGAATCACAATTTCTCCGTTTACTACGACTGGTTTTTCAATGGTTGAGCTAACTCCCAAAATCGCAGAGTTAGGCTGATTGATAATCGGGCCAAAGGATTGGACACCAAACATGCCCAGATTGCTGATGGTGAAGGTAGAATTTTGCAGCTCGCTCGGTGCCAGCTTGCCATCCAGGGTCCGGCCGATGATATCCTTGAAGGCCACAACTAGCTCAGACAGACTCATCTTCTCAGCGTTGTAGACTACAGGTGTCATGAGACCATTATCCATACCGACAGCCATGGCCAGATTGACATAGTTGTGGGTGATGATGGTCTTGCCGTCCTCGGTCAGGGAGGAATTGAGATAAGGGTGCTTCATCAGGGTCTTAACCACAGCCAACGACAGCAAATCTGTGACCGTCACCTTCTTGCCGGTCGCTTCCATGATTGGATCTATAACCTTCTTGCGTAGGGCCAGCATTTCCGTCATATCCACATCATAGTTGAGGGTAAAGGTCGGCGCCGTCAGATAGGAATCCACCATCCGTTGGGCGATAACCTTGCGCATCGGTGTCATTGGAATACGCTCAATCTCACCGTAAGGCGTGATATTATCTGGTACTTCTTCAACCTTTTCAATAACAGCCGGCGACTTGATGCTGTCACTTTCGACATTTTCAGGCAGGAAGGCCAGGACATCCTTCTTCATAATCTTGCCGCGGTGCCCAGTTCCCTGAATCTCATTCCAGGCGATATTGTGCTCCTCGGCAATGCGCTTGGCCAGCGGTGAAATCCGAACCGCATGGGTATCTTGATAGGTTTCCACGTCTTCCTTGTGGACGCGACCGTTTGAGCCTGAACCGGAAACATCGTAAAGATTGATTCCCAGATCGTCTGCCAGCTTTCTAGCTGCAGGGGTCGCTCTTAATTTTTTGTCATCCATGATCTCTCTCATTCTTAAATAATTCATTGGTCGAGGCAACATTTGCCCTTATTTTTGTTTTTATTCTAGTAATATTAGCAAAAATCGGATTTTTATTCTCAGTTATTTATACATAATTTAAATTACGTAAATGTTAATCATTGTTTATCTACACCTTACTCTTTATGATAAGTCTTACGGATAGTGTCTTTGATGGATTCTACTGTCGGAATCATGGCATTTTCAAGATTTTGAGCATAAGGCATCGGCACGTCTTCTCCAGCACAGCGACGAATCGGTGCATCCAGATAGTCAAAGGCTTCAGACTCAGATATAATAGCCGAAATTTCTCCGATATAGCCGCTGGTCTTATGGGCATCGTTGACCAGAACGACTTTTCCTGTTTTTTTAACTGAGTTAATAATAATATCTTTATCAAGTGGTACCAAGGTACGAGGATCGACTACTTCTACTGAAATGCCTTCTTCTGTCAATTCTTCAGCTGCTTGCATAACTCTGCGGAGCATTTTTCCATAAGTCACAACTGTTACGTCCATTCCTTCTTTTTTGATGTCACCAACACCGAGAGGGATTGTATAATCAGGGTCAAGTGGAACTTCGCCTTTTTGGTTGAATTCTGATTTATACTCAAGGATAATAACAGGATTGTTGTCGCGAATTGAAGATTTCAACAATCCCTTCATATCTGCGGGAGTTCCAGGCGCTACGACTTTGAGACCGGGAATATGGGTAAACCAAGATTCTAAAGATTGCGAGTGTTGAGCAGCTGATCCGACACCATTTCCAGCTGCGCAACGAATTGTTAGCGGAACTTGTCCTTTACCACCAAACATATAACGTGTTTTAGCAGCCTGGTTGACAATCGCATCCATGGCAATGACAGAAAAGTCCATGAAAGTCATATCTACAATAGGACGAAGGCCTGTCATGGCAGCTCCTGCTGCAGCTCCTGAAATAGCTGCTTCAGAAATTGGACAATCACGTACTCGTTCTGGACCGAATTCTTCTAACATTCCGACGGATGTTCCGAAATCTCCTCCGAAAATGCCGACATCTTCTCCCATTAACAACACATTTTCATCAAGACGCATTTCCTCAGACATGGCAAGGATAATGGTGTCACGGAAAGACATTGTTTTTGTTTCCATTATTGTTCAATCTCCTCTCTTTAATCTGCATAAATATCTTCAAAAGCTGATTCAAGCGGTGGGAATGGACTTTCTTCCGCGAATTTTACAGATGCTTCTACTGCTTCTTTAACCTCTGCTTGAATAGCCTCTAACTCTTCATCGCTTGCAATCTGATTTGCGAGTAAATATTTACGAAGATTTTCGATTGGATCTTTTTTCTTCCATTCTTCTACTTCTTCACGAGTACGGTATTTACCTGGGTCAGAAGATGAATGTCCCAACCAACGATAGGTCACACTCTCGATTAAGACAGGTCCTTTACCACTGCGAACATGCTCTACAGCTTTTTGGAAACCTTCATAGACATCCAAAACATTATTGCCATCTTCGATGAACATACCTGGAACGCCATAAGCTGCGCTGCGCTCGTGAATATGCTCTATATTGGTCATTTTCTTAATATCCGCAGAAATACCATAGCCATTATTGATACAATAGAAAATCACTGGCAAATTCCAAATAGAGGCCATATTAACCGCTTCATGAAAAACACCTTCGTTCGTTGCTCCGTCACCAAAGAAACAGACAACGATCTTTCCTGTATGATGCATTTGCTGAGTAAGGGCTGCACCGACTGCGATTCCTATACCTCCGCCAACAATACCATTTGCTCCTAAATTTCCAGCATCCAAATCAGCAATATGCATGGAGCCACCTTTTCCTTTGCAGGTTCCGTTGTATTTACCCATGATTTCTGCCATCATGCCATTCAGATCAATCCCTTTAGCAATCGCCTGACCATGCCCACGATGGTTAGATGTAATCAAATCATCAGGATTGAGGGCCAACATAGCTCCAACGCTTGCTGCTTCTTCTCCAACTGAAAAGTGAGTCATACCTGGAACTTTCCCCTTTTTCACGAGTTGAGCAATTTTTAGGTCCATCCGACGAATTTCTTCCATCTTCCGAAACATCTCTAACAAGAGATTTTTATCTAACATTGCCATATTTTTTACCTTTCTAAACTTGGTTTCTACAATCACATTCTAACCAATCCTAAAAAAACTGTCAAAATTTATGCTTGCAGAATTTCACAAAGAAAAATCAGCTAACCTTGCTGGCAAGCTGATTTGAATTGACAAAATAAAAATTTCACAAATAGATTTTTCTACTTTTTCCCAAAATCCTCTATCATTTGATCGATTTCCAAACGACTTGGTGTTGTCAAAATATAATGAACATCTCCTTGTAAATCTGCAAATGCCTTTGGCATGATTTTGACTGCTTTTAATTTATCGCCGTACTTTGCACGCAATTCTTCTTCTGAATACACATAATTTGAGGTTGAACGGCGTGAAGTAACCAAGCCATATTGTGCTTCGACTTGAGGTTGTGGGAAAGGTTCGCCATTCACAATATCTGCATATCCACGATAAAGGTCAATGGAGTGAGCAAAGTTATACAAATCAATAGTGAAAGCGCCCGCTGGACGATTATTGTATTCTATGGCGATATAATCATCTCCATTATGGAAAAATTCAATATGGAAGAAACGTTCTTTCATGCCAAACGCTTTAATGATAACTTCCCCATATTGACGTAATTTTGAATCCATATCTTTTATAATATAATATGAGTTTTCATAATGATTCAAAACTAAATCTAAAGGGGTATAAGCATAATCAAAAGTTGTTGAAAACACAATATTTCCTTTTGAATCCAGTAATCCGTCAAACGTACAAATTTGTCCAGAATCAACGAATTTTTCAAAGAAATAAACGGTTTGCTTATCCCACTCTTGTTTAAATTGTTCAACATCTTCACTGCTTTCAAGTTTATAAGTTCCTGCTGCGCCAACTCCATTGTCTGGCTTCGCAATCATCGGAAGTCCAATTTTACTGACAGCCATGTCAACTGCCTGCAAGGTTTTTACAATTTGACCAGGAACGACAGGAACTCCAGCCTTTTTAAAGAGTTTCTTCATTTCAGACTTAAATTTTGTCTTTTTCAAGTCTTTTGGTTTTGGTCCTACAACATTAAATTGTTCACGTAGTTGAGCGTCTTGATCCAACCAATATTCATTGTGTGACTCAATGCGGTCAATTGGTCCATGCTTGTAAAAAAGGAAGGCTACAGCACGTTTAACTTCATCGAGATTTTCTAGATTTTCCACACGAAAATATTCTGTTAAAGCATTTTTCAGAGGTTGATCTAATTGATCATAGGGCTCTTGCCCAATCCCTAAAACAGTAATGCCTTTGTTAGCAAGTTCAACGGTAAATTGTTGAAAATTTTGCGGATAATAAGGTGAAATAACGATATAGTTCATAATATTGTTTCCTTTCTAATCATAAGTTTAATTGACTTAGAAAATACGGCATTTGCTTGCGCCACCAAATCCAGTCATGCGAAACATCATATCCCCATTCAGCAAACCATGCAGGAATATTCTTATGCTCAAAGGCTTCTTTTAAGGTATAGAAAGAAGGTAGTCCGTCCTGCTCCCATGCACCAAGTCCTGTACAGACAATAATATCAGCATTGCGACAGTGATCAATAAACCAGCCATCATTTTGATTCCAAATATAATCTGCCGGTGAATTTTGATAAATTATTTCATCCTCTAAACAATCACCAACAAAATAGCGCGCATCATAAACTCCGCTCAGTGCAATGACTTTATTGAAGACATCGGGGTGCTGGAGAAAGAAATTAACAGCGTGATAGGCTCCCATGGAACAACCTGTCGTCATCATTGGATCAAACCAACCTGTTTTATGCTTGATAAAAGGAATGGCTTCCTCAATGACATAGCGCTCATAGGCTCGGTGCATTTCTGCTCGGTCGTGAGGAGATTTCCAATCAGCCAGCCAGCTTTCACTATCTACACTACTCAAAGTGAAAAATTGGATTTTTCCTGTTTCGATAAACCATGAGCAAGCCTCAATCATACCAAAATCTGCATATTCATTATGACTGCCTCCTGATGAAGCAAAAACGATTACAGGCATTCCAGCGTGTCCATAACGATTCACATACATTTCACGGCTTAAATTACCGCTCCAATGACTTAAAAATTCAACATGCATATAAATTCTCTTCTCATATTCTTAATTGATTTATTTACCATTTTTCACTAAAGAAGCGAAGGCAATCAGGTAAATGCTCAGCCCAAGCCATTTCATTGTGTTCTGCACCGGCTTGGATATAAAACAATAGATTTTCCAAATCTAAACCACCTGCAATTAACTGACGAAAGTAGGTTAATGACGAATCAATATAAGCTTGCTTGATATTGCCAGCCATCAAGGTTTTATCTGTATCATCTGCTTCTTCTGTTCCAACATAAATATAAATATGCTGATCTGCTAATAAGTTATGACGTTCTATATAACGATTGAATGCTTCTTGGTGCAGCCAGTTCGCAGATGAGAAAACCCCCAAGCAACCGATTTGCTCTTGGTATTCAATTCCCATAAACTGCGTAATATTTCCACCCAAAGAAGAACCAACCATGCCCGTGTGTGCTCGGTCTGACTTGGTACGATAATGCTCGTCAACAAAGGGTTTGACAACTTCCATGACAAACTCAGCATACTCTGTCCCTTTGCCTCCAAATTCTATACCTGGAATAGTTGACTCCTGGTATTTCCAAGCAGAATACTCATTCATTCGATTAAAACCGTCGTTGTCAATAGCTACCACAATCATTTTTTCAATGTCCGGATTTCGCTTAATTGTTGGAATAATCTTCCAAGAATGACCGCTAAAAGACTCCTTACTATAAAGGACATTTTGACCGTCATGAAAATAAACTACAGGATAAGATTTCTTAGTATTTTGCTCATAATTTCTAGGAAGGAGCACCCGAACACGACGCTTTTGTTTAGTATAAGGCACTTCTAATTCATGTGTTCTAACTTCAAGGTAAAAATAGGAATGGTTCATTATCAGAAAACTTTCTATTTTCAAAATTTTTATCTATTATATCATAAAATATGCAAAAAAGTTAGGAATTCCTAACTTTTTTAATACTTTTACAACTTATCGTCATTATTTCCATTTTTTCAGAAAGAAAATTAGAGATTTTGATAGCTTTCGATAGCTTGTAGAGCTCGTTTTGCTATTTTTTCATAGCGTTCTTTCTTGTCTCGAATTCGAGGACCGTCCAATTCTTTGATAATTCCAAAGTTGATATTCATCGGCTGGAAATGTTTGCTGTCAGCGTGCGTGATATAATGAGGTAAGCTTCCAATAGCAGTTGTTTCTGGAAAGATCACAGCTTCTGCTCTATTGAAAAGACGAACTGCATTGATACTAGCTACGAGTCCAGATGCAGCGGATTCCACATATCCCTCTACACCAGTCATCTGACCCGCAAAGAAGATATTCTGTTGTTTTTTAGACTGAAAAGTTTGAGTCAGAAGATTCGGTGAATCCATGTAAGAATTACGGTGCATCACGCCATAGCGAACAAACTCTGCATTTTCCAAACCTGGAATCATCCGAAAAACGCGCTTCTGTTCGCCCCATTTAAGATGTGTCTGAAATCCAACGATATTATAAAGGCTCCCAGCTGCATTGTCTTGACGAAGCTGAACGACTGCGTATGGCGTCTTAAATTCGCCATCACGAGGACCTTGATAGTCATCTGGGTATTCCAAGCCGACCGGTTTCATAGGACCGTAGAGCATGGTTTTTATCCCTCTCTTAGCCATCACCTCAATCGGCATGCAGCCTTCAAAATATTTTTCTTTTTCAAAAGCATTGAGAGGCGCTTCCTCAGCATTGACTAAAGCATCGTGAAAAGCTATAAATTCACTTTTAGTCATGGGAGCATTTAGATAAGCAGCTTCTCCCTTGTCATAGCGAGACTTGAGATAAACTTTTTCCATATCAATTGTATTGACATCTACAATCGGTGCTGCCGCATCATAAAAATAAAATCCAGTTCCACCATTTAGCGCATGGATTTTTTTAGCAAGCGCATCACTTGTCAAAGGACCTGTCGCAATAACAGTAATCGTATCGTTAGGGATCTCTGTTATTTCCTCACGAATAACCTCAATGAAAGGATGATTATTTAGCTCATCGGTGACTGATTTTGAAAAGCTCTCTCTATCAACCGCTAACGCTCCTCCGGCCGGTACACGCGTAGCTTCTGCTGCTCGCATAATGATTGAATCCAAACGGCGCATTTCTTCTTTTAGCAGACCAACTGCGTTTGTCAGTGAATCTTCCCGTAGAGAATTAGAACAGACTAGTTCTGCAAAATCACTAGTCTTATGCTGAGGAGTGGATTTCATTCCGCGCATTTCGTACAGTTTAACAGGAATACCACGTTTAGCAATCTGATAAGCTGCTTCGCTGCCAGCCAGACCAGCTCCTATGACATTGATGTAAGATTGAGACATACAACGAATACCTATTTGGGAGGGTTACTCCCACAAATCTTTCTAATTATTCTTTATCATTATAACAAAAAAAGCCTCTACTGACGAGTGAGACTTTCTAGAACGCAAATACACTAACTTATTAGTATCCATCCTCAAACATTGGTGTAAAGAATATAATGATTGGTCATGTATCTATTTCTTTAACATTTTTTCCAGATAAGCAATTTTAACAAAATCCTTATCATTATTTTGGTCATTTCGATAGGAATCTTGCGAAGATGCTGTGTAAATCCTAAGATATTGTTCAGCATCAGGAAGAAAATAAATTACCCCTGCTGTTTCATGTTTTACCAATTCATCTAAAGGAATCCCAGCAAAGTTTTCCAAAGTATTCATGCTACCAAACTCAACCGATAGATTTCCTTTTTGAAATTCGTGCTCGTGCAAATCTACTAATTGGTAGCCAAGCTGGTTCATAATCGTTTCAATCTTTTTAAAATCATAAATTCGTACCTCATCAGGTGCGTCCCATCCCCTAGGATCTCCTGGAACATGGATATCAATATCTCGTGCTTGCCAGTCGTGGCCAGTTACCTGTTCAAGCCCTAGTGAACCCATAAGCAAAGGAGTGATTCCGATTTTATTTAATTCCTCGAAAATTTTTAAAAACTCATGAAACTTCTCTTTCATATAATCTCCTTTTGTGGATACGAAAATTATTTGCATAAGTTAAATTATGTAAAACATTGAATTATTTTACTTTTTCTTCTTCGTAATCCCCGTTGCTGCAGACAACTTGTTTGCCACCGCCGCGAACTTTCTTTTCTACAAGATACTGACCGCATTTCGGACAAGAGCGACCAACCGGTTTATCCCAAGAGGTGAAGTCACAATCTGGATAGCGATTGCAACCATAAAAAAGCCGATTGCGCTTGGTTTTGCGCTCAATGATTTGTCCTTGATGACATTTAGGACACTCTACGCCTATTTCTTTGACAATTGCTTGGGTGTGACGACAATCGGGGAAGTTGCTACAAGCATAGAATTTACCATAACGTCCTAACTTGATAACCATAGGACTTCCACAAACTTCACAATCAAAACCAGCCGGTTCGTCTTTAATTTGAATTTTCTCCATTTCAGTTTCTGCTTTAGAAACTTCTTTTTCAAATGGTTTATAAAATTCGTCAATGACCTTTTTCCACTGCTCTTTTCCGACTTCTACATCATCCAATTTGGCTTCCATATCAGCGGTAAACTTCACATTGACAATATCTGGGAAGAATTCAACAATCAATGAATTCACAATTTCTCCCAATTCGGTTGGTTCAAAGCGTTTGGAAACTAATTTTACATAGTAGCGTTTTTGAATAGTTTCAATCGTTGGTGCATAAGTTGATGGACGCCCAACGCCATTCTCCTCCAAGGTCTTAATTAAAGTTGCTTCTGAATAACGTGCTGGTGGTTGAGTAAAATGCTGCTCAGGATTGGTGTTGATACACTTAACCAAATCACCTTTTTTCATGTCTGGCAGCATTTTGTTTTTATCAGAGTCGTTATAAATAGCTAGATAACCATCAAATTTAACCTGACTACCATTTGCAGCAAATTGAACACCATTTTGCTCTAACTTCACACTCATCGTGTCAAATACCGCAGCAGTCATTTGACTCGCCACGAAACGATTCCAAATCAACGTATACAATTTCAATTGATCTTTATCTAGATATTTTGCGATATTGTCAGGTGTATTAAATACACTTGACGGACGAATCGCTTCATGAGCATCTTGTGCGCCAGAAGTATTTCGGACTCTACTGCCATGTTTAGAATATTTTTCGCCAAAACGATCTGTAATGAAAGTTGCAGCTTCGTTTTGAGCTACTGGGCTAATACGAGTAGAATCTGTACGCATATAGGTAATCAAACCTTGCACACCAGAACCGATATTGATTCCTTCGTAGAGTTGTTGAGCGACCATCATAGTTTTGCGAGTTCGGAAATTGATTTTATTAGCAGCGTCTTGCTGCATAGATGATGTAGTATAAGGTAACGGAGCATGACGCTTGCGTTCCTTTTTCTCAACACTTTCCACGGTAAATTCATCATTCTTGATTTGAGAAAGAACATTTTTGACATCATCGTTGATAGCAAGTTTCATTTTCTTGCCATTTATACCATAAAAGCTTGCTTGAAATTGCCGAGCACCTTTCTTGAACGTTCCATCAATCGTCCAATATTCTTCTGGATTAAAAGCATTAATTTCGTTTTCACGATCAATGATGAGCTTCAAAGCAACAGATTGCACACGTCCAGCAGATAATCCCTTTTTGACCTTTTTCCAGAGAATTGGAGAGATAGAATACCCCACAATACGGTCAAGTACACGACGAGCTTGTTGAGCATCTACCAAATCCATATCAATTTGACGTGGTTCTTTAAAAGCATTTTTAACTGCATCTTTCGTAATTTCGTTGAAAACAACGCGATTTTTATCATGTTCATCCAGATTTAGAATATGAGCCAAATGCCAAGAAATAGCTTCTCCTTCTCGATCTGGGTCGCTCGCAAGATAGACTTGTTTAGCCTTTTTAGCTTCTTTTTTCAAATCATTGATAAGAGGACCCTTTCCACGAATATTGATATATTCTGGCTCATAATTATTTTCAAAATCAACGGACATCGTAGATTTTTTCAAATCTCGAATATGACCTACGCTAGCTAAAACCTTGTAGTTCCGTCCTAAATATTTTTCAATTGTTTTTGCCTTAGCTGGCGACTCTACAATCACCAGATTTTTTTTAGCTGTTGTTTTTTTCTTTGTTTTTGTTGCCAATCTAAACACCTTCTAAAAGTAATAAACCTCATAGAGTTTAAACTATTTTTTTCAAGATGTCAACTAGTAGCATTCTCTTATAGGAAAACTTGTTTTAAAACTGGAATTCAGAAAGTACGTCAGACCCTGATGTGATACATTTTGCTCCCTCCTGAATCAAATGATGACAGCCATCACTTCTTCCATCTAAAATTGACCCTGGAATAGCAAATACATCTCGCCCTTCTTCCATTGCTCGCTCACAAGTAATAAGGCTGCCTGAGCGCATTTTAGCTTCAGCAACAATAACCCCTCTACACAATCCTGCTATAATCCGATTACGCTCTGGAAAATGAAATTTTAATGGCTCTGCTTCAGGACTATACTCACTAAGCACTAGATGATGTTCTCCCAAATACGATTGGAGTTTTTTATTTGCCCTTGGATAAAAAACGTCTAGACCCGTTCCGATAACTGCAATTGTTCGACCACCATTTTGCAATGCTGCCATGTGAGCTGAGGTATCAATTCCGCGTGCTAAACCACTCACGATAACCAATTCATTGTTTAGCTCTTTAATAATCTTTTGAACGGATTGACTGCCTACTCGGCTACTATTCCGACTTCCTACAACAGCTACTTTAGGTAATTTTAGCAAATCCAAATTACCTTTATAAAAAAGAAGAACGGGTGGATTATAAATTTCACTCAAATCCCAAGGATATACATCTTCCAAGATAGAAAAAGATGGGAATTTCTCAAATTCTTGACGTAATAAATCATCATCTAATTGTAAATATTTTTCAATAAAAAGAGCAGGATTACGACATTCGGAGACAACTGCCATATCTTTGACTGACAATTCTTTTTCGCGAATTTCTGCGTATTCCAATACATTGATGACTTGTTGGTTGGTCAAACCAGCTGTTTTTAGTTTATAAATATCAAAATTATCCATTTTATCATTCCTTTTACTATTGCTAATTGTCTTTCAGTTATATTATTCGTAAAAGGAATTAAAAAAACGAGAAATTCTCGTTTTTTACATTCTATCTAATTCTTTAATAATCCGAGCTGGGTTTCCTGCTAAAACAACATTATCACCATAAGATTTAGTGACAACTGATCCCGCACCAACGACAACATTGTTACCTAATGTTACTCCTGGTAAAATCGTTACACCACCACCTGCCCAGAAATTATCCCCAATAGTTATCGGTGCACCATACTCTACACCTGATATGCGTTCTTGTGCATTCAAAGGATGGAGAGGTGTCAAAAGCTGACAATTTGGTCCAAACATTGCGTTCTTTCCAATTGTAATCGGGCAGACATCAAGCATGGTCATGTTCCAATTAGAGTAGAAATTCTCACCTAAATGTATATTGATACCATAATCGCAAACAAAATTTGGCTTCATAGAAATACTTTCACCAGTAGAACCAAGCCATTCTTTTACTAAATCACTTCTTCTTTTGTCATCTCGTTCTGCGTTAAATGTGTATTGAAATTTGCGAGAACGAGATACAAGCTTGCGTAATTCTGGATCTTGAGGATTGTATAATTGTCCCGCTATCATTTTTTCATATTCAGTTTCCATTGATTTTCCTTTTCATTCTTGATAAATAAATGGTTAAATACATTTGTTCATCTATGCGCATAACTAATTTCATCAGCCGTTTCAATGATATTAGAAGGCAATTCCAATAACAGGTCACGCTTGTTTTTCTGATAAAACATATTTTTTCTCAATTAGGTTGTCCTGAATGTCATCTCCCGCCTTACAACCAAAGGCTAACCCACGTCCCATTAGAACTACTTCTTGGTGATTTTCTTCAGAAATGACTACATTATTGTTTAAAACCTTGCTAATAATCATTTTTGATCCTCTGCCTTTTCAATCATAGATTTAATTGGTTCAAAGGTTTTCCGGTGGATAGGAGTAATCCCCTTTTTCTTTAAGCCTTCTAAATGGTGCTGGGTTCCATAGCCAGCATTATGCGCAAAGTCATAACCTGGATAAGTTAAGTCATAATCTGTCATCATGCGATCCCTAGTCACTTTTGCTACGATTGAAGCAGCCGCAATGGAGAGTGAATTAGCATCTCCTTTGATGATAGAAGTCTGTGGTATTTGAAGATCTAGCCTCATGGCATCAATCAGAAGATGTTGTGGAGTAATTTTAAGATTTCCAACTGCTTCTATCATAGCCAACTTCGTTGCTTCATAGATATTCACTTCATCAATAACTTGATTATCCTTGATACCAATACCAATTGCAACCGCTTGCTTTAGCACTTCTTGATAGATTGTTTCATGATTTTTCTTAGAAATTTTCTTGCTATCGTTGAGACCTTTTATTTTAGAGTTTTTAGGTAAAATAACTGCCGCAGCCACAACAGGACCGGCCAAAGGACCACGACCAACTTCATCAATGCCTGCAATCCATTCTATACCCTGTGCATAAAAATCTTTTTCATAGCATAGCATTTTTTCCAATCGAGCGTCTTCTTCATACTCGTCTTGAATTGCTTTGCGACGCTTAACAACCAATTTCTTTACCCCAGTCCGCTCATCATGAGCCAGCGCTTTAAAAAATGGATCATCCAAACCAGTAACTTGTTCCAACTGTTTCTGAATTTCTTTAATCGTTGCCATTCAAGTCTCCCAGCATATCCAATGTATATCGCCCTACTTTTCCGTCACGAATCTCTTTGATAAAAAGCTGATAAAACCGGTCATAATTATCGCGAAATCCTAATTTCTGTGTCATATCCATAATTATTTCCGGTGCTTCTTCTTTCAAGTCTATTTGCTTGAACCGTTCTCGAAGCTCTTTTGGATAATGTTCTTTAAAATAATTGATTCCGAAAATAGCAACTTCATCCATTGGGAGCAAATCGTCTTTAATTGCTCCTGTTAAAGCGAGTTTTAAAGCTACTTTTTCATCCTCAAACTTAGGCCAGAGAATCCCTGGAGTATCTAAAATTTCCAAGTCCTTATTAGACTTGAGCCACTGCTGCCCCTTGGTAACACCTGGTTTATTTCCAGTCACAGCGATTTTTTTCCCAGCTAAACGGTTCATCAGGGTTGATTTACCAGCGTTCGGGATGCCGATAATCATAGTCCGCAATGTTTCAATTTGGATCCCACGTTCTTTTTGCCGAGCAATTTTTTCTTTCATCAATGACTTAGCTGCTTCTGTGACTTTTTTAACAGTTGATTGTTCTTTAGAATTGATTGCCAAGGTCTTGATACCTTGACTTTCAAAATATCTTCGCCACTCTTTCGTCAGATCAGAATCAGCTAAATCCGCCTTATTTAAAATAAGAAGCTTGGGCTTATCACCCACGATTTTAGTTAGCATAGGATTTTGACTAGATAATGGCAAACGCGCATCTACTAAAATTGTCACAAAATCCACAAATTTGATATTTTCTTGTACTTGTCTCCGAGCTTTTGACATGTGTCCTGGAAACCATTGAATTGTTACCATGAAAACCCTCTTTCTTACAGTATTCTAACATTTTCATTATATCAGAATTTTAAATAATCCGCATTGATAAATAGAGTCATAAAAAAAGCCTTTCAAAAATAAAAGGCGATTTTTAAATTTTAATGATATAAAGCAGGTTTTCTATCTTGCTTATCGGTAAATGGAAGTCTTGGTTCACGAATCCGCTTTACATAATCAACAATTTCTTTTCCTTCATGGTCAAATTCTGCAACAGCAAAAAATTGATCATGATAAAAGAAAAATTTATAATGATTTTCAAATGCTTCCTTGAGCCATTTTTCTTTTGCAATAATAGAACGCATAGGATAGTCATCTACAGCAGCAACCCAAACAGGCTTACGATGCGCGTGGGTTAAGAGCAAATCTGCCATATGGATCATCGTTTCCTTTCCCTGTTTCAGTAAAATAATACTATGACCATTGCTATGCCCGCCAGTATGAACTAGTTGAATTTCTGGAATGATATTTAAATATTCAGTGAATGTCTCGACTTGATGCTGAATCGGCTCCCAATTTTCTCTGAGATAGGTTCCTCGCGTTCGATTGTTTGGATTCATCATTTCATACCATTCAATATCATTGACAAAAATCTTAGCCTTGGGAAAGGTTGAAACCAATTGATTGTTTTCATCTAATTTCGTTAAACCGCCAGAGTGATCGTGGTGCATGTGAGTCATCAACACATGAGAAATATCTTTTGGTGTCAACCCTAAGGTTTCCAAGCTTTCCTCAATTCTGCTTTCGGATAAAATTCCTAGATTTCGTCTCTGTTTATCCGAAAGTTTAGCAGTATTAAAACTTGCATCAATTAAATAGTTTTTGTCCTTGTATTGAATCAATATGGGATCTGTCAATTCAACCATCATATTTTCTTTAGTTGTTGGATAATAGCGTGACCAAACAACTTTTGGTACAGGGCCAAAGAGAGTGCCTGCATCCGTCATTTTATCAGCACCACGTAACCAAATTAGTTTCATGTCTCCAAATTGATATTCTTGTAGAGTGAGTTTTGCCATTTCTTACTCCTTTAGCCATCTTTCAGCAATTTCTCGTCTAATAGAATTTCCAGACCTACCATAATTTTCAATAATCTCAGCATCCTTTAAGTAACGTCTGATATTAATTTTATCAAATTTTTGAAAAGGCCCGATAAGTCTAATAATTTCATCGGATATTTCAATTGCAACTTTAGTTGTGTATAATTTTATGCGAGAAACAAATTTTGCGTCTTCTTCTATCTGACTAGGATAGGAGTCAAAATAAGCTTCTGCCGAGCATAGTTTATTATACAAATCAGCAAACTTATGTTGGTGAACCTCGACATCAATCAAGCGCTTACCAAATTCTCTTTTCACTTTTGCAAATTCAAGTCCTTTCTTAAAAGCTCCCTCAGCAATCCCTAACGCAATAGCACTTAAACCAAGTTGCATATTCTTGATAATGTTAGCAAATTGTACATCTCCAAGCAATTCACCTCCCAGTAAAGCATGTTTTGGGAGTAAGACATTTTCTAAAGTAACTGAACTCAAAGGGAGACCGATTAACCCTGGCTTTTCAATTTGTTCACCAATCAGAACATCTGAATCATTCGGATCGACAATAAAGAGTCCGTACGTCTCTTCCTTACTTTGTTCTTTTACTTTTGCCAAAATTAATAATATATCTGCAACACTGCTATTAGAAATCATGGCTTTTTTCCCTGATAGATACCAGCCCTGCTCAGTTTTTGTTGCATAGGTTTCTAGGTCTTCCAGTCCATTTAAGTGCTTATATTCACAAAATCCCAGCCCTGCTATGCAGTTGCCTTTCAGTAATTTTTCAAGATATAACTCCTTTTGCTCTGCTGTCCCAAAATTTAAAATAGAATAGATGCCATAGCAGCCTTGGGTTAATAAAATAGCTGAAAGAGCAGCAAATTCATTAGCAATTTTTCGGATAAATGTGATGAAATCAGAACTCAATGTATGATTTTTTTCAGATAAAATGGGCGAAAATATCTTCATATCATTCGCTAAATTATCCCATATCTCTCTTGGGAAATCATTTGACTCATCATATTCTCTTACATAGTTTCTAATTGCTGTATTTACATATGAATCAAGCATTGTTGCTGTAGTGCTATTTTTTGACATTGATTCTCTCCTTTATTAAGTATCAAGGCTCTGAAATAGGCTGATAATAATCTTTTAAAAGTTCTTCATAAACATATGCTTCAACTTCGTTATAATTTGTTTTATAAGGTCTGCAGAACCAAATATTAAATGGTATCGGATCTTTAAAACGGACAACTTTAAATTTATCTTTATCTACAAAGTACTCTACTGGACGAGGTAAAATAGCAATCATATCGTTCTCATACGTGGACTCTGTTAAAAAGTCCCACGTTGATGATAAATAGGTAAAATTCGTTTTTATTTTTTTGTTTTTTAATTTCTCTGTTATCAATTCATAAGTGGTAAATGATTTATTAAAGGTTGCCAAATCATAAGCAGCGATGTCTTTCCATTCTAAAAATTCTTTATCCGCTAAAGGATGATTTTTGTCCATGTAAGCCGCATATTCATCGACTTGTATAATATATTGCTCATATTTTTTTGTATCCAAACTAGTTGGTTCAATCAATAAAACAAAATTCAAATCGCCTTCGATAAATTTTTGACGTAAATCCTTACTTCCACCTTCTACAACTTGAATATTGATGTGTGGATTATCCTTTAAAAATTTAGGGAGCACACTGGCAAAGTAAACGCGTAAAATCAAAGAAGGAATACCTAAACTAATGGTACCTTTTTGTTTCTGGGCTTCTCTATGAATCATGGACTGCATTTCTTCGTAACGATTAACAATTTCAGTTGCAAAACGATAAATTTTCCCACCAGCTTCTGTCAGACTTTCTAGCCTTCCATTTCTACGATTAAAAAGCTGAAGTCCTTCAGCGGTTTCAAAATTTGTGACAAATTGACTCAAAGCAGATTGACTAATATGAATTTTTTTAGCAGCAATTGAAAGATTACATCCACATTCAACGATATTAATAAAATACGTCATTTGAATAATATCCATGTTCGTCGTCTCCTATCTTCAATATTTTTGTGATGTAATTTGTCAAGAATAAAATAGCAACCAATCATTTTGAATACAGATGATTAGTTGCTAATAGTTCGATTAAAAACTTATCATCGATAAAGTTCTTTATAAGCATATAGTAACACATTTTATGGCAAACAGTAGTTCTATTTGCTTGATATTTTAACTAGATAGACATTGTTTTTAAATCTTCCGACACAATTACGTCACCAGCTGTTTTTTCAAGGACTTCTTCCAGAGTGACGCCGGGTGCTAATTCTTTTAGCAGGAATTTACCATCTTGAAAGCCAAATACCGCTAGTTCTGTGATGACTAAATCCAAAACTCCTTTAGCTGATAGAGGCAATGTGCACTCTTTCAGCAGTTTTGACTGTCCATCAACGGTTGTATGTTGGATGGCAGCGATAACTTTTTTAGCACCAACGAGAAGATCCATAGCCCCTCCCATTCCTGGCGCGAATTTGTCAGGAATAATCCAGTTTGCAATACTGCCATCTTGGCTGACTTCTAGCGCTCCTAAAACTGTCGCATCAACATGACCTCCACGAATAATAGCGAAAGAAGTTTGAAGATCAAATAAAGACGCTCCTGGTAAAAGAGTAATGGGGGCTCCACCAGAGTTGGCCAGATTCGCATTGTAGTTTTCTTTTGTCGGTGTCTCACCAAAACGAAGTGCCCCATTTTCTGCTTGAAGAATCACATTCACACCTTCAGGAATGTAATCAGCAGAAGCGTTCGGAATCCCAAAACCAAGGTTGATGACATCTCCATCCTTAAATTCAAGTGCGATACGTCTTGCAATAATTTCTTTTGGTTTCATATTACACTACCCCTGCAAATTTTTTTGTCTCCGTCCAGAGGTCCCCCATCATTTCATGATGTTCTTCAGCAGTCAAACTTTTAACAACATAATCTACAAGGATTCCTGGAATGTATATATCGTTGGGATCGATTTCACCAACTTCAACAATGTCATTAGTTTCGACAATAACTGTATCAGCTGCAAGCGCTAGTTGCAATGAAATATTTTTAGTTGTACCGTCAATATATAAATTACCATATTTGTCTGACTTGGTAGCTTTAATCAAAGCAACATCGATTTTCAAAGGGTCATAAACCAGATATTCTCTGCCATTACGGACTACTTTTTCATAGTCATTTTCCAAAATAGTACCTACACCAGTAGGAGTCAAGACAGCTCCTAAACCGGCTCCAGCAGCGTGAAGTCGTTCCACCACAGTTCCCATTGGTGTGAACTCAACTTCCATATCACCACTAAAATATTCATGTTGCACTGCTGCAGAAGTTCCCACATGAGCAGCGATGTATTTTTTTACTTGGTGGTTTTCGCATAAACGACCAACACCAACTTCTTTACCGGGTTGTGAAGTCACCACCGATACTATTGTTAAGTTTTGTTGATTTTGTCGAATCAGTTCTTCAATGAGTTCAAATGGTTCACCTACCCCAAGAAAGCCTGAGATGCCAACCATATCGCCAGATTTAATCTTAGAAATTGCTTCTGGTAATGTTACAATGTGCATACCACTACCTCCACCTACTATTTGCGATTAAAAACAGCTTTGCGCTTTTCTACAAAAGCATGCATCCCTTCTACTTTATCCTCTGTAGAGAACAACAATGCTTCTGCTTCAGTTTCGAGCCTAATAGCATTTTTAAGTGGAAGTTCAGAACCAACCTGAATAACATGTTTAGCTTTCTCTACTGCTAACGGTGCATTCTTCATAATTGCAGCAGCCAATTCTTCAGCTGAAGTTAACAGTTCTTCCGCAGAAACCAACTTATTAAGAATTCCCAGTTCGTAGGCTTCTTGACCTTTCACTGTACGAGCAGTGAAAATCAATTCTTTCGTACGGCTTGTTCCAATCAAACGAGACATACGTTGAGTACCAGCGAATCCTGGAATAATGCCCAAGCCAACTTCTGGAAAGCCAACAACTGTCTTTTCAAATCCAATACGGATATCTGTCGAAAGTGCTAATTCCATTCCTCCTCCAAGTGCATACCCATTGAGCACTGCAATTGTTGGTTGACGTAAGTCAGAAAGTCGAGTAAAAGTATTGTTTGCAAATGTCATATATTCAAAAGCTTGAATTGGCGACATCACGTCCATTTCTTTAATATCAGCTCCAGCTACAAATGCCTTTTCTCCTGCCCCTGTTACAATCACAACACGGATTTCTTCACTTTGTTCAACTTGATCAAGAACATCATTCAGATCAGTTAATACTTGAGAACTCAAAGCATTTAATGCTTCAGGACGATTGATCGTAATGTAGCCGATGCTGTTTTTCACTTCTAGTAAAACAGTTTTACTCATTTTAATGCTCCTACTTATAAAATTTGAAATATTAAGTACAGTGTCAACAAATACTTGAACCCAAAATGTAAGAGCTTACAATGCTATGATATCCCATTTTCCCATTCTCGTCTACTTAATCTTAATTTATAACTCTATAAGTTAAACTTATAGAGTTATAAAAAATACTAAGACTTTTTGATTTTCAAAATAAAAAAACAAATTCTACTAAGAATCATTTAAGATAAACGTCTTAGATGGAATTTGTTTTACAGAGTAAAAAAATCAAATGGTAAATTAAATTTAGTAGGTAATTATTTTTAACGTTCTACAATAACTGCTGTGCCCATTCCTCCTCCGATACAAAGAGTTGCAAGACCACGTTTAGCATCGCGTTTATCCATTTCATGCAACAAAGTAACCAGAATACGGCAGCCTGATGCTCCAATTGGATGACCAAGTGCAATGGCACCACCGTTTACGTTTACTTTTTCCGGATCAAGATTTAGCTCCTTACCAACAGCACATGCTTGCGATGCAAATGCTTCATTGGATTCAATCAAATCAAGATCTTCAGTTGTAAAGCCACCTTTTTCAAGTGCTTTACGAGAAGCATAAATTGGTCCGCAACCCATGATTTTCGGATCTAATCCTGCACTTGCATAGGATTTTATGGTTGCTAAAACAGGAATGCCTAGCTCTTTCGCTTTTTCTGAACTCATGACAACAACTGCTGCCGCTCCATCGTTGATGCCAGAAGCATTACCAGCTGTGACCGTTCCGCCTTCTTTAAAGACAGGGCGTAATTTAGCCAAACCTTCTAGTGAGGCATCTTTTCTTGGAAATTCATCCGTATCAAAAACAATTGGCTCACCTTTTCTCTGTGGAATAATCACTGGAACGATTTCTTCTTTGAAACGTCCAGCTTCAATAGCTGCCACAGCACGTTGTTGTGACTGAACAGCAAAAGCATCTTGGACTTCACGAGAAATATCATACTGTTCAGCAACATTTTCAGCTGTGATTCCCATATGGAAATCACCAAAAGCGTCAGTCAGACCGTCGCGTAACATAGTGTCAATCACTTTTGTATCTCCCATACGAGAGCCCCAACGCTGACCTTGAAGAACGTATGGTGCCTGACTCATATTTTCTGCACCACCTGCTACAATAATATCTGCATCTCCACATAAAATTGCTTGGGCAGCTAATTGAACTGTTTTCAGTCCTGAACCACATACCTTATTCACTGTAAAGGCTGGAGAAGAGACTGGAATACCCGCATTGACACTCATTTGACGTGCTACATTTTGCCCTAGTCCTGCTGCCAACACATTTCCCATAATCACTTCATCAATTTGTTCTGCTTTCAAATGTGCTCGTTCAATCGCACTTTTAATAACCAAACTTCCCAAATCAACAGCTGAAATATTTTTCAAACTTCCACCAAAAGAACCTAATGGTGTACGAACTGCTGATACAATCACTGCTTCTTTCATTTCTTGCTCCTTATATCTTAATATTTAAAGAAACCTTCCTTTGTCTTACGCCCCAGTTTACCAGCTTCAACCATTTTTTTCAACAATGGAGCAGGACGATATTTTGGATCACCAAATCCATTATTCAATACACCCATAATAGCTAAGCAAACATCCAAACCAATCAAATCAGCTAAAGCCAATGGTCCAATAGGATGGTTAGCACCGAGTTTCATAGCTTCATCAATTTCTTCAGCTGTTGCAACCCCTTCTCCGAGAATGAAAATCGCTTCATTAATCATCGGAATCAACACACGGTTCACTACAAAACCATAAGAATCTTTAACATCAACTGCTGTTTTACCGATTTTTTCAGTTAATTCACGAACAGCTTTAACGACTTCTTCTGATGTTTGAAGTGCTTTGATTACTTCGACCAATTTCATAACAGGAGCAGGATTAAAGAAGTGCATTCCAATGACTCGTTCTTGATGTACTGTTGCTGCAGCAATGTCTGTGATAGACAAAGATGAGGTATTTGAAGCTAAAATAGTTTCTGGAGATGTCAATTCATCTAATTGTTTAAAAATACTCAACTTAATATCTCTATTTTCAGTAGCTGCTTCAATAACTAACTGAACATTTTTAGCATCCTCATATGAAGTTGATGGAATCAGCTTACTCAAAATACTATTTTTATCATCTTCTGAAAGACGACCTTTTTCAACGGAGCGTGTTAGTTGCTTAGTGATATTTCCGATGCCTCTTTCAACGAATTCTTCTTTAATATCATTCAAATACACCGTAAAGCCTGATTGCGCAAAAACTTGAGCAATACCACTTCCCATTTGACCTGATCCAATGATCATTACGTTTGAAATATTCAATTTTTTCTCCTATCTAATACGTTACAAAATTTAAAGCGAAAGAATAGGAACGATTGAATGATATACACCCCTCAATCGCTCCTTTTTCGTCATTATACAAATGCACCTAAGCCAGTGATTTCACGACCAACAATCAAAGCGTTGACTTCATGAGAACCTTCATAAGTGTAAACTGCCTCAGCGTCTGCAAAGAAGCGTGCAACGTCTGTTTCAAGAGTAATTCCATCGCCTCCACATGTTTCACGGGCAAGAGCCACCGTTTCACGCATAACAAGTGAATTGTGCATTTTAGCAAGAGCAGAATTTAACATCAATTCATTACCTGCTTCTTGCATTTCAGCGATACGAACTGAATAAGCGATTGCTGCCACGGCGTTTGCTTGCATTCTAGCCAATTTTTCTTGAATAATTTGGAATTTAGCAATTGGACGTTTGAATTGTTGACGATTTGTAGCGTATTTCAAGGCTGCATTAAATGATCCGCAAGTTATCCCCATAGCGATATGAGCCACATCAGCACGAGTAAATGTAAGAATACGAGCTACATCTGCAAATCCATTGATATTTACTAAACGGTCTGAATCTGGAACTTCAACATTTGTCATGGTAATATGACCATTTCGAACACACCGAAGTGCAATTTTATGTTGGATGACTTCTACATCGTAACCAGGAGCTCCCTTACGAACGATAAAACATTTAACCTTACCATCCGCAACATCGCGAGCAAATACTGGGATAACATCTGCTGTATCTGAACCACCAATCCAACGTTTTTCACCATTAAGAATCCATTTATCTCCAACACGTTCAGCAGTTGTTGCGAGTCCACCTGCAATGTCTGAACCTGAAAGTGGCTCTGTCAAAGCAAAACATCCTTGCCAATCAAATGCTGCTAATTTAGGAAGAAATTCTTTTTGTTGACGTTCATCACCACCGAGCAAGATTGTATTATAGCAAAGTCCGCCATGAACAGTATAGAATGTAGCCATTGATGTATCAAAACGAGCCAATTCCAAGTAAAGGAATGCGATATAAAGTTCTGATGGTTTGTAGCTGCCTTCACGTCCCTCAAACAATTTAGGATTGTTCATAATTTGTGCACCCTTGGCAACTGTGTAAAATTGTTCAAATGGAAAATCAGGTTTTTCCCAATGTTCATTGATAACAGGACGAAGATGTTTTTCAATCAAACGACGAGTTTCTTGCAAAACTTCTGCTTCTCCTAATGTCAAACCATCTGCATAATGGAAAAGATCTTCAGGATATAGTTCACGTAAAATTTCTTCTTTGGTTGCCATAGTATGGACTCCTTTGTAATAGTATGATAAGAGCGCTTTCATTTTAAGGCTCAGTATTTGTTGACGCTTTCATTTTATATCGAACACGCTATAATGTCTACTTAAGATAAATTAAACTTCCCATAAGCTAGTGTTATACATGCTGATTTTAGTGGATTTTCAAAGGTTAAAATCTAAATTTTCCAAATAAAAAAATTTTCAGATTCTAAAAAAATCTTTATAAAATTCTTGAATTTTATAAAGATTTTTTCCACTACATGTAGCGGCCAGATCAATTTTACGGAGCAAAATACAGGCAATTTCAGAATAGATGTGCTACAATATTTGTAAAAAACGGAGGAAAACCATGTTAATATATGATCTAATTGTCATTGGTTTTGGTAAAGCCGGAAAAACATTAGCAGCCAAAATGGCAATGCAAGGAAAAAAGGTTGCTTTGATTGAACGCAGTAAAGCTATGTACGGCGGAACTTGCATCAATATCGCTTGTATTCCAACCAAAACCTTACTAGTAGCTGCAGAAAAAGGATTATCTTTTGAAGAAGTAATGACTGAGAAAAATGCGGTTACTAGCAGACTCAATGGGAAAAATTACGCAACTATTAGTGGTGCTGGAGTCGATATTATTAATGCAGAAGCTCATTTTCTATCCAATAAGGTAATTGAAATTGTCTCAGGTAACCAAAAACAAGAATTAACAGCTGAAAATATCGTCATCAATACAGGTGCTATCTCTAACATTCTACCAATCCCAGGACTTACTACATCAAAAAATGTTTATGATTCAACAGGTATTCAAAACCTTGATAGACTACCTAAAAGTCTTGGAATTCTTGGCGGTGGGAATATCGGTCTTGAATTTGCTGGTTTGTTCAATAAATTAGGAAGTAAGGTCACTGTTCTTGATGCTGCCGATACCTTTCTGCCACGTGTAGAACCTTCTATCGCTGCCATGGCCAAACAATACATGGAAGAAGATGGCATTGAAATTCTTCAAAATGTCTTTACTCAAGAAGTTAAAAATGATGGTGACGAGGTGATTGTCGTTACTAAAAATAAAAGTTTTCATTTTGATGCGTTGCTTTATGCTACCGGTCGCAAGCCAAATATTGAACCATTAAAGCTAGAAAATACAGATATTCAAATAACAGATCGTGGTGCTATCCAAGTTGATAAGCATTGTCAAACTAGTGTTTCTGGCGTTTTTGCTGTTGGAGATGTCAACGGTGGATTGCAATTCACCTATGTCTCATTAGATGATTTCCGTATAGTCTTTAGTTATTTAGCAGGTGACGGCTCATACACACTTGATAATCGTAAAAATGTACCGACTACCATGTTCATCGCTCCACCACTCGCTCAAATTGGTCTAACTGAAGCACAAGCTAAAGAACAAGGATTGCCTTATGCAACTAAAGAAATTCCAGTTTCAGCTATGCCACGTGGACATGTCAATGCTGACCTCAGAGGGACATTCAAAGCAGTTGTAAACACAGAAACTAAAGAAATTCTTGGCGCTACTATCTTCTCACAAGGAGCTCAAGAAATTATTAACATTCTAACTGTAGCTATGGACAACAACATACCATATACTTATTTCACAAAACAAATCTTTACTCATCCAACCCTAGCTGAAAACCTTAACGATTTGTTTGCGATTTAGTGATGGTAATTGAGTTGTCATCAAAATTTAACACGAGTCGTTTTACTTTCAGCTAACGAAAAAGGTTAAGCAAAAACTTCCTGAATAATGAAAAAAGCTTAAAATCAACGTTTTTAATAACTTGATTTTAAGCTTTTCTATTGTTAGCTACTTAATTTTGACTAAAAACGGAATCTTTGCCCAGCTTCTTTTATTTTATAGTTGCATTTGATTATATGTTTTACTAAATGCATTCAAAATTTCTTTTGGAGCATCCTTGTAAGAAGTTTCTCCTTCTAGTGTTCCTTTAACAATCGTTCGCGAAGTAGCTGCAGCATCTTCGCAGGTCACTAGCGTTACCTCATTGACTCCTTCACGATCATTAATCACATCTACTCTGTCAGGTGAAACATTTTCAACAGAAGTAATGGAATAAGTATATATCTTCTCTTTATCTGTTAGGTAAATCTTCATTCCGGCTTTTGCACGATCTAATGGAGAAAATAGCATATTACTTGCACCTGTAATTCCAAACACATGGTGACTCGCCAATGCATAATTCCCTTTCCCCATTTGTTGCGTTTCTTTCATAGTACCTGCACCATAATAAAGCCCTACATTATCCAAGCCTTTAAAGATTGGTAGATTCATTGAAAGTTCTGGGATAGCAATTCCTCCAATAACTGGTAATTGCTGAGCTCGCCATTGAGCATTAATCACATCTTCAGTTGACAATGATTTTACTTTGTCAAAGTTAAAGCTGGTTTTGGCTTTTTTATTTTTATTAATCTTATCTTTTGAAACATTGCTCACTTGATACCTATTGGTATGCCAGACCATAATCATATTACGAATAGAAGAGTTGAAAATAAGTGCAAGCGCTACAATAATTAGCAATGTCGCAACAATATTAATCAGAATATTTTTTCTTTTATTATGTTTTTTTCTTCTTGATGACATAACATTTCCTTTTATCTAGTTTATTATTCATCCACTTCTTTTTCATTTTCTGCTTCAACACTTGTAAAAGTAACAATTTGCGCTCCCTTATCTAGTCGCATTACTTTAACACCCAAAGTTGCACGTCCTGTTTGAGAAATGTTAGCAACATTTGTTCGGATAATGACACCTGTATTTGTGATAATCATTAAATCTTCATCACCGTTCACGGCCATAAGCCCCGCTAATGGACCGTTCTTTTCAGTGATATTCGCTGTTTTCATCCCTTTTCCGCCACGGCCTTTCGTAGCGTATTCACTAGCCAAAGTTCGCTTACCATAACCTTTTTCAGTAATGACTAACACTTCTTGATTATCCGAAATAACGCTAGCTCCCACAACATGATCATCTTGGCGCAAATTTACGCCACGTACACCAGTTGCAGCTCGTCCCATGTTGCGAACCTGATTTTCATTAAATCGTACAGCATAGCCCATTTTTGTTCCGATAATGATGTCTGTTTGCCCATCTGTCAGAAAGACGTTAATTAGCTCATCTTCATCTTTTAAATTCAGAGCTTTTAGCCCGTTTTGACGAATGTTAGCAAATTCTGTTACGCTAGTTCGTTTTACCACACCATGGCGCGTGGTGAAGAAAAGATAAGAATGATCATCGTGTTCAGCTTGAACATTGATGATTGTCTGAATTGTTTCACCTTCGTCCAATTTCAACAAATTGACAATTGGAAGTCCTTTAGCTGTACGACCATATTCAGGAATTTCATAACCTTTCAAACGATAAACACGGCCTTTATTGGTGAAGAAGAGCAAGCGTTCATGTGTACTAGTAGAAACTAATTCACGAACAAAGTCATCATCCTTAACACCTGTCCCTTGAACCCCTCGACCACCACGTTTTTGAGCTGTAAATTCATCTTGATTTAGCCGTTTGATGTAACCTTTATTGGAAAGCGTGATTAAAACATCAGCCTCTTCAATTAAATCTTCATCTTCAAGAGATAAAACTTCCCCGACCATTAGTTCCGTACGGCGCTTATCAGAAAATTTACGTTTGACTTCTTCCAACTCTTCTTTGATAATCGCAACAACTCGTTCTGGTTTTGCCAATATATCTGTCAAATCCGCAATTAATTTCATTAAATCATCGTATTCAGACTGAATCTTATCGCGCTCCAATCCTGTCAAACGACGAAGACGCATATCCAGAATTGCTTGACTTTGACGTTCAGATAACTCATAACGTGACATTAATTCCGCTTGTGCTTCAGCATCCGTTTCACTATTTCGAATAATGCGAATGACTTCATCAATATGATCAAGCGCAATCAACAAACCTGCTAAAATATGGGCACGTGCTTCGGCCTTTTCCTTATCAAAAATCGTCCGACGAGTTACCACTTCTTTTTGATGTTCAATATAAGCAAGCAGAATTTCACGCAAGGAGAGAATTTTAGGAACTCCATTTTGAATCGCTAGCATATTGAAACTGAAATTCGTCTGCATTTGCGTGAGTTTAAATAAGTTATTTAAAATAACATGCGCACTTGCATCACGCTTCACTTCAATGATAAAGCGCACTCCTTCTCGATTAGATTCATCACGAACTGCCGTAATCCCATCAATGCGTTTTTCTTGAACTAACCGTACAATATGTTCGTGCACTTTTGTTTTATTGATCATATACGGAAATTCGGTAACAACAATCCGTTCTCGACCAGATTTAGTTTCTTCGATTTCTGTCCGAGCACGTAAAACGATAGAACCTTTTCCAGTTTCATAAGCACGGTGAATTCCCGACCTTCCCATGACTAAAGCTCCCGTTGGAAAATCTGGACCAGGCAATACTTCCATAAGGTCACGTGTTGTCACATCTGGCTTGTCCATGACTAATTTTACGGCATCGATGGTTTCACCAAGATTGTGAGGAGGAATATTGGTAGCCATTCCCACAGCAATACCAGTTGCTCCATTAACCAATAAATTAGGAAAACGCGACGGTAAGACTAATGGCTCACGTTCGCTGCTATCATAGTTATCCGCAAAATCAACTGTATTTTTGTTAATATCGCGCAACATCTCAAGCGAAATTTTACTCATACGAGCTTCTGTATACCGTTGTGCTGCGGGACCATCTCCATCCATAGAACCAAAGTTTCCGTGACCATCGACCAGCATATGACGGTAAGACCACCATTGCGCCATCCGCACCATCGCTTCATAGATAGAGGAATCTCCGTGTGGGTGATATTTACCCATAACATCACCTGTAATACGAGCAGATTTCTTGTGTGGTTTATCAGGGGTAACACCTAGTTCATTCATTCCATACAATATTCTTCGATGAACAGGCTTTAAACCATCTCGAACATCAGGAAGAGCCCGAGCAACGATGACACTCATGGCATAATCAATGAAACTTGTCTTCATTTCGCTCGTTAAATTCACATTTACTAAATTATTATCCTGCATTAAAAAATGCCTCTCTTCAATTTATATGACCATATCATTATAACATAAATCATGATTTTTTTCAGTAAACACCCCTTATCATAAAAACGTTTACATAAGATGATATGTATTATATCCGTGACAAAATGTTACAAAAGTGATAGAATGAAGTTGTAAAGGGAAAATGTTCCCCAATAAAATAAAGGAGATGTTTAGCAAAATGACTCTTACTAAACAACATAAAAAAGTCATCCTTGTCGGTGACGGTGCTGTAGGTTCTTCTTACGCATTTGCTCTTGTCAACCAAGGTATCGCTCAAGAACTTGGTATCGTTGATATTTTCAAGGAAAAGACAGAAGGAGATGCTGAAGACCTTAGCCACGCCCTTGCCTTCACTTCACCTAAGAAAATCTATTCAGCAGAATATGCTGATGCGCACGATGCAGATCTTGTTGTTTTGACTGCTGGTGCACCACAAAAACCGGGTGAAACTCGTCTTCAATTGGTTGAAAAAAACCTTCGCATCAATAAAGATGTTGTTACCAAAATTGTTGAGTCAGGATTTAATGGTATTTTCCTTGTGGCTGCTAACCCAGTTGATATCTTGACTTACTCAACTTGGAAATTCTCTGGATTCCCTAAAGAACGTGTCATTGGTTCAGGTACTTCTCTTGACTCAGCACGTTTCCGTCAAGCGCTTGCTGAAAAATTGGATGTAGATGCTCGCTCTGTCCATGCTTACATCATGGGAGAACATGGTGATTCAGAATTCGCTGTTTGGTCACATGCTAACGTTGCAGGTGTCAACCTTGAAAATTATCTTCAAGACGTAGAAAACTTCAATGCTGCTGAATTGGTTGACTTATTTGAAGGCGTTCGTGATGCTGCATACTCAATTATCAATAAAAAAGGTGCAACATTCTATGGTATCGCAGTTGCCTTAGCTCGTATTACAAAAGCTATCCTTGATGACGAAAATTCAGTTCTTCCACTTTCGGTATTCCAAGAAGGTCAATATCCTGGTGTTACAGATTGCTACATTGGACAACCAGCTATTGTTGGCGCACATGGTATCGTACGTCCAGTAAATATCCCGTTGAATGATGCTGAAAAACAAAAAATGCAAGCTTCTGCTAAACAATTGAAAGATATCATCAATGATGCTTTCTCTAAAGAAGAATTTGCTTCAGTAGCTAAAAACTAAAGAATTTCCTTTCTTACTCCTTGTTTTATCAAGGAGTTTTTTCATTTTAAAACAGGAATAAAATTTGAACTTTTTTAGTTTGCGGTTTTAGCTTCGTTACCTAACATTCCTTTAGAATCTTGAAGTATGAATGAAAAAAATTGTTCTTTCGAGTTTGAAAAGCGAATGTTATTGGAACTGTTTCATAAGTCCTATCTATTCTTTCAACTATATTAATAGCTTTTACTAGCGTAAAGTAAGGCTAAGATAATATTATCTTAGCCTTACTTTATAACTTATTTGAATAGATCGTTTAAATATGGAACAATTGTTTCTTCTTTCATATCCGATAAGGTCTGAATCCAGCGAAATGCTGTATGCTCTTCCGGATCAAGTTTTATCTCTCTATTATATTCTAGCAATTTCGCCTTATACACTAGACGCGTAAAAACGATGCCTTTTGTATCATCGTAACAGCTATCCTCATGAAGTATCTCACTTAATTGTATCTTTTGGTTGACTTCTTCCATCGCTTCTCGTACAGCACCTTCTCGCGGCAATTCGTCTTCTTCCACACTACCTCCTGGAATATCCCAATATTCTGGATACATGTTTGGAGAACCACGTTTTATTTTACTTCGTTTAATAAGCAAATATTTTCCATCTTTTTCAATTAGAGCATGAGCAATCAATTTTATAGGCATTCGCAATCTCCTTTGTAAAAATAAAAAATCTTGCATAAAACAAGACTTTCAAGTAATAAACACAATCCACCCTGAGAGAATCGAACTCCCATCTCAAGAACCGGAATCTTACGTGATATCCATTACACTAAGGGTGGCAACTATTTTATTATATAAAAATTTTATAAAAATAACAAGTAAAAAAGGACTGAAATGATAAATTCCAATCCTTTTATTTGATTATAATTCAATATCACCAAACAAGTCAGCCATTGAAAATCCAGTTTGAGTTTCTGGAAGTTCAAAGTCACGTTTTTCTTGACGTTTTTGACGACGAGGACGTGATTGACGTTTTTCTTTTTGGTCATCTTCTTGTGCTGGACGTTCTTCAAGAGCCTTGATAGAAAGTGATACACGTTCTGCATCAGCGTTTACATCAAGAACTTTCACAGTTACTTCCTGACCGACTTTAAGCACATCTTTGGGATTTTCAACACGTTTATGTGAAATTTGTGAAATATGGACAAGTCCGTCAATACCTGGTAATACTTCTACAAAAGCACCGAAATCTGTTAAACGTTTAACTGTACCTTCGATAACATCACCGGCAGCAAGTTTTTGTTCGACACCGTCCCATGGTCCAGGGGTTGTAGCTTTAAGAGAAAGCGATACACGACCTTCTTCTTCATTCAAATCAAGAACTTTTACTTCGATTTCATCGCCAACTGATACAACAGATTTTGGTGAAACATTGCGCTCATGTGACAATTCAGTTAAATGAACAAGTCCGTCAACACCACCAAGATCAATAAAAGCACCAAAGCTTGTGATACGTGCAACTTTCCCAGTCACGATGTCACCAACAGCCAATTTACCAAACACTTCAGCACGTGCTGCTGCTGCTTGAGCTTCTACAACTTCACGACGTGAAAGGATAAAGCGATTTTCTTTTGGATCCACTTCTTTAATTTTTGCTTCAAATTCTTGACCTACAAAACGTTCAGTGTTACGAACGAAACGAGTATCTAGCATTGAAGCAGGAATAAATCCACGAAGTCCTTCAAATTCTACCGAAAGTCCGCCTTTAACAGCACGAGTCCCTTTTACAGTAACAACTTCTTCTTCACGTCCAACCAACTTGTCCCATGCCTTGCGAGCTTCTAAACGTTTTTTAGATACTAGGTAAGTAACTGTATCCGTATCTTTACCCACTACTTGACGAAGAACAAGCAATTCAAGTGTTTCACCCGGTTTTACAAGGTCGTTAATGTCAGCATTACGATCGTTTGTCAATTCACGAAGGGTCAAAACACCTTCCACACCAGTTCCAGCGATTGCAACATTAGCTTGGTTCGCATCAACAGTCAATACTTCAGCAGTAACGACGTCGCCTGGCTCAACTTGGCTAACACTATTTAGCAAATCTTCAAATTCATTCATCTAAAAAAATCCTCCAACAATCAAGCATTTCTCGCTTGACATACTTATAATATTTTTCCTAAGCACCGCAATGACATTGAACTATCTTTAACGTTTCTCACCCTATAAAGAAATAAAATACCCTAAGATATTTTACCATTTATCTGATATATTACCTAAGAACTGGGGTAGCTGGATTCGAACCAACGCATGAGGGAGTCAAAGTCCCTTGCCTTACCGCTTGGCTATACCCCAAAAAAGAACGTGGTCATACCATTAAAAATTAAGTACGCTCATGGAGAGGGAGGGATTCGAACCCCCGAACCCGAAGGAGCGGATTTACAGTCCGCCGCGTTTAGCCTCTTCGCTACCTCTCCTGTATAATCAACAGTATTCATTATACCATTGATGAAAAGAAAATACAAGCATTTATTTACTCAAATTATAGGTTTCAATCAATTTTTCCACAGCATTTTCAAGTTTTTTATAAAAACTATCAACATTTTCATTTTTTATGATAGCAAATTGCCCGTTAAACTCAGCAATTTGACCAATGACTTTTTTTCCAATTGATAGAACATAACCTTCGTACTGGTCAGTTCCTACTTTGACTTGGCTATCTGCCAATTGGATTTCAATCTTTTTATCTTTTTTACTCATCATATACCTCTTTCAAGTCTCTATTTTACAAAAAAATAGGAAAACTAGCAAGTGATATGTGACAATAAAAGCTACCTCAACCGAGAGATAGCTTCAAACATTTTTAAACTTTTACGATCCAGCCTTCTGGTGCTTTAACATCGCCAAATTGGATACCGGTTAATTCATCATAAAGTTTTCGAGTAACAGGTCCAACTTCTGTTTCACTATAAAAAACATGAAACTCATCACCGTGCTGAACACCACCAATTGGAGAGATAACCGCTGCTGTGCCGCAAGCCCCTGCTTCGACAAATTTATCTAGATCATCTATGAAAATATCCCCCTCAATAGCTTTCATGCCCAAACGATGTTCTGCTAGGTATAGAAGAGAGTATTTTGTGATAGAAGGCAGGATAGATGGGCTAAGTGGTGTGATAAATTCATTATCTGCGGTAATACCAAAGAAATTGGCAGAACCCACCTCTTCAATTTTGGTATGAGTTGCAGGATCTAAATAGATTACATCTGAAAATCCGTTTGTTTTCGCATATTGACCAGGAACAAAACTTCCTGCATAGTTTCCCCCTACCTTAGCTGCACCTGTTCCATGTGGAGCCGCACGATCGTATTCCTCTTGAATGAGAAAATTAGTTGGTTGCAAGCCTCCTTTAAAGTAATTTCCAACAGGCATAGCAAATACAGTAAAAATGTATTCATCGGCTGGTTTTACGCCAATGATGTCACCGATACCTAGCAACAGCGGACGAATATAAAGAGTCCCTCCTGTTCCATACGGTGGAACGTATTCTTCATTTGCACGAACAACCTGCTTAACTGCATCAACAAACATATCAGTCGGAACTTGTGGCATTAAGAGCCGGTCTGAGGTACGTTGTAGACGTTTTGCATTTTGATCCGGGCGAAATAGTTGAACGCTGCCATCTTTTGTGCGATATGCTTTCATTCCCTCAAAAGCCTGTTGTCCATAATGAAGGCAGGGAGAAGATTCAGACATATGCAAAGTAGCATCTTCAGTTAATTCTCCTTTTTCCCATTGACCGTTTTTATAATAAGCGAGATAACGATAAGGTAATTTCATATAGGAAAAGCCTAGGTTTCCCCAATCAAGATTTACTGACATAACATTCTCCTTTTTGAACTTATGTTTTTAATTTTACACTATTTTTAGATATTTTCAATAGTTTTTTGCAAAATTCTGAAAATTTTTTAATTTCAGTTTATAACGACAATAACAAATCAGCCACTTGGACTGATTTTCAATTATTTAAGATTCGCAGAAAACACTTCTTCATCAGAAATGGTATCTGAGATAAAACTACCATTGCTGGTTCTTTCAGATAAAGCAAGATCAGATAGATTCACCTCGTAAGTCGTTCCTTTGCTGGATACAATAGAAAGGATCTGCTCTTCTTCTGCTGCTGGATTGTCTGAACTGAAGAGATCTAGTTCTGCAGGCTGCTCCTCAAAGACAGGACCTGCTTGAAAGACACGATGTGGCTTGGACTTCAGATCGTGCAACACTTGCAAGCCACGATTCGCTCGACTAGTCACAGGAATGTCTGCAACTGCCATTCGCTTGAGCGCTCCTCTCTGAGTCAAGATATAAAGTGAATCAGTATTGGCAATAAAAGCAGTAGCTAGGACATCATCTTTTTTGAGATTGATAGCTTTGACACCTGCTGCCTTAGCACCCACAATTGGTACTTCTTCGATATTGAACCGAAGAGCATAACCGTTCTTAGTCACTAACATGACATCGTCCAGCTTGATTGGAGAGAGGGTGATAATTTGATCGTCTTCATTTTTTAGTTTAGCAAACTTGATAGACTTGGACTTATAGGTTCGCCAAGGACTAAATTCTCTTCGCTCTACGCGCTTGATTTGCCCTAGTTTTGTTACCGCAAAATAAGTTCTTTCGTCAAAATTATCAACCAATTCTGTATAGATGACTTCTTCATTCGTCTCAAAATTAGTAATAGTTTGACTGAGGTGTTCCCCGATTTCTTTCCAGCGAATGTCTGCCAGTTCATGAATCGGTCGATAGATGACATTGCCAAGGTTGGTAAAAATCAAAAGATGCTGAGTAGTTTTCGCCGAGCTGACAAAAACCAGACGATCATCATCCCGCTTACCGACCTCATCAACTGTTGATGAATTGAAAGAGCGCGGACTAGTGCGTTTGAGGTAACCGCCACGAGTGACGCTAACAAAAGTTTCTTCTTCCACAATCAGACTCGCTGTATCAATCTCGATGGCATTTGCCGTATCTTGCAATTCACTAAGACGAGGATTACCAAATTTCTTTTTGACATCGCGGAGCTCACGCTTCATGAGGTTATACATGGTGCGCTCATCGCCGATAATAGCAGAAAGCATCGCAATTTTATCGCGCAGCTCTGCTTCTTCCTCCTCCAGAACGACTACGTCAGTATTGGTTAAGCGATAAAGTTGGAGGGTGACAATGGCTTCAGCCTGCTCCTCGGTAAAATCATAGCTGACTTTGAGATTTTCCTTCGCATCTGATTTATTTTCCGATGCACGAATGAGCGCAATCACTTCATCCAAGATAGAAATCACTCGAATCAAACCTTCTACGATATGCAATCGCTTCTCAGCCTTGGTCTTATCAAAACGGCTGCGAGCCAGAATAATCTCCTTGCGGTGAGCAATGTAGCTGGTCAAGATTGGTACAATTCCTACCAAACGTGGTGTGAAATGATCAATGGCCACCATGTTGAAATTGTAGTTAATCTGCAGGTCCGTATATTTAAAAAGGTAATTAAGAATTAGCTCGGTATTGGCATCCTTTTTCAGCTCAATGGCAATACGAAGCCCATCGCGGTCAGACTCATCCCGCACTTCTGCAATACCAGCTACCTTGCTATTGACCCGAACATCATCAATCTTCTTGACCAGAACAGCCTTGTTAATCTCATAAGGAATCTCTGTCACAACGATCTGCTCTTTGCCACCTTTGAGCTTTTCAATTTCCGTCCGAGAACGCACGACGACGCGACCCTTTCCAGTCTCATAGGCTTTCTTAATCTCATCTCGCCCTTGTACAATGGCTCCCGTTGGGAAGTCAGGACCTGGCAGAAATTCCATGAGTTTGTCAACCTTAGCTTTGGGATGATCAATCATATAAACCACTGCATCGATGACTTCAGCCAGATTGTGAGGCGGAATGTCTGTCGCATAACCAGCAGAAATTCCCGTCGCACCATTAACCAAAAGGTTTGGAAAAGCAGCAGGCAATACAGTTGGTTCTTTCTCCGTATCGTCAAAGTTCCAAGCAAAAGGTACGGTGTCCTTTTCGATGTCTTGCAACAAGTAGCCGGCAATCTCAGACAAGCGCGCCTCAGTGTACCGCATAGCGGCTGGCGGATCACCATCCATAGAACCATTATTTCCGTGCATTTCCACTAAAATCTCGCGGTTCTTCCAATCCTGAGACATGCGGACCATGGCGTCGTAAATGGAGCTGTCACCATGCGGGTGAAAATTCCCCATAATGTTTCCGACAGACTTTGCAGACTTGCGGTAGCCCTTGTCAAAGGTATTGCCGTCCTTATTCATAGAATAAAGAATACGACGCTGCACGGGCTTCAGTCCGTCACGAATGTCGGGCAAAGCCCGCTCCTGAATAATGTATTTGGAGTAGCGTCCAAAACGCTCTCCCATAATGTCTTCTAAAGACATGTTTTGAATATTAGACATAAGATACAAAGGGACGTTTCGGCTTGCCGAAAATTTCTGTAGAAAAATAGGAAATCAATGCAGGGTTCGATGAACCCAAAGCGATTTATCTTTTTTCCTAAGAAATTAATCCCGTGTTCAATTCCTTTCTTTAGAATAAAAAGGGGGTTAGCTGCCTTAGGTAACATAGGACGCTAGCAAATCTACGGTTTCATGGCTAATCTGAGAGCCAGAGTCTCTCAGATCCCCTGATATAAAATCACTTGGTGATTTTATATCTACTACTACTTACAGCGGCAACTGTTAGATTAGGCGAGCAGGTAATTAATCATTTACACTTTTCACAAACTCGCATTTGTATTTGATATAATTAACAATCACTAGCCCATTCCCAACTTCTCCTTGGCATATGCCAGCATCTTCTCTGCTGTTTCTTTGTCATAGAGAAAACCTGTCTTTTTGGCAAAACTTTGAGCTTCTTTATGGAAAAAGTTCAAGGTAGCCAACAGAGACTGGGTGAGCTTTTCTTGGTCGGAGAAATCAAGCAAGGCTGTGAAGGCCTCCTCCTTCTCCGCGGGCAAATACTGAAACAGATACTTATAGTTCTTGCCGACATCAATCACTCCCTTGTTCGCTGCCACTTGCCAAGCTAGAAGCTTGAGCAATTCTTTCTGACAGATACCATAGAGATGATCTGCTGCATACACAAATTGTTGCCTCTGAATGCCTTTAACAACGTAAGCTGAAACCCACCAGAATTCATTACAAGATTTTGCAAAGTCATCCGCACTTGCTGGTTTTGTCCAGTAGCGTTTGGGACTGGGGGTATAGGGTTGAAAAAGTCCCTGTGGGTCGTCCAACACCGTAAAGTCTGCTTCGCTATCCACCCACTCTTTAATGTGCTCCTTAGGGCAAAGGGTCAAATCTATCCGATTACCATCTTCAAAGAGCATCAAGTAAAGACGGCGATGGTCTAGTAGGTTATGCTGCTCAATCATGCGCTTGCCAAACTGGTCCAACCAAGTAAGGTCAGCCACCAGACCATCCAAATCCTCCACAATGTAGACCACATCATAGTCTTGGAACTCGTCCTTGGGAGCATTTGGGTTTGTCCGCGAGCCGGACATAGCAACAGCCTCGACCTGTAGCGCTTTTGCGATTTGCAAAATCACATCAAACATCTCGGTTTCAGTTCTCATGGGAATACCTGCCTTTTTAGTGAAAACTCTTGATTCTGTAGAGGACATGTCTATAAAGCGGACTGTCAGCTGGAACTTTTTCATTATCAATTTCTTTGACAAATTCCAGCCAAGCTTTTGCATAAGCGTGACAGCCATCTTTGTTTTTGTTCCTTCTTTTTAAACAGCTTATTAATAATAAGTAAAACTACTAACAAAACAGCTAATACATTTGTTTGACGTCCAATTGGCTTGAACCACCAGCTTTGATTACTTGCAAAATTAACCCCTACAATGATACTCATACTCAATATTCCACATCTGATCCAGTCTGAATTTTTAAGTATAATATTGTACTTTTCTTCCTTTTCCTGATTAGCTTCACTGGGTTTTATATAATTATCTAAATACTTCTTAGCATCAAATTCATTTATCTTATCCTCACTATTTTTAGTGATCTTAATATCTATATCATGCTTCATTTCATACACTTCCCATCATCTTTTCATTGATTCTTTCAATCAGATTATATTCTTCATCGTTATTCTCTAAGGTTCTGCATATTTCCTTCGCTTTTTCATACGTTTCACGAATAAATTCTGGTTGTTTTGAAAATTTTCGAGGAACCTTCAAGAATTTTAATGATGATACCATAGAAGCATTATACTCCCAATGATTCTTCAACAGACACCTGATAAACACTCTGATGATTTCTTGTTCTTGATACAAGAGACTTGTTTCATGATGCTCAAAGTATTTCAACGAAATAAGGTCACAATAGTAAATCATGATATTAGATATCCAATCAAAAGTATATTTTTGGACCTCTCTAGTTGGTTCATAGCGAAGAGCTGTCCTTAACACCTGAACCTCTTTCAGCGTAATTTCTTTAGCAGAAGCTACATCAAATAGCTTTGAGCGCCAGCCTGAAATGCTATCTAAAGAGCTTCTATAACTGGTATACATAGCAACTATTGATATAATTCCAGCAACTAAACCAGCAATTAAACCGCTCGCTAATTCGTTCATCTCTATACCTACTCCTTCTTATTTGTTTGCTAAGATTTATTTTGCATTCACATAAATCAACCAGAACAACCTATTTGGCTTCTTCTAATTGTGTTGGGGAAGTTTTTTTGCTTGGTTTACGTTTTTTGTAGCGGGTGCGGATAGTGTTGAGGTGGTCACGGAGATTGACCATGTGAGTTCTTTCGGGATAAGCATAAGCACCGATAGCCGTAAAGTCCACTAGAAAATCATAGATTTCTTGCAGCTTGAGGCGGACGGTCTTATTCTGGCTCGGAGCCTTGCCCTTGAGCTCAGTCAGTCGCTCCTTGTAAACCTTGTCAAAAGCTTTCTGAGCCGCTGCCAGACTATCGACATGGGCTTCCAGATGAAGCTTAGCTAACGCTGTCTGGTAGGCTGACTTTTTCAGCTCTTGAAGTAGATGCTTAATGCCCTCGGTCTCCTTTTCAAAGCTAGTTCCAGCTAGGCCGGTGTAGTTTTTCAGGAGCTGAGACAAGGTCTCGTAAGCTTCCTTGGTCGCTGCATCCTTGACCCTTGCAAAGGCCCGAACCAAAGACTGGAGCGTAGCCAAAGCATCGTCGCGCTCACGGTCAGCTTTATCTAGACTAGCCACCAGCTTACTGGACTTGGTCTGATGAAGCCCGCCCTGTAGCTTAGCCAAAAGTTGCTCCATCTCCGCCAGCTTAGTCGTGTATATAGCGTCCACCTTGTTTTCCTTGATAAAAGCCGCAATTTCCTCCATGCTCTCAGACATGAGCTGGAAAAATTCGTTGTTTTCTAAAGATTTAACATCCAAACTGGTAGTTCCATAAATTTTTTTCATTTTTACAATCTCCTAATTTTTCGTCTATTTTTTATTTTAATGTACTTTTTACTTCGTCCGATTCTCGGAAAAAGTTTTTTGCTCTTGCAAGAGCTCGTCCGAAAAACAAACGTTCGTCTTTTACTCCAAAAATACTCGTCCGATTTTCGGACAAACAGAATTTGCCAAGAAAGGCCTCGTCCGAAAATCGGACGGACTCATTTTAGCTCTAGCGAGCTTGTCAGAAAATCTGGTGAGAAATTTGTCGTTTCATTATGGGGGATAATCATGGATTCAATCCAAACAATCCAATTTGAAGGCATTTAGTTTTGTTTTAGAATTATACTGAACTATAGCAATTTTCTTATGAAGCTTATCTAGTTTACCATTATCCAGTTTCTCGTTGGTTGCCACATTAATAAATCTATTAATTGTTTCACCATCAGATTCATTATTGCTATTGTAATTATAAATAATCAATTCAGAATCTGTCTCCAAAAGTGAGTTAAGAATATTATTCCACCACCAAAAGTCACTATCACCGAGTGATAAACCGTATAATATAAACAAATCAGTATTATTGAAATATGATTTATATTTTTTATCATTCTGAGCCCAATAGGGTTTTAAAAAATTCTTTGCTTTGTTTCTATTATCAACATTTGTTATTTGATTTTCGTTATCGAAGCCAAATAACATTGATTTTGGAACATTTTGATAACCATGGGGATGAGTGATGTTGGTCATCAAATAACTGGAAAAATAAGTGGAGCTATTCCAAGAACAATGATCGTTAGTAAAATTATTAGGATTTACCGCAAAAGAAATTTGTCTATCAGCATATTTCCACGGATGAGGATCATATTGTTCTTTATCCAATACTAAAATATTATCTAACATAGAAGTATAGTTGAAATTTAAAATTTCCCAATTAAATAATTTATAATGGTTTACTTTTGATGGAAAACTCAATTTTCGGAAATTGCTTTCATCTAAATCTGCCAAAAATTTTTGAAATGATGAAATTGCTAGCTCGCTTTTACTGCTATCTTTTCCTAATTGAGCTAACATATTTGGAGTTATTATATCATTTAAAAAATTAGAAAATTCAACCTGAAAGTGATTAAAATCATTAGTCAATCTCGCTTCATTGATATAATTATTCTCGTTGAAAATCTCAATTAAACTATTCTCAAAATCACTCCAATTTTGCTTAATATTAGGATCTTTTTCATTATCTTTCTTATCCTCAGTCATTTTTTGAAAGATCATATTATCTTTATCAAAATTCTTATAGCAGAGATAATTATAGAAATTTTGATAAGAAGTCTGATACGGAGAATTTAGATAACTCATTAACTGAATATCTACTCCATTACCAAACAAAGCCATAATATTAATTTGGCCATCATCAGCCAGTCTTGCAAATTCTTGATTTGTATATTTGGTATAACTCATATTCTCTTTTTCATCCTTTCAAAACACTCCACTCTCCTCCAGCGTAAACTTGACGTTATCTTCAATCCATTTACGGCGGGGGGGGACTTTGTCTCCCATGAGGACATTGACGCGGCGTTCGGCACGGGCAAGGTCTTCGATAGTGACACGGATAAGGGTGCGATTTTCAGGATTCATAGTGGTTTCCCAGAGCTGGTCAGCGTTCATTTCCCCCAGACCTTTGTAGCGCTGCAGCATGGCACCTTTGCCAAATTTCTTGCGCAAATCTTCTAACTCACCATCTGTCCAAGCATATTCGACAACTTCATTTTTGCCTTTGCCTTTAGACATCTTATAAAGCGGCGGCAGAGCGATATAGACATGACCTGCTTCAACCAGCGGACGCATATAGCGGTAAAAGAAGGTCAACAAGAGCGTCTGGATATGGGCTCCGTCCGTATCAGCATCGGTCATGATGATAATCTTGTCATAGTTGGCGTCTTCTAGAGAGAAGTCCGAGCCAACACCTGCACCAATGGTGTAAATCATAGTATTGATTTCTTCGTTTTTGAGAATATCTGCCATTTTTGCTTTTGCAGTATTGATAACCTTACCGCGGAGAGGCAGAATCGCCTGAAACTTGCGGTCACGACCCTGTTTGGCAGACCCACCCGCAGAATCTCCTTCGACCAGATAGAGTTCGTTTTTAGCTGGATTTTTGGATTGGGCTGGCGTTAATTTCCCAGACAGCAATCCCTTGTCTTTCTTGTTTTTCCTGCCATTACGGCTTTCATCTCTCGCCTTGCGGGCTGCCTCGCGTGCATCTCTTGCCTTGATTGCCTTGCGGATCAGATTAGATGCCAATTCGCCATTTTCCAGCAAGAAGAAGGTCAATTTGTCAGACACAATCGAATCCACTGCAGGTCGAGCCAGTGGGCTTCCTAACTTGTCCTTAGTCTGTCCCTCAAACTGCAAATGCTCTTCCGGCACCAAGATAGACAACACAGCTGCCAAGCCTTCACGGTAGTCAGAACCTTCCAGATTTTTATCCTTTTCTTTCAGCAAACCGGTCTTTCTCGCATAGTCATTCATGACCTTAGTAATAGCTGACTTAAGCCCTGTCTCGTGCGTTCCACCGTCCTTGGTGCGGACGTTATTGACAAAAGAAAGGATATTGTCTGAATAACCGTCATTGTACTGGAGAGCCACCTCTACCTGAAAACCGCCCTCTTCTCCCTCGAAATAAAGAACTGGTGTCAATGTTTCCTTATCTTCATTCAGATAGCTAACAAAATCTTGCACCCCATTTTCATAATGAAAATCAACAGACTCGCCCGTTCGCTCATCTGTCAGAGAAAGGTGAACGTTTTTGAGCAAAAAGGCCGATTCATTAAGCCGCTCTGCGATTGTATTATATTTAAAATCAATCGTTGAGAAAATCGTGTCATCTGGCATGAAAGTCACTTTCGTACCAGATTTGGACTTAGCTGCTGTCCCAATTTTCTTCAAAGTTGTTGCTGGCTTTCCACCATTTTCAAAACGTTGTTTATAAATTGTACCGTCACGTGTGATTTCAACTTCTAACCAACTAGACAGCGCATTGACCACAGAAGAACCAACCCCGTGTAAGCCTCCCGATGTCTTGTAACCGCCCTGACCGAATTTTCCGCCTGCATGCAGTACCGTAAAAATAACCTCAACAGTTGGGATTCCCATCGCGTGCATACCGACTGGCATTCCCCGACCGTGGTCTGCTACAGTCAAACTCCCGTCTTTATGAATGGTCACGTCAATCTTATCACCAAAGCCAGACAGAGCCTCGTCAACTGCATTGTCAACAATTTCCCAGACCAAATGGTGAAGCCCAGTTGCATCTGTTGATCCGATATACATACCAGGACGCTTACGAACCGCGTCCAATCCTTCTAATACTTGAATGGCATCATCATTGTAATTGTTAATATTGATTTCCTTTTTTGCCACAAGGAACCTCCTGAATCATTCATCCTTTCTATCTTACAAGTTTTTAGCAAATTTTGCAAAGATTTTTAGAAATAGTGTATTCTTTCTGCTTCTCACCACCATTTTTTCAGCCTAGACAAATTTTGTAAAATATTCCTTATCATTCCTCAATCAAAATCAAAATTCATGGTATAATAAAAACATGATAAAAATAGTTTTTACATTGATATTGGCTTATTTGATAGGCTCAATTCCTGCCGGACTTTGGATTGGACAAGTATTTTACAAGAAAAACCTCCGCGAATACGGTAGCGGAAACACAGGAACGACCAATACCTTTCGTGTCCTTGGGAAAAAAGCAGGAATCATCACCTTTATTTTTGACTTTTTTAAAGGAACATTTGCGACGCTATTGCCTCTTTTTCTTCACATCAACGGTATTTCTCCTCTCGTTTTTGGACTTTTAGCCGTTCTTGGGCATACCTTCCCCATTTTTGCAGAATTTAAAGGTGGTAAAGCCGTAGCAACTAGCGCAGGCGTCATTCTTGGATTTTCACCGACTTTCTTCACTTATTTAGCTATCATCTTTTTCAGTTGCTTATATCTGACCAGTATGATTTCCTTTTCAAGTGTGACAGCTGCTACCTCTGCCATTTTGGGAGTTGTCTTTTTTCCACTATTTGGCTTTCTTTTACCACGTTATGATGTACTCTTTACCGTAATTGTATTCGCATTAGCGCTCATCATTATCGTCCGACACAAAGATAATATCCGGCGAATTCGGATGAAACAAGAAAACCTCATTCCCTTCGGATTGAATATCACAAAACAACAACCCAAACAGAAATAAAGGGAACTCTATATAGCAGTTTACACCAACTGCAATAAGCAGCATTTTAAAATAAGATTTTTGTAAATTTGATAATAATAATTTATTTCTGTGTAAACAAGTATGTAATTTTAAAAATAAAAACGGAAGAAGTAATATTCTTCCATTTTTATTTAGCCTTGACTTTATTGATTTCTGAAATTGAATCTTTAAACGTAACGTCTTGAATATTATGTGAGTGTCTTTTTTGTAGTTTCTGGCGATGTCATATCAATAACCACAAATTCATCACCTTCAAGATTCTTGTCTTTATCAACAATCGTAGAAACTTGGAAAAGACATGCACCATTGACATAATGCACTAAGACTAAGCAATGTCGACAAAATAGAAACATTTATTTTTTCTTCTTCATAATCAATCCTCTTTTATTATTTTTTGATTATATTATATAAGATTTTTTGATAAACTAAAACCTTATTTAGTAAATTTCAGTTCATCGTTCGTTAAAATGGATATAAAAATAAAAATACTCTAATTTTTATATTAGAATACCTTTATTTTACAAACATTATGAAATTTTCATCTTATTACTTTATCTGTGCCATCAAACCCTTCAGCTCTGTCGCTCCAACGCCATCACCTGCTTTTTCAAAACACGCCAGTGCTTTTTGTGCATAAAGCTTAGCTCTTTTTATATCTCTCTTAGCTAACATTACCTCAGCCAAGGCGCGATAAGCACAAGCATGGTTGACTAAATCATCTGTCTGCAATGCTAAATTTAGTGTTTCTTGCAAAAGCTCTTCTGCAAGATGAATATTTTCAAGTTTGAACTGTAAATATCCTTGTTCGTATAAATTGACTGATTTCTTTAGTACATCATCAGGGAAATGCTCTGTAATAATTGTAGCTTCTGTCATTATCAAATCATAAGCCTTTTGAAAATGTTCTTCTTCTCGTTCGACCATAGCTAGTTGATGTAAGCCTATGTGCTGTTCTTCTAGGTTCTTTTCAGACACAGCTTGAGCATAATAGTCTTTTAAAAATTGACGGGCTAACGCAAAATCTTTTTCTTCTAAAGCAATATATGCTTTTAAATTCAGTGTACTATAATTGTCTTGTTCTATTTGATAAACTAATTGCTTCGCAAGATGATATTGCCCATCAAACAATGCTTGCCAGGCTTTTTGAAGTTGTTCTTCTGTCATATTTTCTTTCCTTGTATTCATAGAAAATAAATGTTACACTCTAAAAGTTATATTAAATCAATCTCCGAAATTGCTTCTTTTACTTTTTCAATTGGCAAATGTACTAGCTCGACTTTCTTTTCGCTATATAAATAACGCGCATAATCATCCATACGGTATTGATTGATATACACCACTCGCTTGCAACCAACTTGTAAAAGCTGCTTAGTACAATTGAGGCAAGGGAAGTGCGTGACATAAACAGTAAAACCTTTCGGGATTCCACGCTCTGCACCTTGTAAAATCGCATTCACTTCTGCATGTAAGGTTCTCACACAATGCCCATCAACCATCAAACATTCATGATCAATACAGTGCTCCGTTCCTGAAACAGAACCATTATATCCTGTTGAAATAACTTTGTTCTCCTTTACAATAACCGCTCCTACACTTGCTCGCTTGCAGGTTGAGCGATTAGCAATCAAGAGAGCTTGCGCTGCAAAATATTCATCCCAAGCCAATCTTTTTTTAACCATGTTACACCTCATTGTCTTATTCATCGCTCGATTTACCATTCTTTCGCTGCAGAAAAAGCGGAAGTCCGAGCGATGCAATCTTCTCTGCTGGAACCCTCATACCGTCTTTTATCCATTTAATCAAAACAGAAACCACCGCCGAACTCCAAAAAGAATTCATGTACGTTGAAGCCTCTTTTCTGGAATAATTTTGTTGCTCTAACATATCAAACACAGCACTTGTCAACAGTTTTTCTAAATTGTAGTCTATCGCTAGACTAACAATTCGAGCTTCTTTTTTGACTTCTTTAAACAAGAACAGCCACACTTGATAAAGCTCGGTTCTCATATTGAATTGTTCCAATTTATCGGTAATCTTTTGTACTGTTCGTTGGAAAATCTCTTGTAAAATTTCTTCTTTTGAATCATAATTTCGATAAAAAGCTGCTCGCGAGACACCCGCTCTCTCTACTAATTCAGAAATGGTAATTTTGGTCAACTCTTTCTTTTCTAACAATTGCAATAGCGAGATTTCTAAGGATTCTTTTGTAATTCGGTTAGATTCCCGATTTGATATTTTTAGATTTTCTAAAGATTTTTTCGATATTTTACGTTCCGACATAACATTTTCTTTCTACATGTAACAACCGACTGTAAAGGCTTTCTAAAGCGGTGTTTTCATGATATAATTGTAAAAAAAGGCAAACCTTTTGTCAATGTCTAATTAAGGGATCATCCCACTAAAGGAGAAATTGAATGACTTGGAAAATTGTAGCTGATTCAGGCTGTGATTATAGAACTATCGAAAACCTTGCTGTTGACACCTTATTTGAAAGTGTTCCTCTGACCATTCAAGTGGGCAATGAAATCTTTATAGATAATGCTCAGCTCAATATTGATAATATGATGAAAAAAATGTATGCCACTTCTTCTGCTTCAAAATCAGCCTGTCCTAGTCCAGATGACTACATGAAGGCTTTTGATGGCGCTTCAAATATTTTTGTGGTTACTATTACAGGAACCTTATCAGGAAGTCACAATAGCGCACAAGTGGCTAAAAAACTCTATCTCGAAGAACACCCCGATGTGAATATTCATATTATTGATACTCTTTCTGCAGGCGGCGAGAATGACTTGATTATCAAAAAACTGAATTTTCTTATTGGTCAAGGTTTGAGTTATGAAGAAGTCGTGACAGAAATTACAGCCTATCAAACCAAGACAAAATTACTTTTCGTTCTTGCCAAAGTTGACAATCTCGTTAAAAATGGTCGACTAAGCAAATTAGTCGGAGCCGTTGTAGGATTACTTAACATCCGTATGGTAGGTGAAGCTAGCCAAGACGGGAAGCTAGAGTTACTTCAAAAGGCACGTGGTGCAAAAAAATCACTCATTGCAGCTTTTGATGAACTTATAAAAGCGGGCTATGTCGGCGGGCAAATCATTATTGCTCATCGAAATAATCTTAAGTTTTGCCAGCAATTTTCCGAAATGGTGCGAGAAAAATTTCCTCAAGCTGTTATTGAAGTTATTCCAACTTCTGGCCTGTGCAGTTTTTACGCCGAAGAAAATGGTCTCCTCATAGGTTATGAAATTCAATAATGTAACAAAAGGAATTAGACAGGTGACTATGAAACGAATATAATCTGAGAAGATTACGTATACGACGGAATAAAATTGAAAATTTTTAGCTCCTAGTTTCACTCCTGCAAAGTTTGAACCGTCTGAACGGATCAGCTCAGTAACCTCTATTACAAATACTTTGAGCAATAAACCACTGCGTCCTTGGTTTATTGCATCATATACTTTGAAGCTGGGAACTTTCGTCCCAGGTTTTTTTATAAATAAAGCAAACTAAAAACAATGAGCACACTAATCATGCTAAAAAGTGAGCCAATGAGGTAATATTCCGCAAAGGACTGGCTTTCAGAAATTTTGTTATAGCGAGCAATTGACTTGGCGGTAAAAACTAAACCAATCGAGGCAAATTGTCCAAATACGAGGGACAAAGCCATAATATAACGCTCTAAAATCCCAATCATCGCACCTGCACCTGCTATGGTATCTTGATCATTTCCATTTGACTGATATTTGCTAAAGAAAAACTTAAATAAAATATTAACAGGTTTTCCAACGATAGCCAAAAGTAGAAACATCTGAGCTACTAGAACACTATTTTTAAGCCAAAGTGGATAGGTTTTACTCGCCAATACGGTATAAAATAGGAAAATGCAAATGAGATGAAGTAGTTGGTCAACGATAAAAGCTTGTTTGGTACATTTTTTTTTCTCTATAAAAATATTGAGCTTGTACTTCAAAAAGTCAATAACTACATGACTAAGCCAAACCGCAGCAAAATATAGGCTATTTTGGGGGAAAAAGACACTCAAAATCAGTAATGGAAGAAAAACGATGATCAAATGTAATATTAAATATGGGAATTTCCGACTTTTTAAGTCGGCTATTTTTTGACTCTGCCATTGAAAATCAGCTAAAACATGAGCTATCAACGTTAATAATAAGATTGGATTTTGCAGGAAGAAATCTGAAAACCCCCACAACTTAGACATACCTACTCTCCTCCTTTGCTATCTCTTTTAATATCTGATTCATAGCAACTCGTTTATTTCTGAGATAAATTTTTAGACCACTTGCCTTGATACGTTTATTAAAAGCACTTGGAGTAATACCGAGCAATCTTGCTATTTCTTTATGCGAAAATGTTTCATCGTATATATTTTCAGCCAGTAATTGTTTGAGTACATCATATTGAACTTCTGTCCACTTAGACTGAATAAAAGAACACGCAGCTAACATAGCATTGACAGTCCAACTAACTTCTTCATTTGCCAAAAAAACTGAAATGTGATTGATGCCATAATCATTCTTATCGTGGATATGGTTAATGGCTTCTCTCGCCAACCAATATGCAGGACCATCAGAACCTATACTTTGTTCTTTATTGATCTCTGTAATCATATCTCCAACACCAATACCGAATCGAATTTCATAAGGAGCAAATGCAACAGAAAGCTGATCTATGATTTGGAATATATAAGAATTTGGTGAAAATAAGGCTTGAAATTCATCTCCAGTTGTGACTGTAAAGGGAGAAACTAAATAATTTTGATATTGCTGATTCAACTCTTTCATCAATTGTAATAAGTGCTGTTGCACCTGTGCTCGATCTTGTATTTTTTTTGATTCAATAATATCGCCAATAAGAGCAATGTACATCATTTTCTCACCTCTTTTTATCTATTATAACGGAAATTTTTAAAAATTTCCATTACAAAGGACATTTTATAAAATTTCCGTTTTAAAGGACATTTTTAAAATTTTACCTTTTTTAAAAAATACAGTTAAATGCCATACATTCACTGATTTTCGAATTAATTATCCGTTAATTTCCATACTTTACTGAGCACCTCACCAATCTTTCCCTCGATGATTAAGCTAGCTTGATTATCATGTACCACTTTACTTTTATTGATAACGACTAGCTGTCTTCCTTGAAAATACTGAACCAAACTAGCCGCTGGATAAACAACTAGCGAGGTTCCACCAATGATGAGTAAATCAGCTCGACTAATAGCTTGAATAGCTTGAGAAAAGACGTCCATATTTAGCGATTCCTCATAAAGAGTCACATCTGGCTTAACTATGTGACCGCAAGTCTCACAATAAGGAATGGTTCCAGATAATCTCAAAAAATCCTCTAAGTCATAAAAACGATGACAGTTGGTGCAATAATTTCGGTCAACACTACCATGAATTTTCAATACATTTTTGCTTCCCGCTATCTCGTGTAAACTATCAATATTTTGCGTGACAATCGCTTTTAATTTCCCTGTCTTTTCTAGATGAACTAAATAATCATGGGCTACATTTGGTCTGGCATCCGGATAAATGAGATATTTTTTGTAAAAGTCAAAAAACTGTTCTGGATAGCGTTCAAACATCGTATGGGAAACTAGTTGCTCTGCTGTAAAATGCTGGTTTAACTCAATATTGTAAATACCATTTGAGCTGCGAAAATCCGGAATACCAGATTCAGTTGAAACACCTGCACCACCAAAGAATACAATATTTTGACTACTTTGAATAATATAAGCCAGTTCTTCAATTTTATCCATATTGCCCTCCTAAAATTTATCGATACAATAAAGAAAAAATCGACTAGTTTCACTAGCCGATTCGTATTATAACTGAATTATTTTGACAAGTTATAGAAAGATTTCAAACCACGATATTCAGCTACTTCACCAAGTTGGTCTTCAATGCGAAGCAATTGGTTGTATTTAGCGATACGATCTGTACGTGAAAGTGAACCAGTCTTGATTTGTCCTGCGTTAGTTGCGACTGCGATGTCAGCAATTGTTGAATCTTCAGTTTCACCTGAACGGTGTGATACAACAGCAGTGTAACCAGCTTCTTTCGCCATTTCGATAGCGTCAAATGTTTCAGTAAGAGTACCGATTTGGTTAACTTTGATAAGGATTGAGTTAGCACAAGCTTCGTTGATACCTTTTTCAAGATAAGAAGTATTTGTTACGAAGAAGTCGTCACCAACAAGTTGCACTTTCTTACCAAGACGTTCAGTAAGTTTTTTCCATCCATCCCAATCGTTTTCATCCATACCATCTTCGATAGTGATGATTGGGTATTTGTTTACTAATTCTTCGAGGTAGTCAATTTGTTCATCAGCTGTACGAACTGCAGCTCCTTCACCTTCGAATTTAGTATAATCATAAACTTTACGTTCTTTGTCGTAGAATTCTGATGATGCACAGTCAAAACCAAGGAATACATCTTTACCAGGAACATAACCAGCAGCTTCAATGGCAGCAAGGATTGTTTCTACACCGTCTTCAGTTCCATCAAAACGAGGAGCAAATCCACCTTCGTCACCAACAGCTGTTTCAAGACCACGAGATTTAAGGATTTTCTTAAGAGCGTGGAAAATTTCAGCACCCCAACGAAGAGCTTCTTTGAATGTAGGTGCACCAGCAGGTACAATCATGAATTCTTGGAAGGCGATTGGAGCATCTGAGTGAGAACCACCGTTGATGATGTTCATCATTGGAGTTGGAAGAACTTTAGTATTGAATCCACCAAGGTAGCTGTAAAGTGGAATTTCAAGGTAATCAGCAGCAGCACGTGCCACAGCAATAGATACACCAAGGATTGCGTTTGCACCCAATTTACCTTTATTTGGAGTACCATCAAGTGCAATCATTGCACGGTCAATAGCTTGTTGATCGCGAACGTCATAACCAATAACTGCTTCAGCAATAATATTGTTTACGTTGTCAACAGCTTTTTGTGTACCAAGACCACCGTAACGAGATTTGTCACCATCACGAAGTTCAACTGCTTCGTGTTCACCAGTAGAAGCTCCAGATGGAACCATACCACGTCCGAAAGCACCTGATTCAGTATAAACCTCTACTTCAAGTGTTGGGTTACCGCGTGAGTCTAGGACTTCGCGAGCGTAAACATCAGTAATAATTGACATTTTTTACTCTCCTTTGAGTTATTTTATTTACATTCCTATCATACCTTAAAAATCGGTTTTTTTCAAGGAAAAATCGTGTCTTTCTATGAAATTTACGATAATTTTCTGTGTAAGCGTTTTATATTTCCGAATGTTTCTTGGATAAATTTCAAAAAAGTATGTTATACTAACTTTATGACAGATATAAACAAAGCAATAATCGAAAAAGCTCAAGGGGGATTAAAATTAAATCCTGATGAGCAAAGAAAATTTTTAGAAACATTTGAAGAACGGGTCATAGCAGAATGTAGCATTGATGAGGCTAATAGTGCTCCTATCTACGATCACTTTAAAGAAATGTTGCAAAAGATTATCTTGGACTATCAGCCTGTAACTGTGAAAATATCTCCTGCGGTCACCAGTCAATATCAAATTTTTTACTTAAAAATAGCAAAAGATCTCGGTTGCAAAGCAACAATCGTGTCTAGTAACTGCAAAAATTCTCCATTTGGATTGGTTATTCATAGCGATCATCCAGTAGAGATTACCGAAAAAGAAATCCTTATCCAATTTTCTGAACTTTTCCAATCAGATTTATCCCAACAAGCAGAAAAGAAACTTTCTTTTTGGAAAAGGTTGTTTCATTAAGGAAGTCGCTAATGACAAATTTAGAAACATTAACCTTGTTCTTTCAAGCGGAAAATCAAAGAGATTAGAAAACTTACCAAAAATTTTTACATACTAAAATCATCTGGGAATTGCATGAGCAAAAGGTTTCTATTATTCATGGAGTAGAAGATTACCTTTATAAGATTCAGCAAGCCTATCGTCATAACACTGTTCAATTTTCCCGTTTACATACTTTTTCAACAGATGAAAATCAGATTGTTACTATTCTCAAAAATGATTTCGGTCAACTATCCTGTGATATTTTTGAATTTGAAAATGGTTTAATTGTCAGAGAATATAAATATTTGCTATGATCATTTTTGAGAAACAAACGTATAAGGCTAGGGAATAATATCCTAGCCTTATTTTTTATAACAACTCTGCTTCGCCTATACCAAATGCCGTCAGGATTTGCTTGATTTGGTCGAAATTCAAGCGAAAATGTTCTAACGTATGGGCATCAGAGCCAACAGAATACTTTGTTCCGCCCAATTCTTTCACCAAAGATAGAGCATAGATATAAATATCTTCGTGATTATAGAGATACATAGACTTGCAATTCAGTTCAAAAGCCAAGTTGTGCTCTATCATTTTCTGAAAAAGGGCACGAAGTTGAGGTTCAAAGTTTTTTAGTTCTTCAACTGTCACATTAAACTTGCGAAAACCATAGTCAAAATGAGCCAAAACATGAGCCGGAATACTTTCAATGGCTTCTTCTAATTCTTTTAAATAATCTGGAATCCATTGCATTTTTTCCAATTGCAAAACAGGAGCTTCTAAGTAATCGAATTTCCCATTGTGATGAACAGATAAAAGTTTCAAATCATAATCTTTATCTTCTAAAAAAGCCAAAGTATCTTTCTTACGTGGTCCATAATAGCCTATTTCAATTCCTTTTTTGATTCGATTTCCATATTTCTTATTGAGAAAAGCTATTTTTCTAGAATAAGACTTATAATCAGGAATATCATCGTGAGGAGAGCCTGCATTATACGGATAGGGATTAGATAAATCCAGATGTTCAGTCGTTACAATTTCTCCATCATAATGTTCCAAGTAATCTCTAAAATCAGTATCTGAATCGTAAGAAAAGTAAGTATGAAGATGATTGTCACGCATAATATTTTTCCTCCTATCGTTCCATTAAATTATACCGGAAACTTAAAAAATATCGTTTCTAGTTCCATTATCTCTTTCTATGGTCTATGAATAGTAATACCGTCATTTACAATTCCTTACCACAAAGATTGATTAAGTAACAAACCAATCTGTCCATGAAATTTAGCTCATAAAACTTATATTTTATCAATAAATATAGCCTAAGGTAAAAAATTAATTTTCGATTGTTTTCAGCTGTTTACGAATCCTTTGTAAAACGATAATTAAAGGTAGTACTAACACTATCAGTACCGTTCCCAAACCAATAAAAGTCGAATTGAAGCCAAAACTGTCAATCAGCCAACCAACAATCGGAAAAATGATAATCATGCTTAAACTGAACATCATTGAAGTAACGCTTAACATGGTCGCTCTGACTGAGTTTGGTAAATACTGTTGCAAATCATTGTAAAAAATCGGTTGATACATGGCATACAAAGCATTTGTCGCTAAATAAACAAGGATATACATAAATGGAGTTTCCAAAAACGACAGAATATAAGCTCCCCCTGTTAAACTGACAACTACTGGAAAAATCCGAAAAGAATGCCATGTTTTCCCAATCTTACTGGCGATAGAAACTGCCAAAATATTTAAGACGCTGCCAATTAACATAACTGTCGAAATTTGCCATCCAGCTAAATCTGGTAATTGTTTTTGATAGTAAAAATAAAACATACACATCATTGTTCCAACGAATTGGAAAATCATCATCCACGCAAAAAGACTCGGACTACTTTTCATTTCTTCTTTTACCGTCAGGATTATTTTCTTCATCGTAACCACTTTATCTGTTTGCCTTTTCATATCTGGTTCCTTTATTAACCAAATCAAGATTAAAACAACAATCGAAACTGCAATCATAATATAATAAGTGACATACAAATATCCATGTACAAACAATCCAGCTAATACTGTTCCTAAAGAAATCGCTGCTTCTGAAACACCTGATATCAAGCTTGATAGTTTCAAATAACAATCTTTTAAGTCCGCTTCTACTGCAGAATCATATAAAAGTGCAGAGCTCGTTCCTGAATCAAAATTATAGGACAAAGCATTGAAAATCATTGCCAGAGCATAAATCCAAAAGTTTCCCTGCCCTATCAACATCAAAATAGATGACAAAATACTTGTTAAACGGCTGATATACAGATTAGCCTTATAAGAAAACCTGTCTGCTAACATACCTGACGGAATTTCAAAAATGATCCCAGTTGCATGAAAAATACTCTCTAACAGACCAATTTGCAGTAAAGACATCCTGTTTTGGCTGAGAAATAAAATCCAAAAACTTGTAATACCTAAAAATCCTAGAAACTCCACTCCAGCCATGAGAGGAATATTTCTTTTGTAACTTCTCCTAAACATAAACATATTTTTTCCTTGAATAAGAACAAACTGAACATTTCGTCTCATTTTCTTACTTAGTCGTTTTCCATATATTTTATTTCTAAAAAAACGCCAACAGGCGTTTTTACATTTCTTAAGGTTCAATTCTGTGAAGCATGCGTGGAAACGGAATGGCTTCACGAATGTGTTTCGTTCCTGCAACAAATGTCACCATTCTCTCCAAACCAAGTCCAAATCCAGCATGAGGAACCGAACCATATTTACGCAAATCAAGGTAAAAGGCATAATCATCAGGATTGAGACCGTTTTCCTTAATCTTCATTAGTAGTTTTTCATAATTTTCTTCACGGGCTGAACCACCAATAATTTCACCATAACCTTCTGGCGCCAAAAGGTCTGCACAAAGCACGCGGTCCTCATTTTCAGGCACAGGCTTCATGTAGAAAGCCTTAAAACTAGCAGGGTAGTTCACAACGAAAGTTGGAAGACCGAAATAGTTTGAAATCCACGTTTCATGTGGTGACCCAAAATCATCTCCACGTTCGATGTGTTCATACTCTGCATCTTCATCATTTTCATGTTCTTGCAAAAGGTCAATTACTTCATCGTAAGAAATGCGTTTGAATGGTTCAGTTGCATATTTTTTAAGCAAATCTGTATCGCGTTCCAACATTTCAAGTGCATGTGGTGCACGATCCAAAACCCCTTGAATCAGAGCCTTCACATAAGCCTCTTGAAGATCAAGCGATTCTTCATGTGTAACAAATGGATATTCTGCATCCATCATCCAGAATTCTGTCAAATGGCGACGTGTTTTGGATTTTTCAGCACGGAAAACCGGACCAAAGTCAAATACACGACCAAGTGCCATAGCACCAGCTTCTAAGTAAAGCTGTCCAGATTGACTTAAAAAGGCAGGAGTTCCAAAATAATCTGTTTCAAAAAGCTCTGTTGAATCTTCCGCTGCATTCCCTGATAAAATCGGACTATCAAATTTGATAAAGCCGTTCCGGTCAAAGAACTCATAGGAAGCATAGATAATCGCGTTGCGAATCTGCATAATTGCCATTTGCTTGCGCGACCGAAGCCATAAATGACGGTGATCCATCAAAAAGTCTGTTCCGTGTTCTTTCGGTGTAATTGGGTAATCAACCGATGTAGCAATAATTTCAAGGTCAGTAACATCAAGTTCATAACCAAATTTTGAACGTTCATCTTCTTTGACAATACCAGTCACATAGACTGAAGTCTCTTGACTGATATGCTTAATTGTATTGAATTTTTCAAGCCCAGCTTCTTCACCAAATTTTTCAAGAAAGTTCGGTTTAAAAGCTACACCTTGGAAAAAGGCAGAGCCATCACGCAATTGGAGAAAGGCAATCTTTCCTTTTCCTGATTTGTTGGCAACCCAAGCACCGATAGTGACTTCTTCACCAATATGCTTTGGGACGTCAATAATGCTTACTAATTCTCTAGACATTCATTCATTTCTCTTTTCTTTTATTTTTTTATGATAAACAGTCTCAATATTGTTTCCATCTGGATTAATGATATAAGCTTAAGCTGCATAATAGCCAGCATGATAGTGGCTACGTTCACCGGGAGCACCATTATCCTTGCCACCAGCTGCCAAGGCCGCTTGATAGAAGTTATCAATTTCCTGAGGATTTTGAGCACTGAAGACAAAATGCTCAAGCTCTTGCTGACCAATATTCAACCAAAAATCACCGGTAGGATCCGCATTTTTTGGCTCTGAGAAACTTGCTACCCACTCGTTATCAAATTGAAGACGATAATTTAAAGGAGCTAAAGCTGCTTGATAAAAGAGTTTGCTAGCTTCTAAATCCTTTCCTTTGATACCAAAATGAGCAATCATTTTTATTTCTCCATGAAAGTTCTAATGCGACGAACAGCTTCTTTCAGAGTAGCCATATCTGTCGCATAGCTGAGACGAACATTCTCTGGTGCACCAAAGCCAGCACCCGTGACCAATGCAACACCTACTTCTTCTAGGATAGCTGTTGTAAACTCTGTTACATCTGTATAGCCTTTCATTTCCATTGCTTTTTTAACATTTGGAAAAAGGTAAAAAGCTCCCTGAGGTTTTACAACATCAAATCCTGGTACTTCGGAAAGCAAAGGGTAAATGGTATTAAGACGTTCTTCAAAGGCTTGTCGCATGATTTCAACAGTATCTTGAGGACCAGTTAAAGCCTCAATAGCAGCATACTGTGTTGCAGTCGTAGGATTTGAAGTTGTTTGTCCAGCAATCTTGCTCATGGCTGCAATAATATCAGGATCTCCAACAGCATAACCAAGCCGCCAGCCTGTCATTGAATACGACTTAGACACACCATTGATCACAATTGTTTGCTTGCGGATCGCTTCAGATAGACTCGAAATTGGTGTGAATTCATTTCCATTGTAAACCAAACGACCATAAATATCATCTGCCAAAATGAGAATGTCGTGCTCTACAGCCCAATTACCTATCGCCAACAACTCCTTAGCTGTATAAATCATTCCCGTTGGATTGGAAGGAGAATTGAGCACCAAAACTTTCGTTTTCTCTGTCCGTGCAGACTCTAATTGCTCAACAGTCACTTTGAAATGATTTGCTTCTGTCGCTTGAACAAAAACTGGTATCCCTTCTGCCATCTTAATCTGATCACCATAACTAACCCAACACGGTGTCGGAATAATTGCCTCATCGCCCGGATTGATGACACTCATAAAAAAAGTATAAAGGGAGAACTTTGCCCCCGTCGCAACAGTCACTTGATTTGATTTAATCGTATAACCATAGTATTTTGCAAAATACGCTACAATTGCTTCCTTTAATTCAGGCAGACCACTAGTAACAGTATAAAAGCTAGCTCTACCGTCTTTTATTGCAGAGGCAGCTGCATTTTGGATATTCTTCGGAGTTGGAAAATCTGGCTCTCCCAAAGTCAGCGAAAGGATATCGCGTCCTTGTGCTTTTAAAGCTTTTGCACGCGCTGCTGCTGCTAGTGTCACGCTCTCTTCCATATTTAAAACGCGATTTGATAATATCATAGTCCCTCCTTACTGAGTAACCTTCCAGTTTCAAATTCAACATTGTAATAAGTTGTTCCAGATTTGATTTCCCAAATTGGTTGCTCTTTGATATAGCCAAATGTTACTTTATCAATTTGTTTGGCCCCATTATCTTTAGCGATTTTTTCTGCTTTCTCTTGACTAATTCCTTTAGACAACTCATAAGTATAGATTTTATCACTATCAGCTTCTATCAAAACAGCAAGCTGTGTCTTTTTGCGATTCTTCCCCAAAAGACTATAATAACTCTTTTTGCCATTATAGATAGCAAAGCGATCCACTTTATCCAAATCTGCGTATTGGCGAGCGATTTTACTAGCCGTTTCCTTAGCGGATTGATAAGGAATCATCGATAGATTTAAAATGTAAAGAAAAGAAAAAGTGAGAACAGCTAAAACTATCACGCTTCCGATAATATATTGCCATATAACGAAAATTTTATCATTTTTTCTTCTATTTTTCACTCGTCTATTATACTATAAATAAGGATTTTTTTCTATCTTTTTCTAAAAATTGATTTTATTACTACTTATTGGTAAAATACAGATATGGATAAACTAACAAAACTTTTACAAGAAAATCGTCTTGATTTAAAAACAATGATTGTTTTAAATAAAGCAATTCGTACAATTCGACATTTTGAAAACCAAGCAGCAAAACAACATAACCTTACTCCCACTCAATTTTCCGTCTTAGAAACTCTTTATAGCAAAGGAAACTTACGCATTCAAGACTTAATTGATAAAATGCTTGCTACATCTGGAAATATGACCGTTGTTATTAAAAATATGATACGAAATGGCTGGATTTTTCGGACCTGTGACCCATCTGATCGACGTTCATTTTTAGTCGGATTGACCCCAGAAGGACGTAGCAAAATTGAAGCAGTGCTTCCAGATCATATTCAAAATATCCAGCAAGGACTCAGCATTTTAACAGGGGAAGAGAAAGAAGATTTAATTCAGATTCTAAAAAAATTTAAAAATTTGAGCTAGTTTCTTGCTAACTAGTAATATTTGTTGTAACATGAACAGGTACAAAAGAAAAGGAGAGTGACTTATATGTCTAAAAAAGTACTATTTATTGTCGGGTCTTTTCGTCAAGGCTCATTCAACCATCAATTAGCTGCTCAAGCTGAAAATATCCTTACTGACAAAGCTGAAGTTTCTTATCTTGATTTCAAAGATATTCCATTTTTCAACCAAGATATTGAAAGCCCAGCTCCTGCCGCTGTTGCCAAAGCTCGTGAAGAAATTCTTTCCGCTGACGCTATCTGGATTTTCTCCCCAACTTATAACTGGTCTATTCCAGGTGTTGTTAAGAATCTTCTGGATTGGTTATCACGTGCTCTTGATCTTTCAGATCCTACTGGACCTTCTGCTCTCAACGAAAAGCTTGTAACAGTTTCTTCTGTAGCAAATGGAACTTCTCCAGATGAAGTTTTCAAACATTATCGTAGCCTCCTTCCATTTATTCGCATGAATGTCGTTGAACCATTTACTGGTGTTGCTGTGAATCCAGAAGCTTGGGGAACAGGTCAACTCACAGTTTCTGAAGAAAAACAAGCTGAACTCGCAGCCCAAGCTGAAGCTTTATTAGCAGCAATTAACTAAAAAGAATCCAAAACGGAATGATACGTTTACGTCATTCCGTTTTTTGCTTATTTTCCTTGACAAAAACATAAGTATCTATAGTAGATAAATCTTCTCGAAAAGCAAAGTCTGCAAATTGTAATTGCTTGATTTCCTCTTTCGTTATTATTTGATTTTCAATTAAAGCAGTTAAAAATTGCCCCCGAGCCTTCTTAGAAATAGTTGAGTGAACTTTCAAACTTCCTTCCCTATCTTCTAAAAATTTAAACCGAAGCATCTTATCACGCACAGATTTGGAAAACACCGTCTCAAACTCACTTGATAACAGAGATAAAACCATTTCCTCATCTGAAATAGCTGCATCATAATCATTGCGCCAATAATTTTTCAAGCTTTTGCCAGAAATGGTACATTTCACTAAAAAATCCAATCGATGAGGTGAAATCAACGCCATAGCTGGCATAATACCATATAGACTAGAGGTAATGAGCAAATGATTGTCTATATATCTCAACTCTTTCTCCATTAAATCACTTCTTTTGATATTTCGATACATGAGACCATCAAATAAATGCAAAGCTGGGTAAGTAAGAGCTTGCTCATTTTTTAATTGTTGTAGATGAAGATACTCCTCTTCTGCCCGCTCCAGATTAACATGATAAAGCTTCGCTAACTCTTCAATAGAATACTGTGACAGGCTAGCTACAATTGTTTTTGTTTGCTCTGAAAGAAAACACTTGCCATGCGGTTTAAGGCTAAGATTCATTTCCTTTGCAGTTGGAATTAAAATTTTCATAATCTTATTGTATCAAAAGTTATTTTGCAGAACAAATGATTTTTCTCTTGACACAAGACATTTATTATTATATAATCTAGTTATTAAGACTAGATTATAAAGAGGTGGATATTTTGAAAATCACACAATTCCCAACTTGGGAGGAATTACCTGACTTAGATCTCTATCTTGACCAAGTTCTTCTCTATGTGAATGGTGTAAACGAACAGGCATTTCGTGGTACAGATAAATCTTTAACCGCTGCTATGGTTAATAACTATGTCAAACACGCTCACATTCCAAAACCAATTAAGAAGAAATATAATCGTATCCAGATTGCTCGATTGATTGTATTGACAACTTTGAAGCCTGTCTTTCCTATACCAGATATTATCAAAACGATTCAGCTTTTAGTAAACGAAAAGGATTCTGCTACTCTCTACAATGAATTTGTCTACTGTATGCGAGAGGAAAAAACAGATAATACTGCACCTGCTATTGAAGCAGCCTGTCAAACTGTAAAATTATTTCATCAAACGAAAGATCTTGCTTTATCCTTAGAAAGGAGGACAAAAGATGAACCAAACCCTTAAACTTAGCAAGCAGCTGAGTTTTGGTGAAGAAATCGCCAATGCCGTTACTCATGCTATTGGTGCTATCATCATGCTAATTTTACTTCCGATTTCTGCTATTTACAGCTATGAAGAACATGGTATGCTTGCTGCCGTCGGAGTTTCAATTTTTGTCATCAGTTTATTTCTGATGTTTCTTTCTTCAACCATTTACCATTCTATGAGCTATGGTTCTACACACAAGTATATCTTGCGAATCATTGATCATTCGATGATTTATATCGCTATCGCTGGAAGCTATACCCCCGTTGTATTGTCTCTTATGAATAACTGGTTAGGTTACCTTATCATTGGCATTCAATGGGGAACCACCATTTTTGGTATTTTATATAAAATATTTGCTAAAAAAGTTAATGAAAAATTCAGTTTGGCACTGTATCTTATTATGGGATGGTTAGTGATTCTTATCGTTCCCCAAATCATTGGGCAAACAGGACCAGTCTTCTGGGGACTGATGCTGGCTGGAGGACTCTGCTATACTGTTGGTGCAGGATTTTATGCTAAGAAAAAGCCATATTTCCACATGATTTGGCATCTCTTCATCCTAGCAGCATCTGCACTTCAGTATCTTGCAATTGTATATTTTATGTAAGTAACTTTAAAGACAATTATTCTTTTAGAAAGTTTTTCCAAACAGAATAATTGTTTTTTTATAAAAAGAGCCAGGCTACTTTGAAAAGTAACTTGGCTTTTTGCAATAAATTATTTTGATTTGATATAATTAACACCATCTGCTTTTGGTGCAACAGCTTTTCCGAAGAAAGCCGCTAATACGACAATAGTTAGTACATACGGTGCAATTTGCAAATAAACTGCTGGTACGTGTGATAGGAATGGCAATTGACTTCCGATAACAGCTAAACTTTGTGACAGTCCAAAGAAGAGACTTGAAAACATAGCTCCAATTGGGTTCCATTTACCAAAAATCATAGCAGCCAGTGAGATAAAGCCTGGTCCGATAATCGTTGTTGCAGCAAAGTTTACTGAGATAGATTGAGCATAAATCGCACCGCCGACACCGCCAAGGAAACCTGAAATCATCACACCATAATAACGCATGAGATAAACATTGATTCCCAATGTATCAGCCGCTTGTGGGTGCTCCCCTACAGAACGTAAACGCAGCCCAAATTTCGTCTTAAACATAATGAACCAAGCTAGAAAGGCAAATGCTACTGCAATATACCCCATTAGACTGGTATGTTTGAAGAAAATATCTCCAATGACAGGAATATCTGATAATAGCGGAAAGTTAAATTTGCCAAATGATACTTGAATATTATTAGTTTGTCCTTTGTTATAGAAAGCTTTTACCAAGAAAATTGCTAAGGCAGGTGCCATCAAATTGAGCACTGTACCACTAACAACATGATCGGCTCGGAAATTAATCGTTGCAACAGCATGGATAAGAGAGAAAATCAATCCCACAATACCGCCAACTAAAAGTGCCAGCCACGGAGTTAAATTTCCAAAAGTATTGACAAAGGTAAGGTTAAAGACAACTCCTGAAAAAGCCCCCATTACCATAATACCTTCGAGTCCGACATTGACAATTCCTGCATGCTCAGAATAAGCTCCACCAATACTTGTAAAAATCAAAGGTGCTGCATAAATCAGCATAGAGGAAACTAATAGACTTAACATCGTTACAAAATTCATCTTATTTTCCTCCCTTGACTTTTGCTTGTTTTCTTGGTTTGATAAAGTGTTCAATAATATAATGAATACTTACGAAGAAAATAATAGACGCTGTTACAATATTTACCAACTCAGCCGGAATCGTTGCGGTATTCATACCTGGAGCACCGACTTGGAGTACTGCAAATAAGAAGGCTGCAAATGGAATACCAATTGGTGAATTGCTAGCTAATAAACTAACGGCCATACCATTAAATCCGACAGCAAGAGAACTTCCTTGTACATAGATGTTTTGGAATGTTCCTAGTCCTTCGACAACACCTCCGACACCAGCAAGCGCGCCTGAGATAATCATTGAAAGAATAATCGTTCTTTTAGCAGACATCCCTGCATACTCACTCGCATTTGGGTTTAGTCCGACAGAGCGGATTTCAAAGCCAAGTGTTGTTTTTTTCAACATAAACCAGATAAGAACAACTGCAATGATTGCAAAGAAGATTCCGATGTTCATCCGTGAATTGTTTGTCAACGCTCGCAACCACTCTGTTTGATAGGTTGCATTTGCTCCAACTTTAATACTTGAATCAATACTTTGCATGACACTCTTGGGGAAACTATGAATCATTGCATTTCCAACATAAAGAACAATGTAGTTCATCATGATCGTTACAATAACTTCACTCGTTCCTAAGTAAGCACGAAGAATACCAGGAATTGCTCCAATAATCCCACCGGCTACTGCTGCAATAACAACTGTCGCAAGAATCATAATCGGACGTGGAAGGTTCGGAAACGAAAGTGCAAACCAGCCGCTCAAAATCCAACCTGCTAAAGCTTGTCCAGGCAAACCAACATTAAAGAATCCAGCTCGACTTGCCACTGCAAATCCAAGAGCAATTAAAATAAGTGGACCCATTGCACGGAAAATTTCTCCAATATTACGAACGGTACCAAAGGCTGCTTTGAACAATTCTTCGTAGCCCCAAATAGCATCATATCCAAAAATCCACATGACAATGGCGCCCAGCAAAATCCCAAGAACAACGGAAATCAAAGGCACTGCAATTTGCTGTGTTTTCTTAGTCATTTGAATCTCCCTTCTTAATTTCACCACCAGCCATCAAGATACCTAACTCTTGCTTATTGGTTTCAGCAGGGGTTACAATGCCTTGAATTTTACCATCATGGATAACAGCGATACGGTCTGAAACATTCAAAATTTCATCCAATTCAAAGCTGACAACAAGTACTGCTTTCCCCTTATCGCGCTCTTCAATCAAACGTTTGTGAATATATTCAATCGCCCCAACATCAAGTCCACGAGTTGGTTGACTAACGATTAAAAGATCTGGATTACGATCGATTTCACGAGCAATAATCGCTTTTTGCTGATTTCCTCCTGAAAGTGCAGATGCTGGAACAGTTTCACTTGCAGCACGAACATCAAATTCCTCCATTAATTTGCGTGCATAAGAAGTGATATTATTATAATTTAAGATGCCATTTTTGCTTAATGGCTCCTTGTAATAAGTTTGCAAAGCCATATTTTCAGACAGCATCATCTCCAGTACTAAGCCATCACGATGCCGATCTTCAGGAACGTGGCTGACTTGCATTTCGGTAATCTTCCTTGGAGATAGACCAACGACTTCTTCGCCTTTTATAGTAATACTTCCTGATTTTACTTTCCGAAGGCCTGTGATTGCTTGAATTAGCTCACTTTGTCCATTTCCATCAATCCCAGCAATTCCGACAATTTCACCAGCTCGCACATCCAAAGACAAATTTTTAACAGCAGGCACACCACGATTTTCATTAACGATCAAATCTTTAATGGATAGAATAACTTCCTTAGGGTCTGATGCTATTTTTTCTGTCGTAAAGGATACCGAACGCCCAACCATCATTTCAGCAAGATCTTTATTCGTTGCTCCACCAATCTCAACAGTTTGAATACTTTTACCACGACGGATAACGGTGACACGATCTGAAACAGCACGAATTTCATCCAATTTGTGCGTAATCAAAATGATGGATTTTCCTTCCTTAACTAGATTTTTCATGATATGCTCTAGTTCTTCAATTTCTGAAGGAGTTAATACTGCGGTTGGTTCGTCAAAAATCAGGATATCAGCGCCACGATACAAGGTCTTTAAGATTTCAACACGCTGTTGCGCACCAACTGAAATATCTTCGACTTTTGCTGTAGGATCTACAGCAAGACCATATTTTTCAGATAGCTCCTTGATATCTTTGATTGCTTTCCTAATGTCTAAAACACCATTTTTCGTCGTTTCACTCCCCAAAATAATGTTTTCAGCAACCGTAAAAGCCTCTACCAACATAAAATGTTGGTGAACCATTCCGATTCCTAAAGATGCTGATTTTGATGGAGAATCAATTGTTACTGACTTTCCATTCACAGTAATCTCACCACTTGTTGGCTCAAGCAAGCCCGCCAACATATTCATCAGAGTGGACTTCCCCGCTCCGTTTTCTCCTAAAAGTGCATGAATTTCACCACGTCTTAGATTAAGGTTAATTTTGTCATTTGCGACAAATTCACCAAAAATCTTGGTTATTTCATGCATTTCAATGACATTTTCATGTGCCATATGATTAAATTCCTTTCAGAAATTATTTTATTTCAGTAAAACTCACTAAAAGATTAGCCAGCTTTACTGAGACAAAAGCTGTCTCAATCTCAAAAAAGCGACCCACGAAGGTCGCTTCTTGAGTGTCAGATTACTTATCTGTAGGAACTTTAATACTTCCATCAAGGATTTTTGCTTTTGCATCTTCTACTGCTTTTTTAGCTTCAGCAGACAAATTCTTAGTTGTTAAATCTACACCTTTATCTTTCAAACCATAAGTTGTAGTTTTACCTCCAGGGAACTTACCTTTTGCTGTTTTGTTAGCAATATCTTTTACAGTACCACCAACTTGTTTCAGAGTAGAAGCTAAAACAAAATTAGATTCTTTGCCATCTTTAGATTTGTATTTACCTTCTTCGTTTTGGTCACGGTCAACACCAATAACCCAAACTTTTTCAGATTCATTTCTAGTTTCATTGATGGATTTTGCTTCGTTGAATACACCTGCACCAGTACCACCGGCTACCTGGTAAACAATATCTGCACCAGCTGCATATTGAGCAGCTGCAATGGTTTTACCTTTTGCTGCATCACTAAAGCTTTCCGCATATTTCACATCAATCTTAATAGATGGATCAACAGATTTCACACCTGCTTCAAAACCTTTTTCAAAGCGAGTCAAAACAGCACCTTTAATACCACCAACAAAGCCAATTTTCTTGGTTTTAGTTGTTTTTGCTGCAGCCACACCTGCAAGGTAAGCAGCTTCATTATCAGCAAATAAAGCAGAAGCTACGTTCTTATGACCTTTAATCTCATCATCAATGATAACATAGTTCGTATCAGAATGATCCTTTGCTGCTGCTTCTACAGCGTTACGAAGAGCAAAACCAATACCAAAGACCAACTTGTAATTACCAGAAGCTGCCTGCTCAAGGTTAGTAGCATATTCTGATTCATTAGTAGATTGAAAATAAGTGAAGCCATGGTCTTTTGTCAAACCATTTTCTTTACCCCAAGCTTGCAAACCTTCCCAAGCTGATTGGTTAAACGATTTATCATCTACACCACCTGTATCTGTTACAATTGCAGCTTTCAAATCTGTCTTTGCATCTTTATTGCTTGATTTAGATGCACGGTTACCACATGCAGCAAGTCCGATTGCTGCGACAGCTACTAGACCAAGGCCTAGCCATTGTTTCTTGTTCATCTCTGAACCTCCTAAATAAGATGTGCAACAAAGTTGCAAAATTAACTTTGGTCAAATGACCATTTTTACCAACTACTCCAAGTTAGTAAAAGAATACGGAAGTAATTCCCTGACCGTCATCACGACCGTCGATTTATCTTTGGCAACAAGTGTTACCTTTAAATTCTGCGGAAAAAATTCTGCCATTACTTGACGACAAGCTCCACACGGAGAAACGGGCTTTTGAGTTTCACCATAAACGATTAATTCCTCAAACTCCGTAACACCTTCTGAAATAGCCTTAAATATGGCTGTCCGCTCACCGCAGTTCGTCAGACCAAAACTAGCATTTTCAATGTTTACGCCTGTAAAAATCTGACCATTTTTAGCTACTAGTACAGCGCCAATCGGAAAATGAGAATAAGGAACGTAAGCTTTTTTACTTGTCTCAATCGCTAGATCAATCAACTCAGTAGTCGCCACTAGCTTTTTCTCCTTTCATAATGGCTACACCAGAAGAAGCTCCGATACGCGTTGCGCCTGCTTCAATAAATGCAACTGCATCTTCATACGAACGAGCCCCACCTGAAGCTTTAACACCCATATCTGGACCCACTGTCTTTCTCATCAATGCTACATCATGAACAGTAGCTCCACCTGTTGAAAATCCAGTTGAAGTTTTTACAAAGTCTGCACCAGCTTTTTGGGCTAACTGACACGCTACAACTTTTTCTTCATCAGTTAACAAACAAGTTTCGATAATTACTTTTACCAGTGTGTCACCGCTTGCTTCCACAACAGCAGCAATATCTTCTTCTACCAACACCAGATTTTGAGATTTCAAAGCACCAATATTGATAACCATGTCTACTTCGTCTGCTCCGTTCTTAATGGCATCTTTTGCCTCAAAAGCTTTTACAGCAGGTGTATTTGCACCCAAAGGGAAACCAATAACAGTACAAACCTTAACATCTGTATCTCGTAATCCTTCTGCTGCAAAACTGACCCATGTTGGATTAACACAAACACTTGCAAAATCATATTCTCTTGCTTCTTCAATCAATTTTTCAATTTGCTCTTGGTGAGCATCTGGCTTTAAAAGCGTATGATCTATATATTTATTTAACTTCATTTTCGGTTCTCCTGTAAGTTAAGCGATTACTTCAATAATCTCTTGAACTTTTTTCGGCTCATTACTTATTTTAACATTTTTTTTGAATTCTGTAACTAGTTCTTGTGAAATTTTTTCATTTGCATAAATTTTTGCGACAATTTCATCGATTTTGACCGGCTCTCCGACTTTCTTTTCAAAAACAATTCCTGTTTCAAAGTCTAATGCATCAGATTTCACAGCTCGACCTGCGCCCAGCCGCATAGCAAATAAACCAAACTCCATCGCTGGTAATTCAGAAATATAACCCGCTTCATCTGCAGTCACTTCTACAACGTATTTTGCTGATGAAGGGCGATACAAATCTTCTAAATCGCCACCTTGTGCAACAACCATGGCTTCAAATTTTTGCAGTGCCGATCCATCAAATAGATGTTCCCGCACTTCTTTTACAGTTTTTTCAACATTTGCTAAGCCAAGCATGATTTGACCTAATTCACAAATAAATTCTGTTACATCTTCTCGTCCTTTTCCTTGCAGGATATCCAAAGCTTCAAGGATTTCCAAACGATTACCAATGCTAGTTCCCAGAGGTTGGCTCATATCAGTAATAACTGCTGTCGTCCTACGCCCAACCGCCTTTCCTAAATCAACCATAGTACGAGCTAGAGCACGCGCATCTTCTAGATTTTTCATAAATGCGCCTTCCCCAACTGTCACGTCTAACAAAATGCTATCCGCACCAGCTGCAATTTTCTTGCTCATAACAGAACTTGCAATCAGAGGAATCGTATCGACGGTAGCTGTCACATCACGCAAAGCATAAAGTAACTTATCAGCTTTCACCAACTGATTTGACTGACCAATAACGGACAATCCGATATCCTGCACTTGTTTAATAAATTCTTCTTGGCTGCGCTCAATCTGAAATCCTTTAATGGATTCTAGTTTATCAAGTGTTCCTCCTGTATGACCGAGTCCACGACCACTCATTTTAGCAACAGGCACGCCAAAACTAGCCACCAATGGTACTAACACCAGTGTCACTTTGTCGCCTACACCTCCGGTCGAATGTTTATCAACCTTGATTCCAGAAATAGCTGACAAATCAATTTGCTGACCTGTGCCTACCATGGTCATCGTCAAATCAGAAATCTCGCGAGTACTCATGCCTTTAAAATATACTGCCATTGCAAAAGCCGACATCTGATAATCGGGCACGGTTCCGGCAACATATCCTTCGATTAACCACTTAATTTCATCGCTGGTTAATTCTAAGCCATCCCGCTTTTTCTGAATAACATCAACTGTTCTCATATTTCCTTCCTACTTCTAAGGATATAATATCCCTTATCTTTTTTTAAAATTTCGCAATTTCCAAATACTTCTTCCATCTTAGCTTTTGCACTTGGCGCTCCCTGTTTTTTTTGAATAACAATCGTCAAGTCACCTCCGTCTAGTAAGTGCGCATGGCTTCCTGCAATCACCTCATGAACAATCTGTTTCCCAGCTCGAATCGGTGGATTGCTGATAATATGATGAAATCTCCCTTCTACATTTTGATAAATATTAGATTGAAAAATCGTAGCTAGAACTTGATTACGATCAGCATTTTGGCGAGCTAAATCAAGAGCACGCTGATTTATATCAACAAGGGTCGCCTTGACTTCTTTAGCCTTGACTAAAGTAAGTCCTAATGTTCCATAGCCACAACCAACATCTAATACGCTTTCTTGCTTATGAAAATCAAGACACTTTAAAAGCGTTTGACTTCCATAATCAATCATTTTCTTACTAAAGACGCCGGCGTCAGTCAAGAAAGTCATATTTTGTCCCAGAAGTTGAACGTTCAGTTCGTGAATATCATGTTCTGCATCTGGATTTTCTGCGAAATACATTTTAGTCATAAAACTATTTTAACATAAAGACCTTTTATTTGTAAACCGTTTACAATTTGTTTAAAATTATGATATACTAATGGTCATATTAATAGGAGTCCTCTATGAATAACGAATTTATCCATTTTGAAAAAATTAGTCGAAAAACTTGGCAAAACTTACATCGCAAAACAACTCCACCTTTAACGCAAAAAGAGCTAAATTCCATCAAAAGTTTCAATGATAAGATTAGCCTTCAAGATGTAACAGATGTTTATCTTCCCTTGACCAATCTCATCCAAATTTATAAGCGCTCAAAAGAAGATTTAGCATTTTCAAAAGGTATTTTTTTACAGAAAGCTATCAAACGCCAACCGTTTATTATCGGTGTCTCTGGCAGCGTTGCTGTTGGAAAATCTACTACCAGTCGGCTCTTGCAAATCCTTTTATCTAGAACATTTTCAAATGCTACTGTTGAATTGGTGACGACGGACGGATTTCTTTATCCAAATGCTCACTTGCAGGAGCAAAATCTTCTCAAGCGCAAAGGCTTTCCAGAAAGCTATAATATGGGGCTCTTGCTTGACTTTTTGGACAATATCAAAAATGGAAAGGATTATCAAATTCCTGTTTATTCTCATGAAATTTATGATATTGTTCCAGACGAAAAACAGTATGTTACAGCCGCAGATTTTGTCATCGTTGAAGGTATCAATGTTTTTCAAAATCCACAAAATGAACGTCTCTACATGACGGATTTCTTTGATTTTTCGATTTACGTGGATGCAGAAGTTGAAAATATCGAAACTTGGTATCTGGATCGTTTTAAAAAATTGCTCACTTTAGCAAAAGAAGAGCCAACTAACTATTATCATCCTTTCACTTCTCAGCCAGAAAACAAAGTCATGGAATTTGCTCAAAATGTCTGGAAATCTATTAATCTTGTCAATTTACAGGATTATATTGAACCCACACGCAACCGAGCCGAAATTATTCTTCATAAAACAGCAAATCATGAAATTGATGAAATTTATCTTAAAAAATAAAAAGGCTTGTCAAATTTCAACTTTTCATATATAATTAGATAGTTAGTATATCATTGGAGGTGAAAACATTGGCAAATATTAAATCAGCTATCAAACGCGCTGAATTAAACGTTAAACAAAACGAAAAAAACTCAGCTCAAAAATCAGCTATGCGTTCTGCAATTAAAGCATTTGAAGCAAATCCTTCTGAAGAACTTTTCCGCGCTGCAAGCTCAGCTATCGATAAAGCAGAAACTAAAGGTTTGATTCATAAAAACAAAGCGAGCCGCGATAAAGCACGTCTTGCTACAAAACTTGCAAAATAATCTGCATAACGTAAAAAAGAGCTCAATGGAGCTTTTTTTGTTGCTGAAAACAGAAAGGCTAGACATGAAAATTACAATCATTGGTTATTCTGGATCGGGAAAATCTACTTTAACGACCAAATTAGCCCAGTATTACTCTATTCCCAAATTGCATTTAGACACACTGCAGTTTCTACCCAATTGGGAAATGAGTGACCGCAGCTGGATGCAAGAGCAAGTTAAAGGATTTTTAGAAGCCAAAGAAAACTGGGTGATAGACGGAAACTACAGCTCCTGCTGCTATGAAGAGAGAATGAAACAAGCAGACCGAATTATTTTTTTAAATTTCTCACGTTGGAGTTGTCTCTATCGTGCTTTTAAGCGTTATCTGATTTATCGTGGCAAAAATCGCGATAGTACGGCAAAGGGGTGCATTGAAAAATTTGATTGGGAATTTATCCGCTGGATTCTACATGACGGGCGAACGATAAACATTCGCACACGTTATGAAAAACTTCAAAAAATGTACGCTTCTAAATGGATAACCCTTCACAATCAAAAGGAACTAGATAACTTTTTAGCACAATTTTCATAAAAAACAAGAGCTATATCCCTAACTAAACTGAATATAGCTCTCTTGTTTTATTTTTTAATGCTGTCAATGTGTTCTAACAAATATAACAGAAATTGAGGAATCGTCTTCAACATATCCTTTTCATAGACGCGTTCTGTTAACTGATGCAAATCCTTTCCCCAAGGACCCAGATTGATTCCAGGAACATTGATATCCTGAATTTTATCGAAATCAATCGGATATAAATTTTCAGGGACAGCCATACTATCGATAATTTTCTGATATTCTTCAACAGATTTTTCTAAAGCACAGTAACTAACATCGCAAATTCCCATAAAGAACTCTTCTACTGTTAGACGAGCAGCCGCCGTATCAGCTAAGTATCTACTATAAAGTGCAATGAGTTTTTCAATATCAACCACACTATTTTTCAGATGCCGGCAATTCATAGAAGGATAATAAGGTGGTGCAATGGTCAGCACCACAAATGCTTCCTTTTTATCATAGAAATCTAACACCTTTTGAACAGTTTCAATGGTTATTTCTTGATAGCTTAAGCCCGCTTGAAATGCTTTATGAGCAGATCGGGTTACCTTGTGCATAAATTCTTCAAATCCAGACTTCTTTTGACATAACTGGATTAACTCATCATAAGTCAGTACACGAGGTTTTGTGACTTTTTTATACTCTTTATAAACCACCTGCAAAGTCTGATAACGCTCATAAAATTCATCAACAGCTTCTTGACAAAGATGTTGAATTGTCATCATCAGCTCTTTCGGACTTTTATCTAAATAAAGAACGTTAAAATAGCCCGCTGCCCTGAGAACAGTTGATACATCATAATTTTCCTTCAAATCACGCATATAAGACCATGAGGGCAAAGGAGCCCGCTCTTCATCAATCAAATCCGATAAGAGAGGATTAAGATCAATTTTTTCTACTACTTTTGCTAGAAGCGAAACAGCATTGATCCCCTTGAGAGGCTCTTTCATGTGGGAAAGAATACCCTGCGTAACCACGACAGGCATCATTTTCCCAACTGTTCCAACATGCAGCACTTTTTCCTGAGCTGAATTGCTTTCAAATGGTTCTGAATCAATAGCCAAGATATAATTTAAATGAAATTTCTTCTTCAAATCAGAAAGCAAACCTACTGCAGCTCGCATTCCTTGAGAATAGGATTCCTCATCTCCAACCGATAAATAAAGAAGATTCACTTTCCCTTCTGCTTTGCTCGCATATTCTGCGACTACTCCCAATTGCAAAGCCAATGCAGCTTTCATATCACATGATCCACGACCAAATTGCCATTCGTTAGAAATTATATCTTCTAACACATCCTGACCCAGTGCAGAACTTGCTAAAGCCTTTTTCAAAGCCATATTATCAAAGGCAATTTCCTTTAAATTGCCAAAATCCTCAATATCAACTGTATCATGGTGATGAAACAAAATCACTGTATCTGCACAATGACGTTTTACTAAAGCCCAATTCACGCTGCGATGAAAAAAATCATTCGGAATCTGATATGTGCCAAAGTAATCCGAATGCTCCTGAAAATACGGCAGACTGCCAATATATTGATTGAGAAAATTTTCAATATTTCTTTCCAAATCCGTATGCGTAAAACTTTCAATCACCATGCTCTTGTCAAAAATATCTTGAATCCTATTTTTCATCAATGGCTCCTTCAACTTTTTAATAAAAATAGCTCACTAGCTTTATTATATACCTTCAAAATAACAGTTTCAATCCATTTTATCGTTTCTGATTCTATAAAATTTACGCAAACGTTTGCGTCAAAAGAGTTATTTTGATAAAATAATAGCCATCAAGATAAGAAAGAAGTATCTCGTATGGAAAATCAAACATTGATGCAATATTTTGAATGGTATCTACCAAATGACGGACAACATTGGAATCGCTTAGCAAAAGATGCCCCACATCTAGCTTCTAAAGGGATTCGCAAGGTTTGGATGCCACCAGCTTTTAAAGCTACTAGTTCCAACGATGTTGGTTACGGTATCTATGACCTATTTGATTTAGGCGAGTTTGACCAAAAAGGAACGATTCGAACAAAGTACGGCTTAAAAGAAGAATATTTGAAAGCTATTAAGTCGCTCAAAGAAAATGGAATCGAGCCTATTGCAGATATCGTTTTAAATCACAAAGCAGCAGCAGATTACAAAGAGCGATTTACTGTTATTGAAGTTGACCCAAACGATCGTACAGTTGCACTCTCTGAACCTTTTGAAATTAAAGGTTGGACTAAATTCACGTTCCCAGGTCGCCACAAAAAATACAATGATTTTGAGTGGCATTGGTATCACTTTACTGGGACTGATTATGATGCTCAACGGAATAAATCAGGGATTTATCTCATTCAAGGAGACAACAAAGGGTGGGCAGATGATGACTTAGTTGATAACGAAAATGGCAATTTTGATTATCTCATGTATGCTGACCTTGATTTTAAGCACCCAGAAGTCATTCAAAACCTTTATGATTGGGCAGATTGGTTTATCGAAACGACTGGCATTCATGGCTTTAGGTTAGACGCTATTAAGCATATCGACTCTTTCTTTATGAGAAATTTTATCCGTGATATTATGGCGAAGTATGGAGAAGATTTCTATGTCTTTGGAGAGTTTTGGAATGGTGATGAAACTGCAAATAACGATTATTTAGGAAGCATTGACTATCGTTTTGATTTAGTTGATGTCAAGCTTCATCATAATCTATTTGATGCTAGTCGCGCTGGAGTGGACTATGATTTGAGAAATATTTTTGAACAAACACTCGTCAAAAATCATCCTGAATCGGCTGTTACTTTTGTCGATAATCACGACACACAACGTGGACAAGCGCTGGAATCAACTGTTGAAGAATGGTTTAAGCCTGCTGCTTATGCTCTCATTTTATTGCGTAAAGCAGGTCTACCTTGCGTTTTCTATGGAGACTACTATGGTATCAACGGCGAATTCGCTCAAGCCAGCTTCCAAACAGTTCTTGATAAATTATTAGATGTTCGTCTCAACTTAGCCTATGGCGAACAGACGGATTATTTTGACGACGAGCATTGCATTGCTTGGACCCGTTCAGGCAAAGACAATGGACAGCCAATTGCTGTTATTTTGACAAATGATCAAGCTAATTCAAAACGCATGTATATTGGTGAAAATTGGGCTGGTAAGGAGTTTAAAGATTACTTAGGAAACAATTCTTCAGCCGTGATAATCGAGGAAGACGGCTGGGCAGATTTCCCAGTTGCAGAAAAATCAGTTAGCGTCTGGTCTGCGCAGTAAAATAAGGAACACAGAGAGAGCTAAACCCAAATTCGCTCTCTCTGTCGATTGGGGCGACGAAGCAAACAGAAAGTTGAGACCCCCGTCCGCCCGGCTGACAGCATAAACTAAAACTTAGGTGGCTCGTCCGCCCAGTCGACAGAATAAACCGAAACTTAGACAACTCGTCTGCCGGGCTGACGGAATAAACTGAAATTTACTTGCTTCGTCCGCCAGGCATATGAAAACAAGAAAGAACGATGTTGACATTCTCATTCAACTATGCTTTTAAACAAGAAAAAAACACGACCAAATCAAGATTAGCTAACAACTCGTCTTGACCTGGTCGTGTTTTATTATCATCTTTCGGAATAACTTTCTTTACAGGCACACTGAAAGTATCCTAAATCTATTTTTTCTTTTTATTATCCGTTCGAATCGCAATCTTCACCTCAAAAATAGTTCCTTTAGGCTTATTGTCTTTCACTGCAATGGTTCCTTTAAGAGCTTCTGTGATTTGCTTTGCAAGCGACAACCCTAAACCAAAACCACCTGTCTGCCGAGTCCGTGCTTTATCAACACGATAAAAACGATCAAAAATCTTTTTCTTATCTGCCGTACTAATCCCCGGACCATTATCCGAAACCTTCAAAAACAAATTTCGATCATTTGCAGAGATTGTCAATTCAATCACACCATCTTCATCTGTATATTTCAGGGCATTATCAAACAAGATAGTCATCAATTGCTTCAGTAAGGTTTTATCCGTTTTAATTACGCGGTGAATCCTATTGTCAAATCGGAAAATTTTCCCATTCTCTGCGGCAACCATTTCATAGTTGGTGAAAGTTGTATTAAAGAAATTTGGCTCGACATCGCCAATTTCTGGTTTAATCCCGTCGTCACGCCGTGCTAGATTGAGTAAATTTGTCGTCAACATTTTCATATTCCGCACTTCATCCAAACTAGAAGCAATGCTTTCACTGGCTTCCATAATAGTAGCTTCTGGCTTTCTAAATAAAGTCTCCAAACGATTTTGCAACACAGCTAGAGGTGTACGCAACTCATGACTAGCGTTTTCGACAAAACTTTTTTGCTTTTGAATGCTTTCTAAAAGAGGTTTAACACTGACCCGTGCAAGATAAACACTAGCAATCAAGGAAATTCCCCAGAAACTAATCATCACCACCACAATCAACTGTTCATGATTTTGACTAGTTTGTTCCAATTGACTGATATTGATAAAAACCGCTGCGTATTTGACATTGGTCTCCAAATTAGGCAGTTTTACCTCAAATAAAATCATTCGATAGGTTTCTTCTCGACCATAATTGCTTTTTACTTGAATCTGACGAATGTGGTCTAATTGCTTGCTATTAAAGGAAAGTTTATTGAACCCTAAGAAATTATTGCTTGTAATAATCGGCTTATAATTCTTATCAAATAAAATAACTTCTGTATTGGCACTAACATTTGGTTTATCTGTCAACTCTTTGTCAGCTGTTCCACTTTTAGGCTCTCCATTTTCTGACTTTTGATCTAGCCCTACTTTTCGAGCAAGTGCTAAATTAATCACAGAAGCCGAATCTTGACTCAAGCTTTTTAAATTGTTATCTACCGTTGTATAAAGGCTTGAGCGCATAACTTGAATGATAATCAAGGTCATAGCTGAGAAAATGAGAGTAAAAATACCAAAATTGCGAATGAAATAAGAAAAATCATCCGCATACCATGCTTTTTTTAGTTTATTCAGCATCTTTTAAAATATATCCGACGCTGCGAAGTGTTTGAAGATTATTCGCAAAGGTCGTCCCTTTCAATTTTTTCCGAATTTTTGAGACATAAACTTCTACAACTGAAATGGTTGTATCACTATCAAACCCCCATAAGCGATCGAAAATCTGCGTCTTCGGTAGAATAACATTTTGATTCTGCAAGAAATATACTAATAAATCAAATTCTTTTCCGAGTAACTCTACTTCATTTCCATCTACAAGTGTCGTGTTCGTTGACAAATTAATGGTTACATCGCCATAAGAAAGAGTATTTTCATTAAACTTGCCCGATCGTTTCAAAAGAGCTTGAATCCGCATTTTTAACTCTTCCAAATAAAATGGTTTGGTCAAATAATCGTCGGCTCCCAGCTCAAAGCCATGTCCTTTATCATTCAAACTCTCTTTAGCTGTCATAATCAATACCGGTGTTGTAACACCTTTTTCACGTAATCCCTTCAATACTTGAAAACCGTCTTTTTCCGGTAACATCAAATCAAGTAAGATAAGATCGTACACACCACTTTCAGCTTCGTACAATCCTTCCTCACCATCAAAAACTTGCATGACATCTGCAAAATCATCCAAAAAATCAAATACTGAGTTAGATAAACCAAGGTCATCTTCTACTAATAGAATCTTAATCATACGCTTTTCCTTCTAAAAATATGAGTTTAGGACAAATATCCCTCAATCAATAATTCGTTATGTACTAAACGGCGCAATAGCCGAGCATTTAAGCAGCATCCTGTTTCTTTCAGAATAGAATAAGAACTAAAAATTTTAAAATTCCACTTCTTCCCCATTCTCTTAATTATGAACCAAGCACTATTTTCACATTTTCATGTTAAAACTCAATCTACTGACTTTCTGCTATTCTGATTCTATTATAGCATGACTTTCTCTAAAATATTAAGAATTTGTTGTATTTGAGTCATTATTTTCTGTCGTACTACTATTCTTGTCTGATTTAGTCGAACCGTCAGCATTTGATGGAGCTTTTTTCTTTGAGTTATTATTATTTCCTGATCCATTTTGACTATTACTATTATCATTTTGGTCACCGTTTTGTTGGGAAGGTCTTCCATTGGGATCACCTTGGTTATTTCCACTTTGTCCACCCGGAGGTATTCCCGGGCCACCTTGGTTTCCTTGTTGGTTTTTTTGCGCCTGAGTTGTCGTACTTGTCTGTACTTTAGTTTGCTGATTAAGTGCATTTGTCGCCAATGAGCCAATACCTAGCCCACCAAGAAGACCGACAGCAAGTGATCCGCTTGCTACAACAGTCATCCACCATTTCGTACTTTTTTCCACTATGATCATCTTCTCTTTTCTACTTGTATTCTCTTGTTTCATTTTTGTCAAATTCCTTCTTTCTATTTTTAAGCATTCAGAGACTGTGTTACAAAGAACATTGCAATGATTCAGCTCTTCTTTATGATAAAGCGTATCAAATCAATATACTTAACTTTAAATTTTTATCTCCTCATGCTCTTTCTTTTGAATGTACCTATCATATCCACTTTTTCTTAAAAGTGACTGAATTTTTTCTTAAATAAACCTAAAACTAAAGAAAGAAAATAGTGAAACAATACAGAAATAATAGAAATAAAAAAACTAAATCCGATAAATACGAATTAGTTTAGAAACGATTTTATTGAACCTCGGTTAGAAAAGTGAAAACTATGTCTCTTTTTTGTCAAAAAGCCGGTTAGTATCTATTTTATCTCTAAGTAATGCTGCTATTTCTTTTGGTTTTTCTGTATATAAGGAATGACCACAGCCAGACACTTCTAGAATGTCTATAAAATCCGGAATATTTTTCAAAGCATTCTGTTTCCTGATAGGCGTACTTTGATTTACTCTTGGAATAAACAATATCACATTTCTATTCTGTAAAAGAGATAGTTTCCCCGTAGTTTGTCGTCTAATAGTTAACAAACGAGTGAGTAGTATTTCAGACAAGTTCAAATGCCAATACCTTTGGACCTCGTCAAATACAAAACTTTTTTTAACTGCTCTCTCTATATTTTCAGACCACACAGTGGCATTTTGCTTTTCTGCCATAATAGCTTCTTCTAAATTTCTATAAGTATTCGTTTGAAGATAATTCAAAGCATCTTCTATTTCTACATTTAAAGGGCAAATCTTGTCCATATCAATATATCCACCATCTAGTAAGACGAGATGCATAATATTATCATAAACACTTGTTAGATAAACTGCTAAATCTGCTCCCAAAGAGTGGGCAATTAACAGAATATCATCTTCCATATCAACTTGTGCTACAAACCAGTCTTTCAAAGCCTGTAATGAAGTTAATCGTTCTTTCAACTTAGAATCATACATATCCAGATAAACAACTGGAAAATGCAAAGAGTCGAAAAAGTCTTGAGGATAGAAACGATTACACCCTAAACCACCAATAAAATAAGCTTTCATATTTTCCTCCTTTCTCTCACTGCTATAGAAACAAAACTTACTTTAGCTTTTATTTGTTTCGCTTTCAAAATATACAAATTTGGCCAAACATAACAAAAGCTCTTTAGTAACAAGAGCTTTCAGCATATTACGATGTCCCCTGCCGGAATCGAACCAGCAACTACTCCTTAGGAGGGAGTTGTTATATCCATTGAACTAAGGGGACTAGAGAAAAACTCTGCCGACAGACAGAGTTATTTCTACATTAACGGCGAATTTCTTTAATACGCGCAGCTTTACCTTGTAATGCACGAAGGTAATACAATTTCGCACGACGTACTTTACCGTAACGCACTACTTCAATCTTTTCAACACGTGGTGTGTGAAGTGGGAAGATACGTTCAACACCTACACCGTTAGAGATTTTACGAACAGTATAGTTTTCTGAAATACCTGCACCCTTACGAGCGATAACCACACCCTCGAAAATTTGGATACGTTCGCGGTTTCCTTCGACAACTTTCGCATGAACACGAACAGTATCACCAGGACGGAATGCAGGAATATCAGTACGAAGTTGACCTTCAGTCAAACTTTGGATTAATGGATTCATTTTTCTTCTCCTATCTTACTAATCTTACAGTTCAAGACCACAGCGGATTAGTCGTTTTCTAGTGCTTCCATTACACACTAACTAATATCATAACAAATTTTGTAATAATTGTAAATGCCTTATTTGGATTATTTTTTCCATTTTAGTAGAATTATTGAAGAACCAATGAAGCTGCTCCAATGACACCTGCATCATTTCCAAGCGTTGCAAGTGCCAGTTTTGTCGAAGTACGCACTTGTGGGAAAGAATTTTCTTCATAAACCTTACGAACACCATCTAGTAAAAATTCTCCTGCAGCAGAGACACCACCACCAATAACAATCGTTGATGGATTTAAGATTGATCCAATGTTTGCACAGGCAATACCAAGGTAACGAGAAAAATTTCGATAAACAATGAGAGCTAATTCGTCTCCAGATTTAGCTAAGTCAAAGACTATTTTTGCATTAACATCTTCGCCGTTATCAATCAGTTTTTTTAGCTCTGCATCACCAGCATATTCATCAGCGTAGCGACGCGTTAAATTAACAATACCTGTTGCAGAAGCTACTGTTTCTAAACAACCTTTCTTGCCACAAGTACAAAGGATTGGTTGATCAAAATCAACTGTAATATGGCCCAATTCTCCTCCTGCTCCAGCTACACCATGCAGTAGTTTACCTTCCGCGACAATACCACCACCGACACCTGTTCCAAGAGTCATAAACACAACATCAGGCTGATTTTCACCAGCACCTTTCCAACGTTCGCCAAGAGCAGCTACATTTGCGTCATTATCAATAAAGAAAGGAATACCAGTTGCTTTCTCAATCTTTTCTTTTACAGGTTGTAAAGTTTTCCAATTGAGATTATAAGCCCCAATAACCGTTCCTTTTTCACGATCCACAACACCAGGTGAACCCATGCCAATTCCAATGAAATCTTCTGCCCCAAGTCCCAATAGTCGCAAGCGATGATTGATAGATTCAATCATATCATCAACAATATGACTACCTTCATCTAAAATATTTGTCTTAATAGACCATTTTTCTTGAACTTCTCCCTCTCGGGTTAGAATTGCAAACTTAACAGATGTGCCACCTAGGTCAATCCCAATGATTTTTTTAGACATACTACTCTCCTCTAATAACTATTTTCATTTTCATTATAACAGATTTTTCAAGAATTGAAAAGGTTTGCATAAAACTTAATATATCTTAACCCAGTCTAAATCGCTTCTGTCATGAAGCTACGGCTTTCTAAAACTTGAAGCATGGCATTGGCTGTATCAAGCGCAGTAAAAAGTGGGATTCCATGTTCAATGGCAGAATGACGAATAGCCTGGCCATGTTCATCTGCCGTTCGCTTTGTTCCGACCGTATTGATAATTGCCTGAACCTTGCCTTTGCAAATAAAGGCTGGAATATCATTATGATCATCTGTACCAATTTTTTCAACTAATTGCGCTTGAATACCATTTTCTTTAAAGAATTTAGCGGTACCTTCCGTGGCTAAAATACTGTAACCAATATTTGAGAAACGACGTGCTAACGCCAATGCTTCTTCTTTAGTATCATCAGCAATGGTAAAAATGACATTACCAAAAGCAGGAAGGTGGAAATAAGATGCTTCAAAAGCTTTATAAAGCGCTTTTTCAAGAGTTGAATCAGTCCCCATGACTTCGCCTGTAGATTTCATCTCAGGTCCTAAAAGACTGTCAACCTTAGCTAATTTGGTGAAGGAAAAGACTGGAGCTTTAACATGAACAGTTTGACTTTCTGGATAAAGGCCATCCTTATAGCCAAGCTCAGTCAGACTGCTTCCTAAAATCAATTTAGTAGCAATTTGTGCCATTGGTATATCTGTCACTTTAGATAAAAACGGTACTGTTCGACTGGCACGCGGATTAACTTCAATAACATAAACGGTTTCGTCTTTGATGACAAACTGAATATTCATTATCCCGATACAGTTTAGTCCGATAGCCAAGCGTTTTGTATAATCTGCAATGGTTGCCTGAACTTCTTTTGAAAGAGTTTGCGGTGGATAGACAGCCATAGAATCTCCTGAGTGGACACCGGCACGCTCAATATGTTCCATAATGCCGGGAATAAGAACGTCCTTACCGTCAGAAATGGCATCTACCTCACATTCACTGCCGACTAAATAAGAATCAACCAATACAGGATGATCCGGACTGGCCTTTACAGCTGTTCGCATGTAAGAGCGTAAATCGTTTTCATTTTCAACAATTTCCATAGCACGTCCCCCAAGAACGTAAGATGGACGAACAAGCACTGGAAAACCAATTTTACGAGCCGAAGCGACCGCTTCTTCTTCATTTGTTGCTGTTTGTCCCGGCGGTTGAGGAATATTTAAATCCTTTAAAACCTGCTCGAAAAGATCACGGTCTTCTGCACGGTCAAGATCAGCTACTTGCGTACCCAGAATTGTCACACCAGCATGCGATAATGGTTCTGCCAAATTGATAGCTGTTTGTCCGCCAAACTGAACAATGACACCTTTAGGTTGCTCCAACTCAATTACATTCATAACATCTTCAAAAGTTAGCGGTTCAAAATAAAGTTTATCAGAAACTGAAAAATCTGTTGAAACGGTCTCAGGATTGGAATTCATGATAATAGCTTCATAACCTGCGTTTTGAATGGCTTTGACAGAATGAACTGTCGCATAATCAAATTCAACTCCCTGTCCGATACGAATCGGACCTGAACCCAAAACAATGACGGATTCTTTTCCTGATTTGATGGACTCATTTTCCCATTCGTAAGTCGAGTAGAAATACGGTGTTGCAGATTCAAATTCAGCCGCACAAGTATCAACCATCTTATAAACCGGAATTATCTTGTTGTCAAGACGAAGCTTGCGAACAGCATCTGCTGTCATCTGCCAGATATCAGCAATTTTTCGATCAGCAAAACCATTGTGCTTAGCTTCTTTGAGAATAGCAATATCACCAACCTTGGCTGCTAATTCTGTTTCAATTTCAAAGATATGCAAGAGCTTATCAAGAAAGAAAAGATCAATTTTTGTTAAATCCGACAGTTCCTCAATGGAATATCCACGACGAATGGCTTCAGAAAGATAGAAAAGACGGTCATCTTGTGCTTTGACAATTTTTGCAACCAAATCATCATCACTGACATCAGCAAGTTCAGCCATTTCATTATGATAAACACCAATTTCCAGTGAACGGCAAGCTTTGAGAAGACTTTCTTCAATATTACGCCCAATAGCCATGACTTCACCAGTCGCCTTCATCTGTGTTCCAAGACGACGTTCACCATGTTCAAATTTATCAAATGGAAAACGTGGAATCTTAGCCACTACATAGTCCAAAGCTGGTTCAAACATGGCATAAGTTGTCCCCGTAACTGGATTAATCATCTCATCCAGAGTTAAACCAACAGCGATTTTTGCAGCTAATTTAGCGATAGGGTAGCCAGTTGCTTTAGAAGCTAGAGCTGATGAACGTGAGACACGTGGATTAACCTCAATGACATAGTATTTAAAGCTATGCGGATCCAGAGCCAGCTGTACATTACAACCACCTTCAATCTTAAGGGCACGAATAATTTTTAAACTAGCATCACGCAGCATTTGATTTTCGATATCTGAAAGTGTCTGCGTTGGCGCAAAAACGATAGAATCCCCTGTATGAATACCAACTGGATCAAAATTTTCCATGTTACAGACAACTAGAGCATTATCTGCACTGTCTCTCATAACTTCATATTCGATTTCCTTAAAGCCAGCAATAGAACGCTCAATCAGACATTGCGTTACAGGTGACAGTTTGAGACCATTTTCAGCAATTTCACGAAGTTCTTTCTCATCTGCACACATACCGCCGCCTGTGCCGCCAAGCGTAAATGCCGGACGAACAATGACTGGATAGCCAATCTTAGCAGCAAATGCAACAGCTTCGTCAACGCTATTAACAATATCAGATTCTGGAATGGGCTGTTCTAAATCTTCCATCAATTGCTTGAAAAGATCGCGATCTTCGGCCTGATCAATAGCAGACAGCTTGGTTCCTAAAAGTTCAACTCCTAACTCATCTAGAATACCCTCTTTAGATAATTCCATCGCCATATTGAGCCCCGTCTGTCCACCAAGAGTTGGCAGTATGGCATCGGGACGTTCTTTTCTTAAAATTCGGGTTACAAATTCAATAGTAATCGGTTCAATATAGACCTTATCTGCAATTTCTTTATCTGTCATGATTGTTGCTGGGTTTGAATTGACCAGAACGACACTATAACCTTCTTCTTTTAAAGCAAGACAGGCTTGGGTTCCTGCATAATCAAATTCAGCAGCCTGTCCAATGATAATGGGACCAGAGCCAATCACCATAATTTTTTTAATATCTGTACGTTTAGGCATTTATAAGATATTAAGGGCGTTAAGCGGATATAGCAAAAATAGGAAACTAGCCGACGACGCTCGCGTCTAGGATGTACTTATCTTTTTTGCAAAGTCCGCATCCCGTATTCGGTTAAGCAAATACGAGAACTTGCCCTTCTCCTTTCTCTATTTGTCAACTTTCAGTATAACATCGAGTGTCACTTACCACTTTGTTTCAATTGAAAGGCAGCAATCATGTCCATAAATTCATCAAAGAGATAGCTGGCATCATGTGGACCTGGTGCAGCATCAGGGTGAAATTGTACTGAAAAAGCAGGGAAAAAGCGATGCCGTACCCCTTCAATAGACTTGTCATTAATCTCCTCATGCGTAACCATCAACTCGTTTGGAAAATTCTCCCTACTAACAGCATAACCATGATTTTGACTGGTAAAATCAATCCGCCCTGTCGCAATCTCTCTGACAGCATGATTAAAACCACGATGACCGAATTTCATTTTATAGGTTTGAGCGCCATTTGCTTTACTAAAAAGTTGATGTCCCATACAGATACCAAAAAGAGGAATTTTTCCTTGAATCCCTCGAATCATTTCTAGCACTTGCGGTACATCATCTGGATTACCTGGACCGTTGGATAACATGACACCGTCAGGGTGAAGGTGAAGAATATCTGCTGCACTTGTATCATAGGGAACAACTGTCACATTACAATTGCGTGCCGCCAATTCACGAAGAATCGAATGTTTCAATCCAAAATCAACTAACACAATACTAGGACCTGAACCCGGTGCTGGATACGATGTTTTCGTTGAAACTTGTTTGATATTATCAGTCGGCAAAACAGTAGCCTTCAACTGATCTTGAAGATGCACCATTTGGTCGCCAACATTAGCCAATGTTGCCTTCATCGTCCCATGTTGCCGAATGATTTTCGTCAATGCCCGCGTATCAATACTAGCAATTCCTGGAATTTTCTTGACCTTTAAAAACTCGTCTAGGGTCATCTGATTGCGCCAATTGCTTGCCCTTCGTGCCCACTCATAAACAACCACCCCTTTACAAGTAGGAGTGATCGATTCGTAGTCATCACGGTTAATTCCATAATTTCCGATTAACGGGTAGGTAAAGGTCAAAATTTGCCCATTGTATGATTGATCTGTAATAGATTCTTGATAACCGGTCATACCTGTATTAAAGACGATTTCTCCGGTCACATCCATATCAGCCCCGAATGCCTCTCCTTCAAATACTGTCCCATCTTCCAGAATTAACAAGCGTTTTTCCATTTTCCCCTCCGTTTGTTCTTACAGCAATACCTTAGTGTCTATTGCTCTTTTCGTCCATTTAAAACAGACTCAATAATTGCCATACGGACAAATACACCATTTGTCATTTGCTCTACAATCCGCGATTTTGGAGCTTCTACCAGATGATCTGCAATTTCAACATCGCGATTGACTGGAGCTGGATGCATGATGATGGCTGTATCCTTCAGTCTGTCATATCGTTCCTGAGTTAAGCCGTGCAATCTATGATAATTTTCTTTTGAAAAGAGTGAATCGTCATCATGACGCTCGTGCTGCACGCGCAGAAGCATTAAGACATCCACTTGGTCAACGACTTCATCAAGTGTGACAAATTGCCCATAATCTGCAAATTCTTCACTTCTCCATACCTCTGGACCTGCAAAATAAAGTTCTGCACCCAGACGCTTCAAGATTTGCATATTTGACTTGGCCACGCGCGAGTGATCTAAGTCACCAGCAATTGCTACCTTCAAGCCATCAAAATGCCCAAATTCTTGGTAAATGGTCATCAAATCCAGCAAACTTTGACTTGGATGTTGACCAGAACCATCTCCACCATTGACAATTGCAGTTGTAATCGTTGGACTTTCAATCAATTCCTTGTAGTAATCCACTTCTGGATGCCGAATGACGCAAACATCTACTCCCAGAGCCGACATGGTTAATATCGTATCATACAAGGTTTCACCTTTATTGATGGAGCTCGTTTTTGAATCAAAATCAAGCAAATTACATCCCAGCTTCAATTCAGCCATTTCAAAAGCTTTGTGAGTTCGTGTAGATGGTTCAAAGAAAAGATTAGAAATAGTATGTCGTTCATCAAAATGAGCTTTCGCTCCATTTTTAAATTCAATTCCGCGTTTAATCAAACTCAATACTTCCTCATTCGTAAGAGTTTCCATTGATACAACATTTTTAAGAGCGATTTGATTGGATGACATGATGTGATTTCTCCTTTTATTAGATACGAGATATTTCTTTTAATAAAGTTAGGTGTCTAAACTAATTTTTAGGTTCCGGCAGAATAAGATAGAGCACAATTCCAAGAACTGTTGATAAAGCAACTCCCGAAATTTGCAGACCTGAAAGTTGAAGCGTTAAGCCGCCAATTCCTGCAACTAAAATTACACTGGCAATTAACAGGTTTTTCTTATTATCAAAGTCTGTTTGTTTTTCAATTAAAATTTTCAAACCACTAGAAGCGATGACTCCAAAGAGCGCAATAGAAATACCGCCTAGAACTGGAGTTGGAATAGATTGTAAGAGTGCCGATACTTTTCCGACAAAACTCATCACAATCGCAAGTACTGCTGCGCCTGCAATAACATAAACGCTATAGATTTTATTTAAAGCCATCACACCAATATTTTCACCATAACTAGTCACTGGTGGTGCACCAAAAATCCCAGCTATCACTTGTGCAAGACCGTCTCCAGCAAGAGTTTTATCCAATCCCGGGTCTTTAAAGAAATCTTTTTCGGTCAAACTATTCAGTACCATGACATGACCAAAATGCTCTGTCATAGTCACAAATGCAATTGGCGCCATTGTTAAAATTGCACTTGGATAGAATTTAACGCTATAGTCTAAGAAGGGAAGATGCATAGGTGGGACATGAAACCATGAAGCTTGAGAAACTTTTGTAAAGGAAATGATGTCTTCTCCTGTTACCGCTCCAAGAACGAGCGCAAAGACATATCCTACAATCAAGCCCAACAGCACTGGAATAATTCCTACAATCTTTTTACCATAAATATTGAAAAGAATGACTGCAAAGAGAGTAACAATCCCAATAATGAAATAAGTTAAATTATATTTACCATCTTTTAACATGACATCGTTTACCGCTGTGCTGGCCAGACTTAGTCCAATAACCATAATGATTGGTCCTACAACAACTGGCGGCAAAATTTTATCAATCCAAGCGTTTCCAGCAAATTTTACAGTGAGAGCGACAATGAAATAAACCAGACCACCAGTAATAGCTCCTTGAGCGACAGCAGCGATACCGTCTGTTTTCATCAACATTTGCATGGCTGCAATATAAGCAAAGCTAGAACCCATATAAGCTGGTACTTTGTATTTAGTAACTGTTAAATGCGCTAATGTTCCAAGACCACTTGAAAACAAGGCAACTGCTGGGTCAATTCCAACCAGAATTGGAACCAAAACCGTCGCTCCAAACATCGCAAACAAATGCTGAAATGACAATCCTACAAGTAGACCTGGCTTTGGCATATCATGAACATCGTATTTTACATTTTGACTCATTTTCTTATAACCCCTCCGCAATCAAGACACGGTCTTGACCATCCTGTTCTATCATTTCCACAATAATTTCTTCTGTTCGACTAGTTGGAATGTTTTTGCCCACATAATCTGCTCGAATCGGCAATTCACGGTGTCCGCGGTCTACTAAAACAGCCAGGCTAACACGTGACGGACGTCCCAAACTAACTAAATTATCAATAGCGGCACGAATGGTGCGTCCTGTATAGAGCACATCATCCACCAAGATAACTTCATGATCTGTAATATCAACCGGAACGTGTGTCGTATCTTCTTCCACCTTAAAGTCATCACGGAATGGTTTAGTATCCAACTCACCGATAGGTACATTGACCTTTTCAAGCTGTGCCAACCGTTCCTGAATCCGTTGGGCAATGTAAACCCCCCTGGTCTTAATACCAATCAAGACAATCTTGTCTAGCTCTTTGTTGCGTTCGATGATTTCATAAGTAATGCGTGTAATAGCACGTTTCATTGTCAAACCATCAACAACTTCTTTCGTTTTCATAGAAAGCCTCCTTAAAAATAGAAAAAGTCTCCTTCACAAGGAGACTTCAGAAAATCTAGGCAAGCACAGAGAAACTACCAACAGCCTCACTGTGCGACACCATCTTATACTTTGACTCCTTGTCTGCCTCACGGGACAGATTTAAAGGATTATTTAATTTTTATAACTATATCACAAATTCAAAACTATTTCAAGAAAAAATTGCATTTTTCATTTATGGAGTTAATAAAGATTATTTCTCAGCTATTTTATTCGCTGTTGAACCATTTTGTCTTTCTTTTTCTGCTAGTTTTGTTTGCTCATTTTTTGAATTATCTTTTTCGGAAGTTTTAGATGTTTCCGATGATGGCTTAGTCGTATCTTTTGACTCTGCCTTCTGCTTGCTAGAAGCTTCCTCAGAAGATGCAGCCGGCTTATCAGCTTCTCTTTTGTCTGACTTACTGCTAGTTTCTACAGAAGGAGCTGGTTTATCCGAATGTTCTTTCTCTTTTTCAACCGCTTCCTTAGGCTGCTTATCCTTTTGAGCCTCCTTATTTTTTTCATCTTTTGCATCAGAGGTATTATTGTTAATACTACCGCCTTGAACAGCTGTGAAATATTTCGCCAAAGCCTTTGGAATTCGTTTTTCATTCAATTCAAGTTCTTCTTTTGAAATATGATTATAACTAACATCGATATAAGTAACTGTGGTATTTGGTTTTTGAAGTGATAATGTTGTGATTTTATTTTTAGTAACATTCAAATTTTCTAAAGCTGTAAACTGATTTACACCTTCCAAATTTTTTAGTTCGTTCTCACCTAAACTCAAATTCTTTAAGGAAGTTTGAGTACCTTGAATCGTTAAAGAATTGATATTGTTTTGATTAGCAGAGAATGTCACTAAGTTCTTCGCAACTTCAATACCTGTAAGCGAAGTCAAGCGATTACCATTCATACTAAGAGTGGTTAAATTTGGATTTGACTTCAAAAAGTCCAAGCTTCGAACATTTGAATTGTCAACGGTTAATTCTTCGAGGTGCGAAGCTTTCAGTGTATTGATATCCAAGTTAGGATTATGTGATAAGAATAGCTTGGTTAATTCTGCTTTTTGACTCAAAGCAGATACATCCTGCAGTTGATTATACTCTAAACTGACTGCTTTTAATCTTGATAGATGTGTTAACGCAACAATATCGGAGATGTTATTATAATCAAGATTCAATGATTCTAGATTCTTTAGCTGAGCCAAAGGTGCAATATTACTGATATTATTTCCTGCTGCTGCGACCGTTTTAAGATTTGGATAATCCTTCAAGAAAGATAAATCGGAAATACCATTCTGTGAAATATCCAGTCCTTCTAAAGTTGGCATTTCTTTTAAGAAATCGTAGTTAGTAACCCCTGTTTTTGTCATCCAAAGTTGCTTTAGGTGCTTAAATTGCAAAACAGGTCTAATGTTTTTAATAGGTGTAAAACCAATACCAAGAACTTCAAGATTTGGCATGAGATGTAAACCTTTGCGTTCAAGAGGATCTTTTCGCTGACCAATATTTAAGTATTTGACAGTCGCTAACCATGCTTTCATTTTTTCCAAATCTGTTTCATTTGAAGGAAATGGTGTGTCGGCAGTGGCATGTAAAATATCTTCAATGATTTCATCATCAAATCCTAACGCTTTTAAAGTTGCCATACCAACTTTATCATGAGCATGTGGATTACCGTGAGGATCAAACGGCTTGCTAGTATCAATTTCACTAATCAATGTCGAATGTTTGTGATCGCCATGTGGATAGAGGAATACCTTTCCTTTTTCCGTATCAATCACTTCAATTAAGTTTTCATCTATTCCTAATTGCTGAGCCAAATAAGCCTTTTTCTTTGCAATTTCTTCATCTTCTTTAGAAGGTGCTGGAGATGGTGGTGTCGGTCTTTTTCTACCGTAATACGCATCTTCAGCATCCTTTTTGTATTCTGCTGGAATCAAAGATTCCCACGGTGAGCGAATCAGCTGTTCATAAGGAATAAAATGTGTATGCCCATTATGATCTACTAACAAACCAGCAGGTGTCTTTCCTGTTATTCCCTTGCCGTTAAACAAAAATCCATCACTCGTTGGAAAATCAATCCCCGCAAACTGACGTTTATCTGTCCCCTGATGTTTAGGAGTAGATGGTGTCGGTGTATAATTTGGCTGAGAAATCTGTCCTGCACCATTTCCAGATGGATTTGGACTATAATGTTGGCCTTCATAACCATTTCCCAAAGAATGTTTCCAAATGTAATGATAATGGTCTCCATGGCGGACAACATAACCATACTGATCCTCTGAAACGATATCTTTAGGATTAAAAATATAGCCATCATCCACAGTTCCTGTTTGATTTGTCAATTGAGGAGAGGTAGCAGGTGCTTGCCCGTCTTTTGGAATCAGATAAGCCCATTTGCTATTTTTTAAATCAGAATAAAAAATAAAATGTGTATGCCCATCATGATCTAAAATCAAACCATCGCTTGTTCTAGCTTTAATTTATCCTTACTATTTGAGTGATTAGACGAACGCGAATGACAAGCAGTCAAGCAAAGATTACAAGCTAAAATAATTCCCGCTAATGTTAAAAGTTTTTTATTGTATTTCATATTAGTCTCCTATTTATTTAACTGGTTTATATTTAACTAGTTAAATATAACACACAAATAGGATGTTGGCAAGAGGAAACATAAAAAAAGTAAAAAAGTTAGAATCATTTGACTAGAAAAACGATAACATCAGACTTGCTATTACTAATCAAATACTTTTTTACAACATTTTTATATTTATTTAATCTATAATATATAGATTATTGATACTGATTTTCACAGTTCATTTGCAATTTTATTGATTTTTCTCAAACGATGATTGACACCACTTTTCGTCAGAGGCTTACTAAGACTATCTGCCAATTGCTGAATAGAATAATCGGGGTGGTTGACACGCAGATAAGCGACTTCCTGTAAATCAACAGGCAAACCCTCTAAACCAATTGTATCAATAATCTTGCTAATATTGTGAATGGTTTTCATGCTAGCCGTTACTGTACGAGCAATATTGGCCGTTTCCACATTATTTGTTCGATTTAAGTCATTCCTAGCCTCCCGCACAAGTTTGAGTGATTCAAATTCTGTCATTGCTTTCATAGCACCAATCACAATTAAAAAGTCCATGATGTCCTCAGCCCGCTGCAGATAGGTCACCGAACCTTTTTTACGTTCAATTGTTTTCGCATCCAACAAAAATTTTCGCATTAAGGTTGCTAACCCTTCGGCATGATCAGAATAAACCGACAAGATTTCCAACTGATATTTTCCTGACTCTGGATCGCGCATACTGCCACTTGACAGAAAAGCCCCACGCAAATAAGCTCGGCTAGCTTCGTCATCTGATAAAATAGCTTGATCAATACCTGCTTCAATTCCAAAAAAAGAGTCTGCCAAGTGCAAATCAGCTAAAATTTGTTCCACACTTTCATTTAAAAAAACAGTGTAAACACGATTTTTCCGAAGATTTGTTTTTTGATGATGGCGAATATCAGACTTAACGTGATAAAAAGCTGCCAATAATTCATAAATATGGCGAGCAATTTTTGCATTCTCTGTTGTAACGGATAATGTCAAACCTTGATTAGCAATTCCTAAGCTCCCTGACATTTTAATAATTGCAGATAATTCCGTTTTGTCTTGCCTACCTAGACCAAGCAATTCTTCTTTCACTTTAATAGTAAAACTCATTTACGCACCTGTATGATCTTCATCAGTTCATCTACCACAGACTTACCGTCATGAAAAGCTCCGCCATTTTCCAAGCGAAGAAAATTAGACGAAATGACACGAGGAACTTGTTTTTTCAGGCCTTGAAAATCATGTTCAACTTGCACTAAATATTCATCAAATTTATTAGAATTCATATATTCTTGAGGAACTTGCTCAATGTTCACTAAAACCGTGTCAATAAATGCTTTCCCAAGATGACGATGCAAAACAGCTACGTGGTCACTATCTGTGAAATGCTCGGTTTCACCACGCTGCGTCATAATATTACAAACATAAGCAATCTCTGCTTGGGTTTCCAAGAGCGCTTGCCCAATTTCTTCTATCACCATATTGGGTAAGATAGAGGTAAACAATGATCCCGGTCCTAAAACTACCATATCACTTTCTAAAATTGTCTGCACCACTTTGCGACTAGCAGTTGGTTTTTGGTCATTATAGGTGTTGGTGACATAAACTCGTTCAATCATACCTTGGTGCTCTGCCAAATGACTTTCTCCAGCCACCTCACTTCCATCCGTAAATACTGCATGAAGCGTCAAAGGTGTATCACAAGACGGATAAATCTTGCCAGTTGTGTGGAAAAACTTGGTCAACAGCTGCATAGCATTATAAGTCGAACCCTGCATTTCTGAAATTCCGGCAATAATCAAGTTTCCAAGAGGATGTCCAGCTAAAGCACCGTCTTCTTCTGCAAAGCGATATTGAAAGACTTTTTCATAAAAACGAGGCATATCCGACAAAGCCACCAAAACATTTCGTAAATCACCTGGTGGTGTTAATTGCTGAATGTTTTTCCGTAATTCACCTGAACTTCCTCCGTCATCAGCGACTGTTACAATGGCTGCAATATCTACATCTTTCTTACGCAAACTGTCTAAAATCACAGAAATTCCTGTACCACCACCGATAACAGCAATTTTAGGTTTTCTCATGAACGGTTTACCGTTTCCTTTCTACGGTCTTTATCTCGATGAGACGAATGAACAGTCCAATCATTAGCCAAATCATCGGCTAAACGTTGAGCAAAAGCGACACTTCTGTGTTGACCACCTGTACAACCGACAGCAATTGTCAAAACAGACTTTCCTTCTTTTTTGTAACCCGGCAAAATAGGCTTGATAAGTGCCACTAAATGTTGATAAAATTCTTCTGACTCCGTATGATTCATGACATAATCATAAACTGCTTTATCAAGCCCTGTTTGATTGCGGAGTTCTGGTTGGTAATAAGGATTTGGTAAAAAACGCACATCAAAAACAAGATCCGCGTCTAACGGGATACCGTATTTAAAGCCGAAACTTACCACTTCAACGCGAAATGATTGGAGTTTTGTTGAGTCCGAGAAATGCTCAGAAATTGTTTTACGTAATGCACGTGGTGTTAAGTCAGTCGTATCTACCACATTTTGGCTCATGTTTTTTAATGGTGCAAGTAATTCCCGCTCTAATTTTATCCCGTCTAAAATACGCCCATCTGCCGCTAAAGGATGGCTACGTCGTGTTTCCTTGTAACGAGCGACCAATTCTGTGTCTGCTGCATCTAGAAATAAAATTTTAAAATCAAGTCCATCGTTATTTTCAATTTCATCTAAAACTTGTTGAATTTCCGAAAAGAAAGAACGACTGCGCATATCCACAACCATGGCAATTTTGTCATTGTCTTGCGTTGTTTCAACCAACTGCAAAAATTTAGGAACTAGCGTAGGAGGCATATTATCAATCGTAAAATAGCCCAAATCTTCAAAAGACTGGATGGCTACAGTCTTTCCTGCCCCACTCATTCCTGTCACAATTACTAAATGAATTTTTTTATCTGACATATCTCCTCCTTGATACAACAATCAATTTCAATATCCTAAAGTATCGTCAATTCTTTTTTATTATAACATACCAGACGTGAATCTTATAATAAAAAAGAGAGAATAACAGCGATTAATGTAGTTCTTCTCTCAATTCACATTTATATTTATTGCTTCATTCTTCATCGAACCAAAGGGCAATTTCTCGTTTGGCTGACACTTCAGAGTCTGAACCATGAACAACATTTTGAATCGTTGCACCATCCTCAGCTGCTTGCGCAAAATCCCCACGAATCGTCCCTGGTAGAGCTTCTTCTGGACGGGTTGTCCCCATCATGTGACGCCAACCTGAAATCACTTGATTACCCGATAGCACACCAATAATCAAAGGCCCACTTGTCATATACTCACGAATTGCGGGGTAAAACTCTTTTGTTAATAGAGCTTCATAATGCTGATCAATTATATGGTTTGGAACATTCGTTCTCATTTCTAATCGTTCAATTTTATAACCACGTCGTTCCACGCGCTTCAGTACTTCTCCAACCAAACCACGTTTTATACCATCTGGCTTTATAATAAAAAATGTTTGTTCCATGATTGACACACTCCTCTTTTATTACCTTTATTTTATCATAAATGAAAGAAAGTTGAAAGTCTTTTCAAAACTCTCTTTTATAAATGCCTTATCAATGTCAACGACGTTAGACACATAAAAAATACGAAGAGCCAAAACCAGACCGAGCGGAAAGCTTGCCGATATGTTCCTGGATATGCACGATTTCTCCGTACATACCTTTTTATATCTGTTTTATTTTTTAATAGGAAAATGACTGCGATGCTTGCACCAATTAGCAGGATAAACAAATGCAAGGCACCTCCTACATCGTCTGGCAAAAAAGAATAGAGATAAGTTAATCCTTCTCCGATAACTAAATTGTTAAAAATATGAAAAATCATTGCCCAGAAAATAGAATACTCCAAGGTCACATAAGAGAAGATCATTCCAACAAAAGTTGCAAAAACGAACTGCGGGAGATTACCATGAAACAAACCAAATAAGAGTGAAGACATCAGAATTGCAAAGATTTTTCCATATTTTTCAAACGTTCTTAAACCTGCCCCACGGAAAATCAATTCTTCTGAAACAGGTCCAAAAAAGCTTGCATACAAAAACATAGAAACACTATCTGAACCTGCCGAAGCTGATTCGACAGCTTTAAGCATAGTAAAACCAAATAAATTAAAGATTGTTTCAAAAATCTGATTAAATAAGACGAACCCTAATTGACCTAGAAGCAAGAAAGATAAGACTATCCCAAACGTTTTTGAAGTCATGGATCTTTTCTGCATTCGTAAATCAGACTTAAATAATTTTCCATCCCGATACAGCCAAAAGATAAAAACTCCTGCACAGACAGCAATCAAATAATAACTGCCGTCTCGTTCCATAAAATTTTCCGTTACTTTTTGAATTTTTTCAAGATTGCCAGAATAACGAATAGCTTGAAATAAGGTTACAATCGTTTGATAAATCAGACTAATCATTGCCATTACGGCCACATATAGTAGACATAAAGCAGAGAATAAACCAATATCTTTTCTTGCTTGCTGATTTGTTTGCATCAGTTTCCTTTCTTTTTCAAATAACTTTTTTTACTCCAGCTATAGAGTAATAATGCGAATCCTTCATAAAAGGCAAAAAATAATAGAAAAGTATGGCGGAAAAATTCTTCCGGTAAAATCCAAATCACTGGATCTTTCACAGGATCAAAGAGCCAAGTATTGTCTCCGACAAATAAAATCTTATGAAAGAGAGTAAAAAACGCATCAAATCCGATCCCAAATGCGATAGCTCCAACAATAATTGGCAGGCAAACAATACTCAAAACGGCCTTTGAAAAAACCGATAAATAACCTTTTTTAATTATATGTTTTACAAATAAATAAACTATTGGTAAGGTTGCTAGGAAAACAATCTGAACCAGATGAAAAAGATATTTCACAGTTTGGAAATGATGCAATCCTGCTGCTGATGAGTGAAAATCGGGCATTGAGAGTTTTTGCTGGAATGGATTGGTTAGGTAATTCATCAAAATATTAAAATTGTACTGAATCGTTGTAGATTTGAGATAAACTTTATTTTCTAAGTGTAACCAAGAAATTTCCAAAGGATAAAACAACCAAGTGAGATAAATTGTCAACAAAATTGCGGTTGCCAAGAAACAAAACATACTCAGCCAAAATATTAGTTTAGTGCGCATCAAAATCCCACTCCGCTAAGCTAGAAAGTACATAATCTGGTTGGATTGGTAAGTCTGCTACCTCTTCTGGACGAGTAAAACCAGTTGTCACCAAAAGTGTAGGGATGCCATTATCAATCCCAGCTCGAATATCCGTAAGATAGTTATCACCAACCATAATTACCTCTTCACGTGGCAACCCAAGGTGTTCAACAGCTTTTTCCATAATAATAGCATTCGGCTTACCTATATAAACAGGTTCTACACGAGTTGCGACCTCAATTAAAGTAACAATAGAGCCCGCTCCGGGCATAAGACCACGCTCTGTCGGAATATTAAGGTCAGGGTTGGTTCCTACAAAATGGGCTCCCTTTTGGATAGCTAAAGTAGCAATCGATAATTTTTCATAATCTACTTCCCAATCCAAACCAACAACTACATAATCCGGATTGTCGGTGTCTTCGATATAACCAGCTTCTGAAATAGCATTTTTAAGTCCAGCCTCGCCGATCACATAGACTTTCTTTCCTAGATTTTTATCATTTAAATAATCAATCGTTGCCAAAGTTGCTGTATAAATCGTTTCAATAGGTGTTTTAACATTGAATTGTTCCGCCAACATAGCCTGAACAGTCTCAGGTGTACGTGTTGTATTATTCGTCACAAATAAATATGGAATCTTGCGCCGTTGCAACTCATGTACAAAAGCTTCACCAGCAGGAATACGTTCTTTTCCTTTATAAATTGTTCCGTCTAAATCAATTAAATAGCCTTTATAAGTCACTCATTTTCTCCTCTAATTTAAAAGCTTAAATACTCCTCTAATCTATATAAATTGAAAATAGTTTTCTATTTCAACTTTTAAATCTATACTTTATTAATCAAATCGGGTTTCCCAGTTATTGGATGCCTGCGCCTCAAAACACATTGCAATTTGTTGAGTAGTCGTTTTAGATTCAGATAATGCTGGCAATGCATCTAAAGCGAAATAACCACAAGCTATCGTCTCAGCATTTGCTCTAAACTCCCCACCTAAGCTCGTACACAAAACAAATATTTTGGTAATGTGATGTACTGAGGTAGAGTTTCCTGGATTATTTTTATGTTTATCTAAAACGGCAATCAGTTTGTCTGCCTGAACTTCTAAACCTGCCTCTTCTCTTACTTCTTTTATTGTATTGTCCTTTACAGACTGATCCACATCACACCATCCGCCCGGCAAAGCCCATAGTCCGTTTTTTTCTTGAACAAGCAAAATCATATTGTCTTTAAAAATTGCTGCACGTGTATCCAATTTCGGTGTTTGATAACCCGTTTCATCGCAAAACAGCTCTTTTACTTTTTCAAGTGGCATACCAGAAGGAGTGACTAGCATTTCAGCTGCAATCTGACGAATCTCCTGAAATCGCTCAATATCAAATTCATCCTTGCTATAGGCTAATCCATTTTGTGCTAAAGTTTGCAGACGAGTTGCCCATTCTAACCATTTACTATCTTCTGTCATCACAACTTCTCCATATTATACTTGCCTGGGCATTGATATCACCATCGCTAGAAATCTGATGATTACTCTCCAAGCCCTCCAAATCATAGCTAGAGGTAATTTGTCCGCCAGGTCGTACCTCCTTGACATACTTAAGATGAATTTTTCTAGGAATATGTTTCATGAGAAAATCTGCACCCATAACCTCAAAAATCCAGTCCAAATACTTACTGTTATTAACATGGCCGTTCATATCTAAATCGTAAAAACGGACATGGTAATCTTTGCTAATTGGTTCTTTCAAATCTGGATACTTCGGTCCACGAATCAATTTTTTAGAAAACTCTGCTTCATAAGGTGCAACAATCTTTGGCTCTACTGCATGCACTTTTCTACTATCTCTATCCATAAGGACAAAAGTAGCCAACATATTAATAATAGCATTTCCCGCTTCATCATAAATAGTAAACCGACGATAACAGAATAAACGATTATATGACAAAGCTTCTGTTTCAATCGTCATTTCTTCCCCAAATTTAGGCAGCCGTACTACATCAATATCATAATCCGTGATAATCCAGACTAGATTATACCGCTCCAGCATATCCTTGTCACTGATGCCAAGCTCGATCGACTGCATCCCCGATACCTGCAAGGACAGCAGGATAACATCTGGCAGCTTGATATGGCCGTTCATATCTGCCATATCAAAAGGAATTTTCATTTTCATTTGATAAGTTAAGCCCATGATTTACTCCAATATAAATTTCTCAGCAACCGTATCGCCCAAAAAGAGGCCTTGTTTGGTCATGCGCACGATATCTCTGTCTGGCACTAGCAAGCCCTGCTCAGTCAGTTCAGCCACAACAGCTCCGTACTGGTCTTCAAAGGAAAGACCGAATTTTTCCTCGAAGCGCTTTTTAGATACACCTGACTTCTTGCGCAATCCCAAAAACATTTCTTCTTCCATCATCTCTTGCTTGCTAAGGTGTTCCTCACTCACACGGGCATTACCTTTTTCGACTGCCTCTAAGTAATGACGGATGGGACCGTGATTCTTGTAGCGAACTCCATTGACATAACCAGATGCTCCAGCTCCAACACCAAAATATTCCGCATTGTCCCAGTACATAAGATTATGTCGACTCTCAAAACCTGGCTTAGAAAAGTTGGAAATCTCATAGTGCTCAAAACCAGCTTTTTCTAACTCCTCAATGATGTATTCAAACATCTCTGCTTCCAAATCTTCTTTAGGCAGAGGGAGTTTTCCACGTCGCATCCGATTCATAAAAACCGTGTGATTTTCTAAAATTAAGCTGTAAAGACTCATGTGAGGAATATCTAGCGCAACAGCCTTGGCTACATTTTCTCGTACATTATCCATAGTTTGCTTGGGCAGCGAATAGATCAGATCAATCGAGATATTGTCAAATCCAGCCAGCTTCAGATTGACGATGTTTTCATAGATATCTTTTTCTAAATGACTGCGACCAATTTGCTTGAGCATGCGATCGTCAAAAGTCTGAACACCTAAAGATACCCTATTCACAGGTGAAACCTTTAAAACAGCAATCTTATCCGGATCCAAATCCCCTGGATTGGCTTCAATAGTCAGTTCTTCTAACAATGACAAATCCAGCTTTTTCGTCAGCTCTGTTAACAAAAACTCCAGCTGCTTCGCTGAAAGAGCTGTCGGTGTCCCACCACCGATATAAAGCGTCTGTAAATGCTTTATATCATAAGAAGCATATTCTTGAAGCAAGTGCTCTAAGTAGGCGTCAACTGGCTGATTTTTGATAAAAACCTTAGAAAAGTCACAATAATAACAAATTTGAGTACAAAACGGAATGTGTACATAGGCAGAAGTTGGTTTGGTATACATAGCATTTATTATAGCATAATTTTAGTATATAGATGTTTCAAAGTTCACACTAAAATACATAGGTCTCTTATCAATATATTCTTACTCAACAACGAAAATACCATAAGTGTTAAAAACGTTCAACTTAATTCGTTACTTCAACTTGAACTTTTTTCAAATAATAAATTTGTTAGCAAAAAGGAGACCAAAATCTATCAATTATTCATTTTTGAATTGTACCTACCAACTCCACTATCTTCTGGAAAGTCTTGTCGTTTCGGATGGTTAGTTGCTTGTAGAAACTGGACTTGAGCAGTTTTTTATGATAGTTGGACTTGAGATAGTCCGCTTGGTCAGCATTGCTATAAAAGAAAGCTGTCTGCCCAAAATGCAGCTGCTCCTTGTCGTTCGCCCAACTGCCTGCCAGCTCATGAACGCTTTCCCTGTCTACCTCTGGCAGATAAAAGAGAACATCTCGCCGAAAGGCTGTTTCATCCTGCCACCAAGCAGGCAGATTGTCTGTTTCTTTTTGAAGTATGGCAGAGCTGACAAGGACAAAAGGCAGGGGAAAATCATAAGACCGACTGAAATAAGCAGTCAAGCTCTCCCGAATCCTCTCCTCCTGCTCCTCGCTATCAAAGAAAAGATTGCCGCTGTTGATGTAAGAAACTGGATTTTCAAAACCCAACCCAGCCAAATCTTTCTTCAAATCAGCCATAACGACCTTGTTTTTCCTGCCGACACTGATGCCACGAAGCAAAAGTGCATAACGCATATGGTGCTCCTTACAAATATATCTATTATTTCCAAACTAACTCTTAGAATTTCTCGAGTAGATCATTCGTTTTTCTTTCACGGCTTTTCCTAGGTCAACGCTCTTTTCCTCACCGTCAAAAACAAAACCCATTTTTTCATAAAAAGCGATAGCACGTTTGTTATCTTCTAAAACCCATAATAAAATCTCTTGATAACCATCCAAGGCAGCAAAAGCGGCCTGTATGAGCTGCCGTCCTACACCCTTGCCATAATAAGCTTTTAAGACATACAAGGCGAAAATTTCACCCGCTATCGTAGCTGGATCTCGAAAATCACCGTAGCTAACAAAGCCAACCACTTTAGCATCATCCAAAGCGATCAAGGTATTTTCAGGATACTTTTGACTATAAAATCGGCACTTATCTAAAGTCATCTGCTCTTGAAATTCCGCAGGTAAAATCTCATCATAAGCTTCACGCCATGTCTGCCAATGAACTCTGGGCTTCCCTTCTATCTCCTCAGCTGTTTCCATTGCTTTGATAGTGATGTCCATTTGCTTTCCTCCTTGAAATCCCTCAGTCCATCGCCTTTATCTCTAAAATCATATCGCGAATCTGTGCAGCCAGTTCGAAGTCGAGAAGTCCTGCAGCTTCTTGCATCTGGCCTTCCAGTTTCTTGATCATATCCCTGCGCTCTTGCTTGTTGAGGCTTTCGATTTCAACGACTTCTTCTTTGTCTGGCAGGACAGATTTGGTTACACTGATCAGGTCACGAATTTCTTTCTGGATTGTTTGCGGTACAATACCATGTTCTTCATTATAAGCCATCTGAATTTGACGGCGGCGAGCGGTCTCGTCCATAGCCTTCTGCATAGAGTCAGTCACCGTGTCAGCATACATGATGACATGACCCTCACTGTTGCGGGCAGCCCGACCAATGGTTTGGATCAAACCACGCTCATTTCGTAAGAAACCTTCTTTGTCTGCATCAAGGATAGCAACCAGACTGACCTCTGGTACATCAATTCCCTCACGCAGCAGATTGATCCCGACCAGGACATCAAAGACACCCAGGCGCAAGTCACGGATAATCTCAGTCCGCTCCAATGTCTTGATATCCGAGTGCATGTACTTGACTTTAACTCCCATTTCTTTAAAATAATCTGTCAAATCTTCTGCCATCTTTTTAGTCAACGTTGTGATAAACGTTCGCTCATTCTTTTCAACACGCGCATTGATTTCGCCTAAAAGATCATCTATTTGTCCCATAGTCGGACGCACTTCGACTGCTGGATCCAGAAGCCCAGTTGGTCGAATAATCTGCTCAATTACTGTATCCGTTTGTTCTCGCTCATAGTCACCCGGTGTCGCAGATACATAGACAATCTGATGAACATGACTTTCAAACTCCTCCCGACGCAGCGGACGATTGTCCAAGGCAGACGGCAGGCGGAAACCATAATTGACCAGCATTTCCTTCCGCGAGCGGTCACCATTGTACATCCCTTTAATCTGCCCCATCGTCATATGACTTTCATCAATCATGATGAGAAAATCATCTGGGAAGAAATCAAGCAAGGTATAAGGCGGCTCACCTTCGCTGCGCCCATCCATGTGACGAGAATAGTTCTCAACACCGTTCGTATAGCCCATCTCACGGAGCATCTCAATATCATACTCCGTACGCTGTTTCAATCGTTGGGCTTCCAAGAGCTTTCCTTCCTTTTCAAAGATAGCCAGCTGTTGCTCCAGCTCGGCCTGAATCTTGGCAATGGCAATCTCCATATTTTCGTCATTTGTCATAAAGTGAGTAGCTGGGAAAATTGCTAAATGATCCACTTCACCCAAAACTTGTCCCGTCAACGCTTCTACTTCTCGAATACGGTCAATTTCATCACCAAAAAATTCTACTCGAAAGGCATGCTCATCACGAGAAGCCGGAAAAATTTCTACTACATCACCACGCACCCGGAATTTCCCCCGCTGAAAATCAATATCATTACGCTCAAACTGGATATCTACCAGATCATTGAGTAGCTTATCTCGGGAAATTTCTAGACCAGGACGCAAACTGACCACGCTATCGGAGTATTCCTTAGGAGAGCCCAAACCATAAATGCAGCTGACTGACGCCACAACAATCACATCGTTGCGCTCCAAGAGAGCAGAGGTTGCTGAGTGACGAAGTTTATCAATCTCATCATTGACCGAGCTATCCTTTTCAATATAAGTATCACTTGAAGGCACATAAGCCTCCGGTTGGTAATAGTCATAGTAAGACACGAAGTATTCGACCGCATTGTCAGGAAAAAACTCCTTAAACTCGCCATAGAGCTGACCAGCCAGAGTTTTATTATGAGCGATGACTAAGGTCGGTTTATTGACCTTTTGAATAACCTGACTCATAGTATAAGTCTTCCCTGTTCCTGTCGCTCCCATGAGAATTTGAGCTTTTTCACCACCTTCAATATTATCCACTAATTGCTCAATGGCTTGTGGTTGATCACCTGAAGGCTCATACTTGGAGATCAATTTAAATTTATTGTCTGTAATTCTGTTTATCATATAACACCTCTTTCTACTATTTTAACATAAGTATCATCATTTCAAATTTCTGAGCTTATTACCTTATATTTTATCCCTTAGATATACAAATCGAAAATTTACATGTCATAAAATCTAACATAAAAAACAAAAAATATTTGCCTTTTGAAGATATTTTTGATATAATTTAAAAATATTATTTAAAGGAGAGACTCATGAAGAAAAAAATCATAGCTTTTTTGTTAGCTTTACTACCACTACTTGCTACAACTAATATCCATGCAGATGCAATCAAAGTAGTATCGGATACAGCCTATGCACCTTTTGAGTTTAAAGATTCCGATCAAACTTACAAAGGTATTGACGTAGATATTATCAATAAAGTCGCTGAACTAAAAAGTTGGAACATCAATATGACTTTCCCTGGATTTGATGCAGCGGTCAATGCTGTTCAATCTGGTCAGGCAGATGCTATCATGGCTGGAATGACAAAAACCAAAGACCGTGAAAAAGTCTTCACCATGTCTGATACTTATTATGATACAAAAGTTGTCATCGCAACGACTAAAACAAATACGATTAGTAGTTATTCACAATTAAAAGGAAAAACTGTTGGGGTTAAAAACGGAACTGCTTCTCAACGTTTTTTGGAAAAAATCAAAGACAAATATAAATTTAATCTTAAAACTTTTGATACGACTGATTTGACTTATAATAGTTTGAACTCTGGTTCAATTGATGCTATGATGGATGATCAGCCTGTTATTGAATATGCTATCAAGCAAGGCCAAAACTTAAAAATTTCTATGAAAGGGGAAGCTGTTGGCAGCTTTGCATTTGGTGTCAAAAAAGGAAGCAAGTATGAGTATCTAGTAACGGAATTCAATGAAGCACTTGCTCAAATGAAAAAAGATGGTTCTCTTGATAAAATCATCTCAAAATGGACAGGATCTACAAAGGCAACTAGTTCCACTCCAGAAACTACTACTCCTGCTGGCAAAAAAGCAACTCCTGTCAAAGCAAAATATACCATTGCTAGCGACTCTTCCTTTGCACCATTCGTTTTCCAAGATAGTAATAACAAATATACTGGGATTGACATGGATTTGATAAAAGCTATCGCCAAAGACCAAGGTTTCACGATCGAAATCACAAATCCTGGTTTTGACGCTGCTTTAAATGCTGTACAATCTGGACAAGCTGATGGAATGATTGCAGGGATGTCTGTAACAGATGCTCGTAAAGAGACCTTTGATTTCTCAGAACCATATTATACTGCAAACGCTATCCTTGCCGTCAAAGAATCAAGTACAATTGCTTCTTATAAAGACTTGAAAGGTAAAACAATCGGTGTTAAAAACGGAACTGCTTCACAAACTTTCTTAACAAAAAATCAAAGTAAATATGATTACAAAATCAAAACATTCTCTGATGCTTCTTCTATGTATGACAGTCTAAACTCTGGTTCTGTGGATGCCGTTATGGATGACGAACCTGTTGTTAAATACTCCATTAGCCAAGGCCAAAAACTGAAAACACCAATCAAAGGAACTCCTATTGGAGATACTGCTTTTGCCGTAAAAAAGGGTAGTAATCCTGAATTGATCCAAATGTTTAATAATGGTTTAGCAAATATCAAAAAAAATGGTCAGTATCAAAAAATTCTTGATAAGTATTTAAAGAAATCAAACTCAAATACTAGCTCTTCAGACAATACAGTTGATGAAACAACCATTTGGGGGCTCCTCCAAAATAACTACAAGCAATTGTTAAGTGGTCTTGGAATTACTTTGGCACTCGCACTTCTGTCATTTGCAATCGCTATGGTCATCGGAATCATCTTTGGGATGTTTAGTGTAAGTCCTGTTAAAGCACTCCGCATTATCTCAGAAGTCTTCGTAGATGTTATTCGTGGGATCCCACTTATGATTCTAGCAGCCTTTATCTTCTGGGGCATCCCAAACCTTATTGAATCAATGACAGGCCATCAAAACCCAATTAATGATTTTGTAGCTGGTACGATTGCTCTTTCACTCAATGCTGGAGCTTATATTGCAGAAATCGTTCGTGGTGGGATTCAAGCTGTTCCAGCTGGACAAATGGAAGCCAGTCGCAGTCTTGGTATTTCTTATTCCAAGACAATGAGAAAGATTATTCTGCCACAAGCAACAAAAATCATGTTACCAAATTTCGTCAATCAATTTGTGATTGCTTTGAAAGATACAACAATTGTTTCCGCCATTGGTCTTGTCGAACTTTTCCAAACAGGTAAAATCATCATTGCTCGTAACTACCAAAGTTTCAAAATGTATGCTATCCTAGCAGTTTTTTATCTGATTATCATTACTCTTTTGACTAGACTTGCAAAACGCTTAGAAAAGAGGATTAAATAATGGCTAAGTTAAAAATTGATGTCAACGATTTACATAAATACTATGGGGAAAATGAAGTTCTAAAAGGAATCACAACCAAATTCTATGAAGGGGATGTCGTTTGTATCATCGGACCTTCAGGTTCAGGAAAATCAACCTTTCTTCGCAGTTTAAATCTCCTTGAGGAAGTAACAAGTGGAACCATCACTGTGGACGGATTTGATTTGACCAATAAAAACACAGATGTTGATCTAGTTCGTGAAAATATCGGTATGGTTTTCCAACACTTCAATCTCTTCCCTCACATGACCGTTTTAGAAAACATCACCTTTGCACCTGTCGAGCACAAACGAATGACACAAGCCGAAGCTAAAAAACTCGGTATGGAGCTATTAGAAAAAGTCGGTCTCTCTGATAAAGCTGATGCCATGCCAGATAGCCTCTCAGGTGGACAAAAACAACGTGTTGCAATTGCACGGGGACTTGCTATGAATCCTGATATTATGCTCTTTGACGAACCTACTTCTGCTCTTGATCCTGAAATGGTTGGAGATGTTCTCAATGTTATGAAAGAATTGGCCAAGCAAGGCATGACTATGATTATCGTAACTCATGAAATGGGATTTGCTCGCCAAGTGGCAAACCGTGTTATCTTTACGGCTGACGGAGAGTTTTTAGAAGACGGTAAACCCGACCAAATCTTTGATAATCCACAGCACCCACGTCTAAAGGACTTCTTAGATAAAGTCTTGAATGTGTAATAACACTCCATCCCGAAAATTGTTTCGGGATTTTTTATATTCCTATTAATTTATTCCCGATTGAAAACTTAACTCAGGTCTCTTTTGACATTAAATCACTTTTTTGTTATATTAAAATCAATGAAATTCGGAGGTAAGGAGCTTATGTACAAAAAATCTATTGCTTAAAGGAAACTTTATCTAGTAGATTTTTTGTTGTGCTCTTGCTCATTTTCAAAGAAGACAGTTTTACTTCTCAAGGCTAAATATATCCATCGCAAACTACTTGCTTTGCAATATTTGTTAGCAACCCAAAAGCAAAAACAGCTCTACTAGGTAAATAGGGCTGTTTTTCTTAGCTCTAAAATGACAATGAACATCATAAGGGGACATATATGCTACAAATTCGACATTTAACCATTACACATTTAAAAGACTTCAAAAACATGGTTAGTGATTTGTCACTCACTGTTAATACAGGTGATAAAATTGCCCTTATCGGAGAAGAAGGAAATGGAAAATCTACTCTTCTCAAACTACTCATGAATGACGCACTTGTTTCGGACTATGTTAGTTATACGGGAGAGATTCAAAAAAGCTATAATCGTTATGCTTATTTGCCGCAAAGTTTACCTAAAAATGAAAGAAAACTCTCCCTTAACGACTATTTTTTTGGAGATGTGGAAGTAGACCTAGATTACAACAAACTTTACCGCTTTGCACAAGAATTCCATTTTGAGAGTGAACGTTTTACTAGCCAGCAAACAATGGCCTCTTTATCTGGTGGCGAACTATTAAAAATTCAACTTTTAAAAATCCTCTCTACTGATTGGGACTTTCTCTTTTTAGATGAACCTTCTAATGATTTAGATCTAGATACTCTGATATGGCTAGAAAATTTTCTCCAAAATACACCTCGAACAGTTATCTTCGTTTCACATGATGAAAGTCTTTTGAGCCATGTAGCGACAAAAATCATTCATTTGGAATTGATTAAGAAAAAACAGGAAGCTCGAACGACTGTTCGAAATCTTGATTATGAGAATTATAGCCAAGAGAGACAGGAGACATTTAAAAAGCAAACAAAAGATGCAAAAAAAGAACGAGAAGAATATCAAAAAGCAATGGCAAAACACCAGCGAGTCAAACAAAGTGTGGAGCATGTCTTGCGTCATACTCATGACAGCACAGCTGGTAGATTACTAGCCAAAAAAATGAAAAATATTCTCTCGCAAGAAAAACGTTTTAATCGAGAAGCCACTAAAATGACAGAGTTACCAACACAAGCAGATGCTATCATTCTGGAATTTCCTACCATTTCCCCTCTCCCATCGACAAAAAGAGTACTTACTATCCAACAAATGTGTTTAAAGATAGAAGAACATATCTTAGTACGAAATATTAACTTTGAACTTTTGGGACAGGAGAAGATTGGGATTATTGGTAAAAATGGTGTCGGTAAATCTACTTTTCTCAAAGAACTGCGACATCTACTGAAAGAAAAGAGAGGCATTACACTAGGATATATGCCTCAAAACTATCATGATATTTTAAACGAAGCCGATTCTCCAATAGATTTTCTAACATCTACAGGAGAGGCTATTGAGCAAGAAAAAATCCTCACACACCTAGCCAGTCTACAATTCACACGCAATGAAGTACATCATCCCATTTCTCAACTGTCTGGTGGACAAAAGGCCAAATTGCTGCTGCTAAAAATGGTATTAGATCAGGCAAATGTCTTGTTGCTAGATGAGCCGACACGTAACTTTTCTCCTACTTCACAGCCACAAATTCGAAAACTTTTTACAAGCTATACCGGAGCTTTTATTACTGTTTCTCATGATCGTACTTTTCTAAAAGAAGTCTGTCAGAAAATCTATCATCTGACTGAAACTGGACTAGAGCAAGTAAGGAAAGAACAATTATAAGTTTTGAAAACTATATGACAGTTTACACTAAAAACAAGATGTGGGAAAATGTGATAACGATCCTTTGAATTTGTCTCAAATAGTATATCATTCCCTAAGTTTTTCCATTTGTTAATTTTAAATACCCAAACTTCCCTGCGCTGTCTGCATTTGATAATACATACCTTTCGCTTGCATCAACTCCTGATGACTGCCATGTTCGACAATATCACCATCAACCAAAACCAAGATGATATCTGCATTTTGAATAGTAGACAGACGATGAGCAATGATAAAACTGGTTCTTCCTACCATTAGATTATTAAAAGCTTTTTGAATAAGCGCTTCGGTTCGTGTATCAATGGATGAAGTTGCTTCGTCTAAAATTAAGATTTTAGGTACAGCTAGAAAAACACGCGCAATCGTCAATAACTGCCGTTGTCCTTGTGATAAAGAGTCACCTGCGTCCGCTAGATAAGTGTCATAACCATTCGGTAATTGCTGAATAAAAAAATGTGCATTCGCTGCTTTAGCAGCTGCTATCACTTCTTCTCGACTCGCTTCTGGTCGCCCAAAAGCAATATTATCATGGATCGTAGTCTTTTTCAGCCACGTTTCTTGTAACACCATGCCAAACTGCTGGCGGAAGGACACTCGAGTATAATTTGTAATATCTCGATCGTCTAGTTTTATCTTGCCCGCATCTACATTATAAAAGCGCATCAGAAGATTGATCAAGGTAGACTTTCCTGCGCCAGTTGGACCAACAATAGCAACTTTACTTCCCGCAGGAATCGTCATATTTAAATCATGAATCAAGGGCTTGTTTTTTTCATAACCAAAACATATATGTTCAAAACGAATAGCTCCCAAGACTCCCCCGCTTACCAGTTCTTCCGTTCCAATTTCTATAAGTTCCTTTTCATCTAAAATCATGTACAAGCGCTCTGCACAAGCAAGGGCGCTTTGTAATTCGGCCATGACAGACGAAATATCGTTGAAAGGCTTGGTGTATTGGTTGACATAATTTAAAAATGTCACTAATTGTCCGACCGTAAAGCTAGAGCCGTTGATGATACGAGCTGCACCAAATCCTACAATCATCGCATAGATAAGAGCATTTACAAAACGCGTTGCTGGATTGACAGTCGAGGAATAGAAAATCGCTTCCTGAGAATAATCCGCATAGCTTTCATTCCCCTTTGTAAAGTTCGCAATGAACTGCTCTTGAGCATTAAAACTTTGAATCAAACTTTCCTGAGAGAGACTTTCTTCGATAAATTGTGTCTGAAGCCCCCGAGCTGTTGTCTGTTTTTGAAACAACTTATAGCTTTTACGAGCGATAAAGTCTGCAATTAGCATGGATAAAGGGGTTAAAAGCAAGACTAATATCATCATGAAAAAGTCAATCCTTGCCATTGTCACAATCGTTACAAAAATGGTCAACACACCCACAAAAAACTGATTGAAGACCATGAGCAGACCATTATTTAGCTGCTCCACGTCCGTCGTCAAGCGGCTCACTAAATCACCACTCCCTTGACGATCAAGATAAGCTAAGGGAAGGCGATGAATCTTTTGAATGACAGCATCCCGAAGTTTCTGACTATAGCTATAAATTAACTGATTATAGATTAAAGGATTAAGCCACTGAATTGCTGTATTAGCAACAATCACCATGCTCATTTTAGAAAGAATTGGAAACAAATGCTGACTTGCATCGGGAAGTAAAACACTATCAACTGCATTTCCAATTAAAATCGGCAAATAAATGGTCAAGGCAACCTGAATAATCGTTCCAACTGTGGCTAATAGGACAAGCCAACGTTGCTGTAATAAGTCACTTGCAAGGCGTTGCAAACTACTTTTAGAATATCTAGTTTTCATGCTTTTCCTCCCTGCTATGTTGTGAGAGATGAATTTCTAGATAAATATCGCTCGTTTGAAGCAAATCTTCATGTGTGCCAAGAGCGACCTGTTGTCCTTTATTCAAGACAAGTATCTGATCAGCTGCACGCAAGCTATTGGTTCGTTGAGAAATTAAAATCAAACTTGTGTTTTTTAATTCTCCTTTAATAGCCTGCAATAGTTTAGCTTCTGTTAAATAGTCAAGTGCCGAAGTAGAATCATCCAATACAAGAAGAGGAACTTTTTGTATTAGAGCTCGCGCAATCGTCAGCCGTTGACGTTGACCACCAGAAAAATTTCGACCAAATGCTTCTACTACAGCATCTAGCTGACCTTCTTTTTCCTGTACAAAGTCACTAGCTTGCGCAATATCAAGAGCCCACCAAAGCTGTTCATCACTCATATCACCATCCAATCCCAAAGATAAATTTGAGCGAATGGTTCCTCGAAATAATTCTGCCTTTTGTGGTACTAAACTTATCCAAGAACGCCATTCTTTCAGATTTCGAGGACTTCGATTATTTTTAAAAATAGCCAACTGGCCTGCATCTGCCTCATACAAATGTGCCAACAGCTGCACTAAAGTTGATTTCCCTGCTCCTGTTCCTCCAATCACTCCCAAAGTCTGACCAGATGGTAAATCAAACGAAATATTTTCTAATGCTGGACGAGCGGCTTGTGGATAGGTAAACGTAACATTTTGAGCAGAAATAGATTGATCACTCACAGAGTAAACAATCGGTAACTCTGCCAGAACATCTTCTCCCTCCTGTTCGAAAACCTCTTGGATTCGTCCAGCGCTGATGTAACTTTGGTTCAAAGAAGTAATGAGCATCGCCAATTTCAACAGTTCTATCAAAATTTGCAAAAGGTAATTGACCAAAGCAACTAATTTCCCTTGCGTCAGCAAATCCTGTCCAATAGCCAGATGACCATGCCAAATAACCATGATCAGCGTACTATTTACCACTAAAAAAGTCAACGGACTAATCAAGCTAGACAATATTCCTGTTTTTATCTGCCAAGTCTTATAATTTTCATTGATATTTTGAAATTCCTGAATTTCTTTAGTTGTTTGTCCAAAAGCACGGATAACACGCACACCTTGTAATTGTTGACGTGTCATACTGACAATATTATCTGTAATCCGACGAATATTAGCATAAAGTGGATTGACGAAACGTGACATGATGTAGATAATAGCGGTTAAGACTACAACCATCAGCAAAAACCACAGCGTAATACTTGGACTAATCAAAAATGCCATGATGATCGAGCCAAAAACAATAATCGGCGCACGTAAAAACAGACGAAGAAATTGATTAATACCAGTTTGAATTTGATAAGTATCACTTGTCAAACGAGTAACCAAACTAGATGCTGTCAGGTTATCTCGCTGAGCTTTTGGCAAACGCATAATTTTTTGATATAAATCTTTGGTCAATTGACGCGTAAATCCTACCGCTGCTCTTGAGGAATAATATTGGGCAACAATCGCCACCCCAACACCAAACGATGCTAGGACAACCAATAAAAAGACCATGATATAAAGATGTGTACTATCTTTTTCAGGGATTATTTGGTCAACAATTGTCGCAATCAAAATTGGCACCATTAATTCAAAACTGGCTTCTAACAATTTAAAAAGCGGTCCTAACAGGGATTCCCTCACATAACCTTTAAAATATTTCAATAAATCTTTCATGAAATCTCTTTTCTCATCTAAAACTAGTTCTATTTTATCATAATCTACCTTGCTCTGCGATTTGTTGGCGGATACAGTCAAATTGCATGCCTTTTATTATGGCAACAGATTTTAATTCTTTCTTTTTTTGAAGCAAATAAAAAGAAGAGAAACGTTTCCATCCTCTTCTTCTACTTTTTTGAACACATATTTATATGCACGAACGGTCTATTTTCAATCTACATAAGTAGTTTCGTCTTTATTTAAAAAAGCATAGGACAAACCAATCAAAAGCCCTCCACCAATCCAATTAGCTAAAAAAGTAACACTAAAATGCCTTAAAATATTTAAAAGATTAAAAACCTCTATTTGCCCAGCAATTTTATTAAAAGCTACTAAAGAAAATGATGCAAAATTAGCTGCCAAGTGCTCATTGGTTAAAAAAACAAACATATAAATGGCAGAAATCACAATCAGAATTTTTGCAGTTGAATTTTTCAACAACAAATAAGATAGAATTGCAATATTAACAAAAATATTGGCAACAATCCCTTCAAAAATGACGAGCTGATTAGGACGAGACAATTTATGCTCTGCTATCCCAGCTAAAAAACTCTTTGATGTGAGATGAGTAAATTCACTAGTTTGATTAAAGATAAAACCAATAAAAAGAGCGCCTACTAAATTAAAAAATGTACAATATAGTAAAATGAGCAAAGCTTTTTTCCAATTTATCTTCTTCAAAAAGGTTCCCGCCGTTAAATACATCATATTTGAAGTAGTTAATTCAGCATTTAAAAAGAGAATGTAAACTAATCCCCAAGCAAAAATAAACGGAAAAACAAAACGTCCAGTCCCAGAAGCAAATCCATTCATTAGGTCTGCTACAATAACTCCCGCCGCTGTACTCAATGTTAAAAATGCCCCTGCAAACATCGAACGAATTGCATACTTCGCTTTGCTCCTGTTAAATAATTCTTCCTTTTTGTGACACGCATATTCAATTTTTGAAATAAATAACAATTCTGACATTCTCATCTCCCCTTGTTTTTTGTCATAAAAACGATGTGTTCATTATATCACAAACTTTTAGTTATGGGAAACGTTTTCTTTATAGATCCATAAAAATAGGCGAATAAACTAATTTCATCACCGAACAAAAAAGATTGGGATAAAAATCCCAATCTCTCTCATCTAATTACAAATATTATCGACGACGATTCGCCCAAGCAACATCCAAATTTAACACTTCCTGTGTTGTATATTGTTGACGATAAGGATTGTAGACCTTGTTAGATGCTGTAGCGCTAGTTGTTTGCGTACCTGGTACATCGTATTGTGTCAAATTATACTGTTGAATCAAATTATTTAGCTTGACGTTATAGCTTGTATCCGTCGCATAAATCCCTGTCAAAGCTGCTGTCGCATTCATATAACTGGTCGTATTACTCTTCCAAGCATAGGTATAGCGACTATGCTTTAAAATTGCTACATAGTCTTGCAAAGATTCAAAATAACTCGGATACGATCTAAACTCTGCATTGATCTTATAAGTATTTCCTTTCCCATCATCTTCTAGCGTAGGCATTGTAGCAGATTGACCAGCGTATTGACCTTTAATTCCAAATAAATTGTGATGAGGGGCAGCTGATAAAGCAGAACGTCCAGAATTGCTTTCCAAAATGGCCTGTGCAATCATAACGGAAGCATATAAATCGTTTGCTTGACCCAATTGACGAGCAGTTTCACCAATTTGTGAAATAAACACTTCTGTTTGGGTCAAGGGACGTTGGTAAGCCTCATCATTGGCACTAGCTGGGCGAATTTGCTTGGATAAAACTGCACTAACTAATAAAGTAACAGCCACCAAAACCAGAACTGTTAAAACTCTTTTTTTCAATTTTTTCTTTCTCATAGTTCATTTCTCCAGTATAATATATGTTTGATTATAACATAAAATCCTCGTTACTTAGTTACAATTTGGTGACAGATTCATTATAAAGGCGATAGAACAGAACTAAAAATTTTTACTTTTTCGTTCGTAGTTCCAGTTCCGCGAAAATGATTAGAAACTTTTTGAAGTCTAAAAGACAAACAAAGTTGAGACTTGCTTCGCAAGTCCTATCTGCAACCTCAAAGCAGTGCGTTGAGCAATCAGCTACCGTATCACGTGTCAAAAGATATTTCTAACGAAAAAGCAAGACCGGGATTTTTTGTCCCAGCCTCTTTTCTTTCATTCCTAAATTTTTTCCAAAATCGCATCCCAAGCCGCATCTAAACCATCTTTGTTTACAGATGAAAAAATAAGAAAATCATCATTTTTATCAAAATCTAACCTTTTTTTAATGACCGATTCATGCTTGTTCCATTTACTGCGTGGAATTTTGTCTGCTTTTGTAGCTACAACGATGACGGGTATCTCATAGTATTTTAGAAATTCATACATTTGCACATCATCTTCACTTGGCTCATGCCGAAAATCCACTAAACTTACAACTGCTCTGAGATTTTCCCTAGTCGTCAGATACTCCTCAATCATTCTACCCCACTTAGCTCGTTCTGTCTTAGAAACTTTGGCATAGCCATAGCCTGGGACATCCACAAACCGAAGTTGATTGTCAATGTTGAAGAAATTCAGCAGCTGCGTTTTCCCTGGCTTACCAGAAGTTCGCGCTAAGTTTTTTCGATTTAATAATGTATTGATAAAAGAAGATTTTCCAACATTGGATCGCCCAGCAAGAGCAATTTCAGGAATCTCATCCTGAGGATAATGAGATTTGTTGGCTGCACTCAACAAAATTTCCGCATTGTGCGTATTAATTTCCATACAACACCTCGCTTAAGCTGTTTCTAAAATCGGTTTATCTGTTCCATCAACTGCTTCCTTGGTAATCCGCACTAACTTCACATTTTCTTGACTTGGTACTTCAAACATGACATCCATCATGGTTTCTTCGATAATCGAGCGCAAGCCACGAGCACCTGTCTTGCGTTCAATAGCTTTGTTAGCAATCTCTTGGAGAGCATCATCATCAAACTCTAATGTAACATCGTCATAAGAAAGAAGCGTTTGATATTGTTTCACTAAAGCATTCTTAGGCTCACGGAGAATTCGTACCAAATCCTCAACTGTCAAAGGCTCAAGCGCTGCAAACACAGGCAAACGACCAATCAATTCAGGAATAAGCCCAAATTTTTGAATATCTTCGGAAATAATTTCTTGCATATAAGAACTATTTTCATCAATGGCTTTGTTATTTTGACCAAAACCAATGATCTTTTCACCTAGACGTTGTTTGACGATTTCTTCAATTCCGTCAAAAGCACCGCCAACGATAAAAAGAATATTCTTGGTATCCACTTGAATCATTTCTTGCTGTGGATGTTTGCGACCGCCTTGTGGAGGTACACTAGCTACAGTCCCTTCAATGATTTTAAGCAGAGCTTGCTGAACGCCTTCACCAGAAACATCACGAGTAATAGAGACATTTTCGCTTTTCTTTGCAATTTTGTCAATCTCATCTACATAGATAATGCCACGTTCTGCACGTTCAATATTGAAATCTGCCGCCTGTAAGAGTTTTAAGAGAATATTCTCAACATCTTCCCCGACATAGCCAGCTTCCGTCAAAGCTGTCGCATCTGCAATCGCAAAGGGAACATTTAGACTTTTCGCTAAAGTTTGAGCAAGAAAAGTCTTACCAGAACCAGTTGGACCAATCATAAGAATATTGGATTTTTGTAATTCGACATCATCCTCTTCTTCACGATTATCGTGAAAATTGATACGTTTATAGTGATTGTATACAGCAACAGCCAGCGCTCGCTTTGCACGATCTTGCCCTATTACATAGTGATTTAAAATGTTAAGCAATTCTTGTGGTTTTGGTACTTCCGACAAGTCTGCCAAGACTTCTTCTGCTAATTCTTCTCTAATAATTTCTTGTGCTAATTCCACACATTCGTTACAAATAAATGCATTGTTTCCTGCAATAATTTTTTGAACTTCTTCTTGACTTTTACCACAAAAAGAACAATAAACCATCATTTCGCTCGTACGATTTGTAGGCATCTTTCACTCCAATCTATTCATTACAATTTCTTTTTCGTTCGTTTAGTTGTTTATTATTTAAATAAGGTCATATAAAAAGCATGAATACTATTCACCAAATTTGTAAAAGCATTCAGCCAAAAGAGAACTGATAATCCATACCGCTTTTTACGAAAAGCCTGTGTAGCCGCCATGACACAAACGACACACAAAAGAGCCGTAAAAAATCCGAAAATACTACGTTCCATTACGACTCCTTTCTCTGGAAGGTTGTTACAGTAAAATCATACTCATTCTTTTCGTCTTTGGCATAAAATTGACGAGAACACTCCTGAAATTTCGTCATATCAAACTCTTTCGGGAAATAGGTATCTCCTTGTAAACTAGCATGAATACGTGTCATAACTAACTCATCAACGAAAGGCCCAAATGCAGAAAAAATTTGACCACCACCAATAATATAAAGCTCTTTTTCCTGCATCTCATACCATTTTAGAACAGAAGTGACATCGTGAAAGATCAATACATGCTCATTGTCTACTTGATACGACTTATCTCTTGTCAAAATAATCGTAGTACGATTAGGCAACACTCTACGGTTCATCCCGTCAAATGTCACCCGACCCATTAAAATAACCTGTCCAGTTGTTGTTTCTTTAAAATGCTTAAGGTCAGCTGGTAAATGCCAAGGCAATCTATTGTTTCGCCCAATCAAGCCATCCTCATCTTGTGCCCAAATAGCTACAATTTTCTTCGTCATTCCCTCATCCTTTGAATTGATAGTTCTATTTTATCAAATTTCAGTAAAAAAGGCTGATTTTAACTATCAAATCACCAGACAATTTATATTTGCCTTTGGAAAATAGTTAAATAAGCCTCTTCGTTTATTAGTTTTTGAAAAAACATAATAAGTCTAGTGAAACTCAGCTTTCTGTGAATTCTTTTTATTTACATTCTGGGAGGCGATTGGAATTGCATAGGAAGCAAAACCAATTTGTATCAAAATAATAAACTTTTTTACATTCAGAGAAATTTTGTTTCATTATCAAATTGCTAAATCAAATTTCAACTGTGGCTTAACAGGGTCATAATTAATTAATTCAAAATCGTCTGCTTTAATATCAAAAAAGTTGGTTCCATCTGGAACATTCAATATCAAGCGAGGTGCACAATCCGTTGGTTCACGCCGGAGCAATTCTTCTGCTTGCTCGAATTGATTATCATAAATATGTAAATTATTGACAAAATAAAAGAATTTGCCAACTTTCCACCCAAAATGCTTAGCAATCATCATTTGCAATGCGACATACTGCATGGCATTGATATGGTGAGCTACCAACATATCATTTGAACGCTGTGTCAGAGTTGCATCTAGGTAGATTTCACCATCTACACGTCGGACATCAAACATGGTCTGAAAAGCACAAGGCAATAATCCTTCTGTTTCTTCAAAAGCTTCATAGTCCCAAAGTGAGATAATATTTCGACGATTCCAAGGATTCGTCTCCAGCTGTTTTAAAATTTTATTGATAATATCATGTTTTTTAACAACAGCACCATATCGCTCACCAATAGTGCGAGTAGTTCCTACTTCCCAATCATTCCAATAATGAACGTTGTATTTGTTTTCTAAAACTTCTAAGCTATTGGATTGATCTTGATAAATCCAGAGGACTTCTTTAATCGCTGATTTGATAGCAATCGGACGAAGCGTTGTGATAGGGAATTCTCCCTTGCTCAGATCGTACTCAGCAAAAGAACCAGTGATATACTTAGAATTAGCAACTTTCCCGTTTTTATAGCGCGGACGTGCATTTTCAGAAAAAACACCTTCATGTAAAATTTTTCGAATATTTTCTTTAAAAATGGAATCTACTTTTGTCATGACTTTCCTTTTCTAATCTTGCTTTTTCTAGTATAACACAAAATAAAAATCTCCTACAAGTTAAAACCTCATAGAAGATTATTTTTCAATATCGAATTTTTTGGGCTCCATAAATCGAATGTTGTCGGTGAAGACTAAATGCCACGACACAGACTATGAAAAAATATGGAAAATTGCTAAAACCAAACACCTCACAACCAATCAGAATCGGTCCCAAGAAAGTAGAGGTAGCACTTCCGAAAACTGCAGCATAGCCTAGCGCCGCAACCAAGCTAACTGGAAGACCAAATAAACCTGCCAGTAGAACGCCTAGACTTGCCCCAATGGCAAAAAGCGGTGTCACTTCTCCACCTTGAAAACCTGCTGATAAAGTCAAAACTGTTAGAAGTAATTTAAAGAACCAATCATATAAATAAATAGATTGTCCAGCAAAACTAGCCGTAATTAAATTTGTTCCAAGCCCTGAGTATCGACCTTTATCCAACAATAAAAAGACAATACTTAAGACAATTCCCATCACCACGATTCGTTTGTAGGGATTTGGAAAAATAGTTGCCGCTTTCTTTTTACTCCACAAGAGAGCATAAGCAAATACATTGCCACAAAGTCCAAATAAAACTCCAAGGAGCACTAATTTAATAACAAGTATTGGAGATAATCCCAAATGAGCAGAAATTGGTTGCATAAATTTTTCAAGACCTAACGCATGTGATGTCCAAGCAGCAACGAGAGAGGCTATCATGGCAGGATACAAAGCAGTCAGCTGCAAGTTTCCTACAACCAAGACTTCCATCGCAAACAAAACTGCAGCCAGTGGCGTTTGAAATAGCCCAGCAAAACCAGCAGCCATTCCTGTAACTAAAAATACTTTTGAAGTATTAGGAGTAGAAAAGTTCTTGCAAAACCAGTGAGAGACTGTGGCACCTAATTGTACTGCTACTCCTTCTCGACCGGCCGAACCACCAAAAAGATGCGTCAACCAAGTCGTCACTATAACAAGAGGGATTAAGCGCTTGGGAATGTGATTTTCTACACCATGACCAACTTCAAAAATCAAGGTCATTCCTTTGCTACTTTTCCCACCATATTTCTGATAGAGAAATACAATCACTAATCCTGCAAAAGCTAAAAAAGGAATCAAATAAAGGGAATGCAAGATGCGGACTTCACTTAAAAATATAAGCGTTCGCCCAAATATCGTATCAATAGTTCCAATTACTAGTCCCATAAGAATGGACAATACCGTAATAGCTATCACTTGATTTCCGATATTGACCCACTTTAACCTATGAATTTTTTTCATTTTATCATTCCTATATTAGATATGCCGCTCTTGATAAGCACGTGAATGTTTTAAAACATCTGAAAAAGTCTGCACAAGGGTATCTTCATACTGTTTTTCCTGCACACTATTTGCAACTTTCTCTAAAATAATTTGCTCACGCTGAGTATCTAATACTGCTTTCCCAGTCTGACGTTTGTAGAGAGCTACTTGGCTCACTAACGCCATTCTTTTTTCTAACAAGGTAATTAAGTCTACATCTATTTGATCAATTTCTTTTCTAATTTCTGCTAAATCCATAGCTGCCTCCTAATTACTTTCTATCTTATCAAAATCTTTTACAATATGCTAGTGGTCGTCCTATCTCTACCATCTAGCTCAAGCACTTTTTCATATACCTTATCATTCCATTTTACCAGTCCATCGTTTTGATAATCTAAATAATGAATCCTGTTTTTTAAATAATTTGGAATAATACCTTCAAATTCCTTTTTATTTTGACTTGCAATAATGCAGACACAAAGACTGAGATCTAACAATACCTCATCTTTCACTTTTGCTGCATGATAACCATCAAATACATAGCCCTTTTGATTCACAATAGTTTCATACCGGAAATGAAAACTAACACCAGGTATGAAAGCTTCTTCCAGATCGACTTCCGTGGGATTTCTTTCTAGCAATCGTTCCATTGCTAACCTATAACCAGATGTCGTATTAGACCACCCAAACATGACATAGTCAAAATAATCCGCTGGATCACCTGCTGCATTTCGTTTATCGTTCACAAGCTGTTTGCCAGCCAAACCAAAAGCCTTCGTGGCAGACAATAATTTCCCACTTTTCAAAATCTCCTTAGCAGTTTCCACAGTGCAAGTATGACTGAGATAATCTGACATCACACATTCACCATATACATTAAAGGTTCTAGCTTCTTTTCTGTCACGCGGGGTAAACGGATATATTACTTTACTATTATCCAGATACTGACAGACTAGGCTTTGTAGAACAGGATTTTCACACTCTATTTGAGTCTTCCTATTGTATATTTTTTCATACGCCACGAACTTGGCAATTTTTTCCAATTCCCAGCTGTTAATCTCAGGATAATCTACTAAGGCAAAATTGTAAGTGCCATTCCATTGAAGACTAAAATCATTTTTACAAATTTTTAATTTCATAGAATACCTTTTCACATTTATAATTGCTATGCTTATTATACATCTATATACTAAAAAATTGATAAGAGATTTGATTCAATGATTGAAAAACTCATTTTATATCGTAAAATACTAAAATAGAATATGTGTAAATTTTTTCTCAATTGAATTCAAAAATACTTACTTAAAATGAGACAAACCTACTAAAATAGCGCCCTTTTAACCTCAATGACTCCAAACGATACTCATAACGCCCCTTTTCTTTAAAATCTTAGTTGACAAGCCCTTTCCTTGTATGGTAATTTTAAAAAACAGAGGAGAATCGTTTATGTTAGATAAATATTTGGAAGAATCAATTTTAAATAAAGCAACCATTTTACAAATCATTCTAGAATTTCAAACGATTGATATTGAGCAACTAGCACAACTCACTGAATTTAGTGAAAAAATCATCTATCAACATCTAGCAGAATTGAAAGAGGAATTCAATGATTTATTTTATCTGAAAGTTTTTGCGAACACAGTTCACTTAGACCTGATTACAAAAATCAATCCTTCCATCTGTTTTCATCGGATTTATCAAAGTTCAACCTTTCTCCACCTTTTGCGCTACTTCTTACAAGAAGAAAAAGAGAGTTTCATTTGCTTTATCCAAAAAGAGTACATATCCCGTGCAACTGGCTATCGAATACGTGATAAGTGTTTGGACTTTTTGAAAGAAGTTGGGTTATCCTTAGACAGATACCAAGTCATTGGACCAGAATACCGTATTCGGTTCCTTATCGCTTTGCTGGAATATAAATTTGGCATTCATCTGTATGAAATTAAAGAAAAAGAGTTAAAACTCATTTATCAATGGATTCGTTCTTCCAATGCCCACATCTCACAAGAAGCCTTCGAAGCAGCTACAGAAGAAAGTCGCTTCTTTTCTATTCTCGTGGTGCTAATGTGGAAACGAAAGAATTTTCCTGTGGTTCTACCTGCCTCACAAGAGCTAGAAAAACTAAAAACGCTCCTTGTCTATCCAAAACTGATAACCTTAACCAAGAAAATTTTGGAACCTGCCCTACAAGTGATGTTTACACCGACAGACTACGATTATCTATTTTTAGCCTATTGTACTACCCCTAATCCTTTCTCTAGAGACAAATGGTTGGAACACGATCGCGATACAGCTCTTGATATTATCATGAAACAAGGAATGTTACTGCCGCTCATTCAAAAATTTCGCTTATTATTTGGAGATGAGCTGATCAATTCTCAACCATTTAGGATTGTCATGCTCTTCTTTATGAAGCCTTTTATCTGCAATTTACAAAGTTTGGTTCCCAATTCTTACATTTTCCAATATGACCACCGCGGATTGTTTGACCCCCTCTATCTCCTCTTGAGCCCACTTGTCAAAGAATGGATGAAAGAGGTGGGATTGACAGGTGAAGTATACAAGTACCACATTTATCATGTGACCATTCAACTGAGGGAGTTGATTTATGCCAATATGGCACCTATTTCTTTGTATATTTTTGCAAGTAATAATGCCGATGTAACGACTTTAAAGAATGCTTTTTCAAGAAATATTCCTCCTTCTATTACTCGGATTGTGGTAATTGACTTTTTGAATAGTTCGCTCCATTTACAGGATCACGACGAAACAAATATAATTGTAGCAGACCAACATATTTCAACTTATATCAAGAGCTTATTTCCAGATAAGGAACACATTCTTATCAATTTCTCGATGAATTTTTATGATATTCATTACCAGCATATCTATGAAGCTATTTATAAGTTGAGAAAAGAACGCTATCAGGAATATATCAATGGGTTGAAAAAATTACTTTAATCATCATTAGATGGAAACAGAGTAATGGTGTTTACTTTATGAACTGTCCTCAACAAAATGAAGAGCTTAATTTTTCAGCGCCAGTAGTAATTAAGGCAAGAAAAAACCTGAAGAAAACGTTCAAAAAAAGTTTTTTTCAGGCAAGTAGACAAATTTTGCTGTTTCAAGTATTTAAGAAGACCCTTTCCTATGTGAGGATAGGGACATAACTCCGTAAAGCAGAAAGCTCGCAAGCAAATAACCAATAAAAATTTTGATTGACCACTGTAAGACATAAGACCAGCCATATTTTGGGATATTTAGAAAGAAGTAAGCAAATGGACTATCTTTAGCACCTGGAATAGGCCACTTGAGAACCAAACCATTAAACAGGGCAAAAGCCATGTAAAGTAGAGGCACACTAGTCCAAGCAATGGGATCAAACCAGCGATATTGCAAACGTTTATCAAAAAGCACAGTATCCGCTAAAAACCATAACGGTACAATGTAATGACATAGGAAATTTTCCAGTCGATAAAAATCAGTCGCTAACGGAGCAAGCAGAACATGATAGATGACACAGGTAATCATGATACACATAGTGACACCGCCTTTAATCCGAAATAGTGTCTTCGTTTGCCAGCGACTTTCAGAACGCGCCATTAGATACAGCAAATAAGCTGTGAAAGCTGTTACGATAATGTTAGACAAAACAGTATAATACATAAGCATGCCAAGACCGCCATGCTTTGTAATTTCAAGATATACTCCCACAAACCCTAAGATAAACAATATCATGCGGCTATAAAAAATTACATTTCGTTTCATTACTGACCTCAGATTTTCTTAACAAATTCTGACTTAAGTTTCATCGCACCAAAGCCATCAATCTTGCAGTCAATATTGTGATCTCCAACTACAATCCGAATATTTTTCACGCGCGTTCCTTGTTTCAAATCCTTTGGAGCACCCTTGACTTTTAAATCCTTGATGAGAGTAACAGTATCTCCGTCCACAAGTTGATTGCCATTTGCATCAATCGCTTTGATGCCATCATCTTCTTCATCGACTTCAGCCGGATTCCACTCATAAGCACACTCTGGACAAACTAATAGTAACCCATCTTCGTAAACATATTCTGACTGGCATTTTGGACAATTTGGTAATTGATTCATATCTTCTCCTCACTAATACCTAGAATTTATGGCGCCCTCCCATTTTACTATAAAATAAAAAATTTGACAAATAAGAGAAAATGACTAATTTTTAAAAGAAATCTACTATCATGAGTTTACATATTTTCTTACTCTAATCTCATTTCAGTCCTTTTCTCAATGTAGCTAATGTTTCTTGGAAAACGATCGGCACTTCTGCTGTAAATTCCATGATTTTTCCCGTCTTAGGATGAGTAAATCCAAGCGTTCTAGCATGTAAGAATTGACCGTGCCCTTTTAGCGTTTTTCGTGGTCCATACACGCCATCCCCTGCTACCGGATGACCAATATAAGCCATGTGCACACGGATTTGGTGGGTACGACCTGTTTCTAATTGCAATTCTACTAAAGTATAATTCCCAAAGCGCTCTAAAACATGAAAACGAGTAATTGCTGGTTTGCCTTTAGCTGTAACAGCTTGCTTCTTGCGATCTTTTTCACTTCGCCCAATTGGTGCTTCAATAACACCTCTATCATTTGGCAAATTGCCATGCACAATAGCCCAATACTTCCGTAGAGATTTTTTAGCTTTTAATTCATCAGCCAGCTTGATATGGGCATCATCGTTCTTAGCAATCATAAGTAAGCCTGATGTATCCTTATCAATCCGATGGACTATTCCAGGTCGCAAAACACCATTGATGCCAGATAAATCCTTGATATGGTACGTGAGGGCATTGACCAGCGTACCGCTCGTATGTCCAGCGCTTGGATGTACCACCATCCCTTGAGCTTTGTTCACCACTGCCACATCTTCATCTTGATAAACAATATCCAGTGGCAGATCTTCTGCAACGTATTCCATCGCTTCAGGTTCGGACAATTCGTAAGTAATTACGTCACCCGCCTTAACAGCATATTTTGCTTTCTTCACTTGTCCATTGACTAAGATTTGCCCACTTTTGATTTGTTCATTAGCAAGGCTGCGGGATAATGGTGTCAGATTAGCAAGCGCCTTGTCCAACCTTATACCACTAATTTCTACCTTTACTTGCATTGTCTTCTTCCTTTAACATCATCACTACTAACACCATCACACCAATCGTCAGATAACTATCCGCTACATTAAAGATTGCAAAATTTATAAAATCCAGCTGAAACATATCCACGACAAAGCCTTGGCGCATGCGGTCAATAAAATTTCCAATCCCACCTGCAATAATCAAACTCAAACTAGACAGTAACCAGACAGAACCTTTGATGTGCTTGCTCAAATACCAAATAGCTGCACCAATCACCACTAAAGTAATCACCGCAAACAACCACTGCTGGTTTTCTAAAATTGAAAATGCCGCACCTGTATTTCGCAAATAAGTCAAACTCAAAATTTTTGGAATAAAGGACTTTACTTCACCTAATTGAATGTTTTTGACAATTTCAAATTTTACCCATTGATCCAAAGCAATTAAGGCTACAATCACAATTGGCACCATCACTTTTCGTTTCATTTTTTACCTCTTTTTGCAAAATATTTTTCCATAACAGCAACAAAAGCTGCACCAATTGGTGAAAGCTCTACTTCTTCACGTTTAACATAAACCATGCGATTTTCCAAGTTGTCTTGTAATCGAATCACCGTAATGCCGTTTACGCTATTACTATCCAAAAATCCAGATCCTGTTGCATAAGCATCCGTCCGCTCTAAAATGCCATTCAAAGTGGCACGATCAGTTACATTAAACATCTGAGAACTGGCACTAGTATCCACAAAATTCTCTGAATAATAGAGATATTCATCCTTTTCCTGTGTAAAACGAACTGTCGGCAGATCTGTCAAATCTTCCATAGTAAGCTCCTCTTTCCCAGCTAAGGGGTGATCTGCCCGTAGATAGATATGCGTCTGAAAAGGAATCAAATCTATCACTTCTAGTCCCAATTTATCAATCCGCTGCATCATTCCTTTAGTATTTTGATTATTCAGATAGATAATGCCAATCTCACTATGCCCCTGCGCCACTTCATCTAAAATCTGCACTGTTGTGGATTCAAAAATTCGGAAATTCTTATCTTTTGGATAGCGTTTAGCAAATTCCGTTATCAGAGGCGGTAAGAAATCATAGTGCTGGCTAGCAATGGAAAATTCTGCTTTTTCTTCCTCTGGATTGGCGTATTGATTTTGAAATACATCAAATCCCTTGACCAATTCTTGGGCTTTTTCGTAAAATTCCATCCCTCGACGTGTCAGAAATGTGCCACTGCTCGTTCTATGAAATATTTTAAAGCCCAATTCTTTTTCTAAATCTCGAACCGCAATGGACAAGCTCGGCTGGCTGACATACATTTTCTCAGCTGCTTCCCGAAAGGTGCCACTGTTGGCAATCGCTACAACATAACGCAGTTGTTGAATATTCATGCTTTTATCCTCTTTTAAATGTTTTATCATTATACCATAAATCAAGGCATAACTAAACCGTCATACACTAAGGATTCAATAAAGGCATTCTCCTACGTTCCCTAGAATAACATTCTTGACACATGTTTGCCTCCTATTACTTACCGACATAAACGGTTTCTGTCATTACTTGAAACCCTAATCGTTGGTAAAGTTTGTAAGCTCCTGTATTTTCCTTGTCTACCACAATTTGGAAATTTAAATCATTCCGATCATACATGTCATTCATTATTGCCGACATAAGATAAGAGCCTAGTCCTTGTCCCTGTAGCTCTTTTTTCACTGCTAGACCAAAGAAAAAATTGAAATCTGTGCTCATATCAACAGAGCAAGATGCAACAATTTTCCCATCTTTTTTCAATACAAACAAAAGAGTATTATCATCTAAAATAGCTTCACGTGCATAAGTGCGGCTGCTTTCTAAAGAATTTCCAAACGCTTCTGCTTGGAAAGTTGCAATCTCTTCGACCAAGTCCAAATCTGCCAAAACAACTTCTAAACCCGCTCTCTTTTCTAAAGCAAATTGTCTGCGCGGCTGCTCCAGCCACAACTCAGCATCTGTTATGTGAAATTGAAAATGCTCTAAAAAATTCGGGTGTTTGGTCAAAAAAGCTGTTTCTGTCACATAGTCAACTTCGGATAAATTGTATTGTGTCGCTACATTTGCAAATTCGCTTAGCAAGGCACGAGCAATTCCTTTGCGCCGATAGGCAGGTATCACATAGAGTGAAACTTCAGCTTCTTTCGGTTCATCAGCATAAACGAATAAATAACCTACTAACTTAGCTGCTTCATAGGCTAAGAAAAAAGCAGGCATATCTTTATCTACGTTGTAAGTCGTATCAAGATAGGGGGTACGATAAGTTCCATCTAGCTGATGGCAAGCTGTCGTGACTGCTAACAACTGCTGACGTTCTTTTTCTGTCACATTATTTCTTTTTAAAATATTCATCACTTTTCTCCTTAACTCTTTCATTATACCACAAAGAAAAAGCGACTACTTTGACAAAGGAGACTATTCAAGATATAATGTAAAAAAATACACAGAGGACAAGAACATGACAAACTCAAAGCTTATTACGCGACTAAAACGCTCCGAGGGACAATTACGTGGCATTCAAAAAATGATAGAGGAAGAACGCGATTGTGCAGACGTTATCACCCAATTAACCGCTGTTCGCTCTAGTGTCGAGCGTGTCATTGAGTTGATGATTACCGAAAATCTCACCGAATGCCTCAACCATCCTTTGGACGATCCTAAAGCTCAAAAAGAGCGGCTAGAAAAAGCCGTCCAATACTTTATCAAACGAAAATAATCTCAGTAGTTTTCTTCGCTTGCTGAGGTTTTTTATTGACGTTGCACAGTAAAAGCGTTATTCTAACTATCACTTCTTTTTTAAAAAATAGAATTGATCTATTGAGCAAAGGGAGCGTCCGCCCGGCTGATGGACGAAACTCGTTTCTAGGTAGACTGTCCGCCCGGCGGAAAAAGTCAACTTGTTGTCAGACAACGTTTCAGCCCGGCTGACAGAACAAACTGATTTCTAAGCAAGCCGTCCGCCCGGCGGACAGGGCAAATCTGTTTTTAGGCAAGTCGTCAGCTTGGCTGATGAACGAAACTCGTTTTCAGACAAGTTATCGACCCAGTCGACAAAGTGAACTGCTTTTGGTGCAGATTGTCGCCCATTGAAAGAAAAATACACCTCAATATGGTATAATAAAAGTAATAAAATAACCCAAAGGAGGCAAGTAAAATGGACTTATACACAAAAGTGGAAGAAACCCTAAACAAACTAAACATTCCATTTGAAATCGTAGAGCACGAACCAGCGCTTACAACCGAGCAAGCCGACAGCTTCATCGAAGGCATCGAGGGTGTCCGCACCAAAACCATGTTTCTTACTAATAAAAAGAAAACTGCCTACTATTTACTCATTATGGACGACAAAAAACGCTTGGACATGGACTTGTTTAAAGAACTGGTCGGAGCCAATAAAATCCGCATGGCATCATCTGATAGTCTATTTGAAAAAATGATGTTACCAGCAGGTGTTGTTTCTCCTTTTGGATTGTTAAACAATGTAGACAAAGATATTCAAGTCTATTTTGACAAAGAAATCATGTCGGAAAAACGAATGAGTTTTCACCCCAATACCAATGAAAAAACACTCTTTTTAGACACAACGGACTTACTCAAATTCCTAGAAGCTATTGGTTATGAGCCACATATTATTGAGTTATAGGTTGGACAAAAACTCAATTTCTAGTCAAAATGAAGCAATGAACAAGAAAAAGCTTAAAATCAACGTTTTTGATAACTTGATTTTAAGCTTTTTACTATTTTTGGAAGGTTTTTATTCAGTTTCTTTTCTCTTTCCTTATTCCACCTCGCCATGCCAGAAATTCATGCCCCCAGCTACATTGGTTACATCAAATCCTTGCGCACTTAAAAACTGACACGCAGCCGCAGAACGTGCGCCAGATTGGCAGATAACATAGTATTTCTCCTGCTGGCTGAGTTGTTTGTAGCCCGTCTCAAAAGTGCTTAATGGCAGATTTTTTGCCGTCGGCACGTGTCCCATTTGAAACTCATAATCTTCTCGCACATCAAGAATGGATAAGGTTTCTGTCTGATATTTTTTATAAAATTCAGGCATGCTGATGCTAGTTTCCATATTCTACTCCCTCTGGTTTGACCATTTTGTACAAGGCAAAGGCGCCGTCTAGATTTTGAACAGAAAATCCTGCTTGTTTGAGAATGCGCTCGGCAATATAGCTACGAAGTCCACTATGACAGCTCACGATATAATCCTGCGACTTGTCTAACTCTCCTAAACGCTCACGCAATTCATTTAAAGGAATGTGAACCGTATCCACTTTCAAACGACCTTGTTGAAGCTCACTGGCAGTCCGCACATCTAGGAACTTCTTACCGGCAGCTAGTTCATCTTCCAATTCATACCACTGGATATTGTCGCTCAAACCTTCTACCAAGTTTAAGGCTGCGTATCCCAGCATATTGACCGGATCTTTAGCAGAGCCAAACGGTGGCGCATAGGTAAATTCCAACTCTGGCAAATCAAAAATGGTTAGATTACCTTTAATAGCCGTTGCCAAAATATCAATCCGCTTATCAACACCTTTTTTCCCAACACCTTGTGCACCGTAAATTTTGCCACTTGTTGGCTCAAAGAGGAGTTTCAAGGTCACATCAGTCGCACCCGGATAGTAGCCAGCATGATCCTTACCACTGACATGAATAACTTGATAAGGCAGGCCATTCATACGAAGAATGCGCTCGCTCAGCCCTGTTGAAGCTGCCGTCATGTCAAATGCCCGAACAATAGCTGTACCAATGCTGCCTTTATTCTTTCGAGCTACTCCAGCAATCACATCCGCAACTTGGCGACCTTGACGATTAGCAGGCGAAGCCAATGAAATCAGTGCATCTTCTCCTGTAACTTCTTGCTTGACAACAATCGCATCGCCGACCGCATAAATATCAGGTTGACTGGTTTCATAACGCTCATTGACTAAGATACCGCCACGCAATCCCAACTCAATACCTGCTACCTGTGCTAAAGCATTCTCTGGTTGCACCCCGACAGATAAAATGGTCACATCAGAAGCAATTTTTTGCCCATTCTCCAGCACAATGACCTTTCCCTTGTCCTCAAACCGCGTAGCAGACTGAGAAGTAACTACTTGAATGCCGTTTTTCAACAATTCAGCCTGAACAAAAGCAGCCATTTCTTCATCAAGCGGTGGCAAAACATGCGGTGCTTTCTCAACAATTGTCACATTCAAACCACGCTTACGAAGATTTTCTGCCATTTCAAGTCCAATGAATCCAGCCCCAATCACCACAGCTTCTCTTGGTTCTTTCTCCAAAGCCAACATAATCTCATCTAGGTCAGGAACATTACGTAAAGTATAGGTATTTTCAGCTGTTTCCAAACCTTCAATTGGAGGTACAAAAGGTTTTGCCCCCGGAGATAAAATCAGCTTATCGTAACTCTCTGTAAATTCCTTTCCGTCATGCCGAACCGTCACCATATGTTGATCTGGTGAGATAGCCGTCACTTCATGGAAAGGTCGCACATCTAAACGAAAGCGTGCCTTTAAACTCTCAGGCGTTTGCACTAACAAGTCTTCCCGCTCAGCAATTTCTCCAGAAACATAGTAAGGCAGACCACAGTTCGCAAAGGAAACGAATGGCCCCTTTTCAAAAATAATAATCTCAGCATCTTCTTTTAGCCGTCTTAAACGCGTCGCTGCAGACATTCCACCTGCAACTCCACCAACAATGATAATTTTCATTCAACTTCCTCCTTTATCACTTTTAAACAACTTTTCCGGTCCAAGCACTCATACCGCCTTGAACATTGACAACATCGTAGCCTTTTTTCTTTAACTTTTTGGCTGCCATTTTGCTCCGCACACCGGAATGGCAAATGACATACAGTGTTTCATTTGTTGCTGGCGTGTATCTTGCGATTTCATTGAGTGGGACATTCTTCGCACCCTGAATATGACCATTTCGATATTCAGACGGTGTTCGTACATCTAGCAGTTGAATTTTCTTTTTTAATTTTTGTTCCAATTCACTTGTAGAAATACTATCTATTTTCGTAAATAAGTGAAACATAAGCACCTCCATTTATACCCTTATGGGGTATATTAAATCATGAAGCCTTTCTTTTGTCAAGCATATTGTTTCAATCTTTTAACAAAAAAAGGAAGCTTCACAAATCAACTATGCCAAGTTGCTTGTAAAGCTTATCCTTTCTATCGAATGATTCAACCTTTAGTTTACTTTTATATGTTTACAAAAGGTTCATCAATCTTCTTTTTTACAACGACCAACTAAACCTAAAGCTGATAAAAGTAAACCGATACCTGTCAGCATTGTAAGAGTTGAACCATCTTGTACATCACCTGTACTTGGTAAAAACTTTTCTTTCGCTGGAGCTGGTTTGGTCGGAGGTGTTTGTACAACCGTCAAAGTTGGAGGTGTTGGTTTGTCCGAGACTGACGGAACTACTGGAGGTGTTGGCTTGTCTGGAATCACTGGATTCGCAGTGTAATGCACATCCTTGACAATATCCTCTTGA
>NZ_KV815658.1:0-605 GCF_001814295.1 Streptococcus sp. HMSC067A03 | reverse complement strand
GATGAAGAAACAGCAAAATATACTTCAACTACTGCCCTTCAAAAACTATTCTCTGATTTAGCACCTCGTTATGCAGAACGTAAAGGAGGATATACTCGTATCCTTAAAACTGAACCACGTCGTGGTGATGCAGCGCCAATGGCTATCATTGAATTAGTATAATTTTTATCAATTTTGTTGAGTGTTATGATGATGGAGTCAAGTTACTCTTAGTCTAGCTCTGGTCTACCGCTAGGATTTTCCTAGCGGGAACACTCATCTTATGATAATCACCGTAGACGCTTGTTTACGAAATTGCTTTTATAGGAAAAGCAATTTCGTAAGCAGGCGTTATTTAAATTTCGTAATCTCTGTGAGGATTCTTCTGCAGAAACAAATTCGTATAGAGGACTGTATAAATTTAAATGGAGAGAATGAATACAATTTTTCGATATAGAGATAACCTCTTCTCTCTCAACGTTCACAATTTATCCCAGAAGTGTAATTGCTTGAGCTAAGGTTGTCAGAAAGGCACAAATAGAAGTCGGAAGAGAAAAGAAGGAAGCCAAATGTTCCTCTCCTTGTTATACTAAAGAAAAAAGGAGGGTTATGAAATGGACTTCAAG
>NZ_KV815657.1:0-209 GCF_001814295.1 Streptococcus sp. HMSC067A03 | reverse complement strand
TCAAGAGGATATTGTCAAGGATGTGCATTACACTATCCAAACGCAACGAGTGACTTACACGGTCGTTGATGATACAACAGGTACGACTCTAGAACACCAAGTGGAATTAACGACTGGTGAGTCGGATGCAGCTCTTCCAGCAGCAGCGCAAAGGAAATACGATACGGTTGTATCAGCTTATCTGGCCCAAGGCTATGAATTGGTTTCTA
>NZ_KV815656.1:0-323 GCF_001814295.1 Streptococcus sp. HMSC067A03 | reverse complement strand
AGTGTAATGCACATCCTTGACAATATCCTCTTGAGTGACTGTTTCTGATGGAACAGCCGCAACATCTACCCTATAACCTGGAATCACTGGGGATGGCACAGCGTCATAATTAGCTTTGTCACTGATCCAAGCTGTAGCCGAAACTTCAGTGCCTGTGATCTTATCTTTCGTTACTGTGCGTGTCCACGTTGCTGTTTGTACATTATTAGCTGGCGTTTGACTACCCGCTCCATGATAACGAACTGTCAAGCTCACTTTCTTGGTTTCTTGGATATCAGTTGTGCCATGCTTCAAGTGAACCGTCACGTTTTGATCATGACTGC
>NZ_KV815655.1:14211-51441 GCF_001814295.1 Streptococcus sp. HMSC067A03 | reverse complement strand
ACAAGACGGAGCGGCAGATGTTCCAAGAGATTTCTGATACCTTAACGGTCATGGCAAGCGAGGTGAATCAAGGTGCTTAGATTAGCGGGAAAATTAGCGATTTCTAATCTGATAAAAAATCGCAAACTTTATTATCCATTCGCTTTAGCCACTTGCTTAGCGGTAGCGATTTCCTATATTTTTAGTTCTTTAGCCTTTAATCCTCATTTGCAACAATTGCAAGGAGCAGACTCCATTGTGTTTGTCTTAGCTCTTGGTGTGATTATTGTGACAATTGCTGCGGCAATTATCGTTTTTTATGCTAATAGCTTTGTCATGAAAAATCGCTCCAAAGAGTTAGGACTTTACGGGATGCTGGGTCTAAACAAACGCCATCTCTTTATCATGACGTTTATTGAGTTATTCATTTTAGGGATAACAACTGTTACTATTGGAATTAGTCTTGGTGTTGTTTTTGATAATTTAATTTACGCTTTCCTCCTGAAATTGATGGGGTTAAAAGTTGTCTTGGTTTCCACTTTCCAATTGCCTGTTCTAATTTTTGTTGTAGCAACCTATGCCTGTATCTTTGCGGGCTTAGTGGTTATCAACGGCTTTCGTATTATGCGTTTTAATGCTTTGCAATTGGCCAAAGAAAAGAATAGCGGTGAAAGAAAAGGACGATTTCTTCTGATTCAAACGATTATTGGATCGATTTCTTTAGGCTATGCTTATTACCTAGCTCTGAGTGTCAAAAATCCACTGACAGCAATTGGTATATTTTTTATAGCTGTTCTCTTTGTTATTTTAGGGACTTATCTGCTGTTCAATGCAGGAGTTACGGTATTTTTACGGTTGCTTCAGAAAAATAAACGGTATTATTATCAACCTAATAATATGATTTCTGTGTCCAATTTGATTTTTCGGATGAAGAAAAATGCAGTGGGATTGGCAACGATTGCGATTCTTTCAACGATGGTTTTGGTCACCTTGGCTGGAGGTGTCAATATTTATGCAGGTACTGGTTATCTTAAAAGCGTGATGTATCCCCAAGATTATACGATAAAGGGGAAGGGAGTGCCAGCTGCTCAATTGGATCAGGCATTGACAGAATTTGCAAAAGAGAATCATTTAACAGTCACTAAGAAAACTGCTTATCAATATTATTCGATGGGAATTAAAAATCAAAAGGGCAATCAGCTTGATATTTATCCAAAAGGTGAAACACGAGTTTCTCCACAGGCTTATATTCTGCTGTTTTCAGCTGATGATTATCGGAAAATGACGGGCAAAACATTGAATTTAAAAGATAATGAGACAGTAATCTTTGCAAAAGGAATCTCTATCAGGCAAACTCAGCCTCTTAAGCTGAACGGGCAAGAATTGATAGTTAAAGAACTTTTAAAAGAGGACTTTGTTCTTGGAAATATTACAGATCAGTATAATATCATTATCCCTCAGTCACTTTTTATGGTGGTCAATGACCCACAAAAATTGGTGGATTTACAAAAGCAACATTACACGATTAATACAGAATTATATGGCGGTTTGAATATCAGGGCTTCTAATAAGAAAAAGGGCGATTTGGATACAGCTTACCAGAAGAAGCTGAAACAGTTCAATACGACGCTCCCCGATAATGCCGGTGTGTATGGTTATACAAGAATCCAAGGTGTGCAGGAAATTATGAGTATGTTAGGTGGCGTTTTCTTTATTGGTATTTTCCTTTCAATTGTCTTTATGCTGGGAACGGTTTTGGTAATCTACTACAAACAGATTTCAGAAGGGTATGAAGACCGAGACCGCTTTGTAATTTTACAAAAGGTAGGATTAGATGAAAAGCAGACCAAGCGCACCATTCGCAAACAAATTTTGACTGTGTTCTTCTTACCGCTTGCTTTCGCTTTTGTGCATCTGGCATTTGCTTATCATATGCTGAGTCTCATGTTGAAAGTTTTAGGTGTGTTGAATGCATCATTAATGCTAACTGTTACGCTTAGTGTTTGTACTATCTTCTTTATCGTCTATATACTTGTCTTTCTCATCACATCGCGCAGTTACCGTAAGATTGTGTCAATGTAAGTTGGAGATTAGTGATAAGCATAATGAAAAATGTTATTGACATAGTAATTAAAACAGGAGTAAGTTAAATCTTACTCTTGTTTGAATTTCCTTCATAAAAAATAGTCTGTCGGATTCCTTTTTAGTTGCTTTTATGGTAGAATAATTCAATCTAGGAAATTGGAGTTTGGGATGGGTATATTTAGAAAAAAAGATGTTAGTCGAGATCGGACTGGCATGCGGCGTCATTTACGATTGTTGGATTTGATTTTGTTAGGAATTGGCGCTATGGTAGGGACGGGGATTTTTACGATTACTGGAACGGCAGCTGCCACATTAGCTGGTCCTGCTTTAGTTGTTTCGATTATTATTTCTGCTCTTTGCGTGAGCATGTCTGCTTTCTTTTATGCAGAATTTGCATCGAGGATTCCTGCAAATGGGGGTGCTTATAGTTATCTTTATGCTGTTTTAGGTGAGTTTCCAGCTTGGATAGTAGGCTGGCTGACCATTATGGAATTTATGACGGCTGTATCTAGTGTTGCCTCTGGTTGGGCATCCTATTTGAAAGGTTTGCTGAATGGATTTGGTTTGAGTATGCCCAAGATGCTCAATGGAACCTTTAATCCGCAGGCGGGGACTTATATAGATTTACTGCCGATACTGGTTTTGGTATTTGTAACTGGTGTGGTGCTGTTAAATTCTAGAGCAGCTTTGCGGTTTAATTCTGCTTTGGTTGTCTTGAAGTTCTCGGCACTTGCTCTTTTTATTCTGGCAGGAATCTTCTTTATTAAGCCTGAAAATTGGTCTCATTTTGCTCCATTTGGGTTTGGTAAACTGTATGGTGGTGAAGTTGGTATTATGGCTGGTGCTTCTCTGATGTTCTTTGCCTTTTTGGGTTTTGAGTCCATATCTATGGCGGTGGACGAGATAAAGGAGCCACAAAAAAATGTTCCACGAGGGATTGTGTTGTCTCTATCCATTGTAACAGTTCTTTATATATTAGTGACATTGGTTTTGACAGGGATTGTTCACTACAGCCAGTTAGATGTAGCCGATGCAGTCGCTTTCGCCCTTCGTAGTGTGGGGCTTAGCTGGGCGGCTAATTATGTGTCGGTAGTGGCTATTTTGACGTTGATTACTGTCTGCATTTCCATGACTTATGCTCTGTCGCGCATGATTTATAGCATTGCGCGTGATGGTTTGCTGCCAAAGTCCTTTAGAAAATTAACTGCTACTAGCCGGGTTCCGAAAAATGCTACGATTTTGGTGGGAATAGCTGCAGCAGTTTGTGCGGGGATGTTTCCTTTAGCAAGTATTGCCTCCTTTTTGAATATCTGTACATTGGCTTATTTGATGTTGTTAGCAGTTGCTATTCTGAAGCTTCGAAAGGACAAAGGGCTTCCTCAAGCAGGGGAATTTAAAACTCCTTTGGTACCTTTGACGCCTATCCTATCGATTATTATCTGCCTGTCTTTCATGAGCCAATATGGCTCTGACACTTGGCTAGCATTTGGGCTTGCTTTACTAGTCGGAACGATAATCTATTTTATCTATGGCTACCACCATTCGGAAATCAATTGATGAGTTTTAATCCAGACAGCCAGCTAGGCTGTTTGTTGATATAATAGAAGCAGAAATGAGGTGTTTTGATGATTTGTCATGCAAAATTGTCAGATGCAGCAGCTATCCAAAAAATCAACTTGGAGATCTTGGGTTACAATTATGATGTTGGAGCAACGAAAGCTCAATTAGCACGAGTTTTGCAGCAGCCAGAACAGATTATTTTAGTAGCCAAAAACCAAGCTGGACAAGTGATTGGCTATGCTCATGCAGCTAGCTATGATTGCCTCTATTTTCCGCCTTTACTCAACCTGTTGGCATTAGCAGTTGACAAAGATTTTCAAGGTCAGGGATATGGCAAAGCTTTGATGCAGGCTATTCGTGAAGAGGGCGTGGCAGCTGGTTACACAGGTATTCGAATAAACTCTGGTATTTCACGAATGAAGGCTCATGAGTTTTATCGAAAATTGGATTGTGAGGAAAAAGCTGATCAGAAACGTTTTTATTGGGAATTTTGAGAAATGATATCTATGAAGATTGAACCATTAAGGCAAAGTAATGCAGAAGAAATTGCTAATGATTGGCATTATGAAGGAATTTATAGCTTTTATGATATGCAAGCAGATCCTGAGGATTATGAAGAAATTTTATCTCCTGAAGCGCGTGGCAATCACTATTATCAAATTCTCAAAAATGATGAATTGTATGGTTTTTTCTGTCTTTTCCCAGTTGGCAAAGACAAGCAAGAGCTAGGTTTAGGGATGAAGCCAGAGTATTGTGGTAAAGGTCAAGGGGAAGAGTTTTTACAAACTATTCTGCAGTTTATTGAAGAAAATATCTCAGTAAAAAGCCTAACTCTCTCAGTTGCAGATTTTAATCAAAGAGCTCAAAAGCTCTATCTTAGCTGTGGTTTCAATGTGATTGGGCGGCAGCCTCAGGAAAGCAATGGCGATAGTTACCTTTTTGTCAAAATGGAAAAGGAGTTGAAATGAGAGTTGCGGTTATCCAAGGAACCACTCGAAGAAATATGAATTCGCTGCTATTTGAATCTGTAAAAAAAGCAGTCCAATCGTCTGACGAAGTGCTGAATTTTGGTATTTTTGAGGAGGAGAACGAGCAGTATTCTTATAGTGAGATAGCGATGATGATTAGTCTCTTAATAGAAAGTGGAGCAGTAGATTTTGTTGTAACAGGTTGTTCTTCAGGTCAAGGTATGATGCTTGCCTGTAATAGTTTACCAGGTCTTTTGTGTGGCTATATAGAGACCCCACAAGATGCTTTCCTCTTTGGACGAATCAATGGAGGAAATGTTACTTCCCTGCCATTAGGGTTAAATTTTGGTTGGCAAGGAGAATTGAACCTACAATATACATTGGATAAATTATTTGATGGTGAGTTTGGTATGGGTTATCCTGAAAATGAAGCGGAAAGAAAACGGTTGGAAGCAAGTGCCCTAAAGGACCTGAATCAGTTGACGAAACGAAGCTGGGAAGAATTAGTAGAACAACTTCCAACTGATACTTTCACTAAATTGTTGCAAAGAAAGATAGTGATGAATGCTATTATAACGAATGGAACCAATGAAGAGTTCATCCGTTTGCTGAAAGAAAAAATAGGTAAAAAGTGAAATGAAAAAGCGGAGGCACTAAGTAGATGTCCCTACACATTTCATTATCTTTGCAAATTTGACTGTTTATGGTAAAAAAGTGAGCTTGACATTATAACGTCATTTTAAAACAATAAAAAGACTGGGATTTCCAGTCTTGTCTTGTTTTATGCTAATGTCGTAATATTGACTGCTTGAAGACCACGCTGACCTTCTTCAATGTTAAACATTACTTTGTCACCTTCATTCAGTGATTTGAATCCGTCGGATTGAATCGCTGAAAAGTGAGCAAAAACGTCTGGTCCATTGTCCTGTGAAATAAAACCATAGCCTTTTTCAGCATTGAACCATTTTACTGTACCTTGTGTCATACATCTTACTTCCTTTCTCTAAAAGATTGTGTAAAAAATAGAAAAAGTAAAGATGAAAAACAAAAATACTTACTCAAAATTAATTTACTCTTGCTAGTCTAGCAAAAGTAGCAGCAAAAGGCAAGGAAAAAACAGCGTAGGACATCATATTTTGCTATACTAGTTATATGAAAAGAAGAAAGAGGTATAAGATAATGACATTTGAAGAAATTTTACCAGGTCTGAAAGCTAAGAAGAAATACGTTCGTACTGGTTGGGGTGGGGCAGAGAACTACATCCAGCTTTTTGACAGCATTGAACAAAATGGATTGACACTTGATGTGACTCCGTACTTTCTTATCAACGTGTCAGGCGAAGGGGAAGGCTTTTCCATGTGGAGCCCGACTCCTTGTGATGTCTTAGCAGATGACTGGGTGGAAGTTCATGACTAAGACAGTATTGGTGACGGGAGTCAGTTCAGGGATTGGACGAGCACAGGCACAGCTCTTTTTGGAAAATGGCTGGCGTGTCTATGGTGTAGACCAGTCTAAAGAACCAAATCTGACAGGAGATTTTCATTTTCTTCAACAAGATTTAACGCTGGCGCTTCAGCCGATTTTTGACTGGTGTCCGCAGGTAGATGTCCTCTGCAATACAGCTGGAGTACTAGATGATTATAAACCTTTACTGGAGCAGACTGCTCAAGAAATCCAAGAAATTTTCGAGATTAACTATGTGACACCGGTAGAATTAACTCGTTATTATCTGACACAGATGTTGAAGAAAAATTCAGGCATCATTATCAATATGTGCTCTATCGCATCGAGTTTAGCTGGTGGTGGCGGTCATGCTTATACCTCTTCTAAGCATGCTTTAGCAGGATTTACCAGGCAATTAGCACTTGATTATGCTGAAGCAAGAATTCAGATTTTTGGAATTGCACCAGGAGCAGTCAAAACCAAGATGACTGCGGCAGATTTTGAACCAGGTGGCTCAGCAGATTGGGTGGCAAATGAAACCCCTATTAAGCGTTGGATAGAACCAGAGGAAGTAGCTGAGTTGACTCTATTTCTCGCCTCAGGAAAAGCTCAGCCCATGCAGGGCGAAATTCTCAAAATCGATGGTGGCTGGAGTTTGAAGTGAGGGAATCAAAGGTGAAAGCAATGAAGACTAAGTATTTTTACTCTTGGTCTAAAAACATGGTTGTTTACGGCTTGGATGCTGGCCTAGGGAAGCTCTTCATAAATGAATCTGAGACAGCCTGCCTATACCAATTAGGAAATTTCATCTTTCCGGCTGGTCAGGCGGATTCAGATTTTTGGCAGGAGTATAGCACTAAATATAGCTTGGCTGACAAGGTCATTATCTCCGAGGAGCTTAGTTGGCAGGAGTTCTTGGATAGCCAGAGTGTGCTGCATCGGTTTACTCGCTATGCTTTTGCGGACAGGGTCGACTTTGACACAGAGGCTTTGGAGAAATGGCAGAGCAGGATACCAGCAAACTGCCAACTTTTTCTGATTGATGAGACGAGATATGAGCGTCTAGCTGAGGAAGTTTGGTCCCAGGATTTACAGGGTGACTTTGCTGATTTTAAACAGTTTCAAGCAGCGGGTGGTTTTGGCTTTATACTCTGTTCGGGAGAAGAAATCATTGCTGCTGTATCAACAGGATTGGTCTATCAAGGAGCCCTTGAGATTGAAATTGCCACAAAGCCAGCATACCAAGGGCAGGACTTGGCCAAAATCCTAGGAGCCCAGATGATTCTAGAAGCTCAAAAGCGCTCACTCTTTCCTCTATGGGATGCGCACAATAGAGCTTCCAAGAAGGTTGCAGAAAGCCTCGGCTATCAGTGCCTAGGAGCTTATCCGGCTTATGAATGGAAAGGGAGTTTTGACCAATGAAGAAAAACCAAATCTATTTCTTAAAAGACATCATTGAGGCTGTAAAATCTGAAGAGCTAGATGATGATTTTTGTTTGTATGCTAAGGAGAAGGGAAGATTGAATTTTCAGACTAGCTACTTGCTTGCTGATTATCCTCAAGTGGTGGATGCTAAGGATGTTTACCCTACACAGGTAAGGGAGCAAGAACTGGAGCTGATTTATTATGGTGAAGATTTTGCGGATGTTCTCTAATCAGTCATGGAGCAGAAAGCAGAAGCGACTGATGAAGAGTGCTTGCAGGCTCTGCTTTACTATTATGAGCATGATGACTTTTTAGATTTTGAATGAGAAGCTTTATTGACTTTGATAAAGATACAGATTTGTAGGAAGATTTTTTATAAATAATAATTTTCACTTTAGAAAGGCAGGAGTAAATATGACTCCAAAAGAAATGTGGCAGGCATATAGGAAAATCAATCCAGCTATTGGCGATAAAATCGATGCTTGGGCCTTCGGAGTCTTTGCAGATCAACTGGCTGATTTGGTGCTGCGTGGAGAGAAGACAGCGACAGCTTCGGCTTATGAACTTTATAGGATTGAAAATGAACCCTTGCCGCAAGCAGGAACCTTTGATGTCATCTTAGACAGTCAGGGCAGGGCCGTCTGTATCATTAAAATTACTAAAGTCTCTGTAGTGCCTTTTTGTCAAGTCTCAGCAGACCATGCTTTCAAGGAAGGAGAGGGAGACAAATCATTGACTTATTGGCAGCAAGTCCATCAGGAACTTTTTACAGAGTGGTTGGCAGAAGTCGGTTTGGAATTTTCGCAAGAAAGCGGTGTTGTCTTAGAAGAATTTCACAAGGTTTATCCGCTATAAAAGATGCAGATTAAAGCATTACAGAGAGAATCTTAACAAATGATACAAAAAGTGATATAATAAAGTAAATTTACTTTGATAAAAGGAACTATTATGACAAATTATGCAATTATTTTGGCAGCTGGAAAAGGCACTCGTATGAAATCAGATCTACCAAAAGTGCTCCACAAAGTTGCTGGAATTTCCATGTTAGAACATGTGTTTAGAAGTGTTACTGCCATTGCACCAAGAAAGACTGTGACGGTGATTGGGCACAAAGCAGAAATGGTTGAGCAAGTATTGGCAGGTCAGACAGAATTTGTCCGTCAGACCGAGCAGTTGGGAACTGGTCATGCAGTTATGATGGCAGAGCCTGCACTGAAAGGACTGGCAGGACAAACATTGGTGATTGCAGGAGACACTCCTTTAATTACAGGAGAAAGCCTGAAAAATCTGATTGACTTTCATATCAATCACAAGAATGTTGCAACGATTTTGACAGCAGAAGCGGAAAATCCATTTGGTTATGGTCGGATTGTCCGTAATCAGCATGAAGAAGTACTCAAAATTGTGGAGCAAAAAGATGCTTCGGATTTTGAAAAACAAATCAAGGAAATCAATACAGGAACTTACGTTTTTGATAATGCTCGTCTCTTTGAAGCATTGAAAAATATCAACACCAATAATGCGCAAGGAGAATACTACATCACAGATGTAATCAGTATTTTCCGTGAAAATGGTGAAAAAGTCGGCGCTTATACTCTGAAGGATTTTGATGAAAGTCTGGGAGTTAATGACCGCATAGCGTTGGCAACAGCAGAAGGCATTATGCATCGGCGCATCAATCAAGCTCACATGCTAAATGGTGTTAGTTTTGTTAATCCAGAAGGGACTTATATTGATGTAGATGTAGAAATTGAACCAGAAGTCCAAATTGAGGCCAATGTTACCTTGAAAGGAACAACGAAAATTGGTGCAGGCAGCATTTTGACAAACGGTACGTATATTGTTGACTCTATTATCGGAGAACAAACTGTGATTACAAATTCGATGATTGAGGAGTCTATAGTTGCAGATGGTGTAACGGTAGGACCTTACGCTCATGTCCGTCCAGATTCACGTCTTGCTAAAAATGTACATGTAGGAAATTTCGTTGAAGTGAAAGGGTCTTCTATCGGTGAAAATACCAAAGCTGGACACTTGACCTATATTGGAAATTCTGAAGTGGGAGCGAATGTTAATTTTGGTGCTGGAACGATTACAGTGAATTATGATGGACAGCAGAAATTTAAGACAGTCATTGGAAATAATGTTTTTGTAGGTTCTAATTCGACCATTATTGCGCCAGTGGAGCTTGGAGACAATTCTCTTGTCGGTGCAGGCTCAACCATTACTAAGGATGTACCAGCAGACGCTATTGCCATCGGACGTGGTCGTCAGATTAACAAAGATGAATACGCAAAACGCTTGCCACATCATCCAGATAATAAGTAGGAACGGCTATGGATTTTGAAGAAAAAACGCTAAAACGAACAGAAATTTATCAAGGCCCTATTTTTAACCTTGTCAAAGATAAAGTTCAGCTACCAGCTGGGAAAGGTACAGCTTATCGTGATTTGATTTTTCATAATGGAGCTGTGGCAGTTATTGCATTAACCCCAGAAGACAAAATGATTTTGGTCAAGCAGTACCGCAAAGCTATTGAAGCAACCTCTTATGAAATTCCGGCAGGCAAGTTAGAAGTCGGTGAAAATGCGGATCCTAAAGCTGCTGCTTTGCGTGAATTGGAAGAAGAGACCGGCTATACAGGTGAATTGGAACTGCTCTATGATTTCTATTCGGCGATTGGCTTTTGCAATGAGCGAATCAGACTTTATAGCGCTAGCCATTTGACAAAAGTTGAAAATCCTCGTCCACAAGATGAGGACGAGACGTTAGAACTCTATGAAGTGACCTTGGAAGAAGCGAAAGCTCTCCTTGCTAGTGGTGGTATTTGTGATGCAAAAACTATTATTGCACTCCAATATTGGGAAATGAAAATGAATCGAAGATAGGGGAACGCTTATGGGAAGACCTTTATTAACAGATGAAATGATTGAAAGGGCAAATCGTGGTGAAGATATTTCAGGTCCACCTTTGCATGATGAGGAAGAAACCAAAATTTTAAAAACGACCAGAAGTCAATTTGGTTATTCCTCTCAAAATAGTGGCTTCAATCAAGATACGCTGCAAATTGATGTGGAACCAACGGTAACCAAAAGCCGACGCATTGAAAATGCAAAACGTGGAGTATTTCAAGCGAAATTAAACAAAATTCTATTTTGGATTGTCCTGCTTTTGATGGCTTTGATTGCTGCTATTATTTGGCTATAAAAAAGCGAGAAGCTTAGACTTTCGCTTTTTTTATGATAGAATGAGAGGAAATAATGAAAATCGGAATTATTGCAGCTATGCCTGAGGAATTAAAAATCTTAGTGGAAAACTTAGAAAATGCTGAAAAACACTTACGTTTGGGGCATGTTTACCATACAGGAAGTATCGGTCGACATGAAGTCGTGCTGGTAGAAAGCGGCATCGGCAAGGTCATGTCTGCTATGAGTGTAGCTGTTTTGGTCAATGACTTTAAAGTGACAGCTGTCATCAATACAGGTTCTGCTGGAGCGGTAGCCGAAGGGTTGGAAATCGGCGATATTGTAGTTGCTGACCGTCTAGTATACCACGATGTAGATGTAACAGCTTTTGGTTATGAATACGGACAAATGGCGCGCCAGCCACTTTATTTTGAAGCTAGCCGTTATTTGGTTTCTGAAATGAAAAAGATTTTAGAAAAGACACATCAGACGAGTCGTGTTGGTTTAATTGCGACAGGTGACAGCTTTGTTGCCGGTCAAGATAAGATTAATCGCATCAAGCAGCATTTTCCAGATGTTTTAGCTGTCGAGATGGAAGGCGCTGCTATTGCCCAAGCTACTCACTCGATTGGCCTACCTTTTATGGTTCTCCGAGCTATGAGCGACACAGCTAGCCATGATGCTAATGTCACTTTTGATGAATTCATTCTTGAAGCCGGGAAACGCTCAGCAGAAACCCTGATTCAATTTCTGAAAGAATTGGTTTAGATAGAGGAGAAGATATTATGTATAAAGAGTCTTATTTTGATGGTGGTCTATTTTCTTACATTGGTCATGCTATTTTAGCTATCTTGATTACAGTTTTGACGCTGGGTATCTGTGCACCTTGAGGCATGTGTATCCTATATAATTGGAAGGTAAAGCATACGGTCATTGACGGGCACCGTCTCTATTTTGACGGTACTGCAATACAGCTTTTTGGAAATTGGATTAAGTGGTGGCTCTTGACGCTTGTTACCTTTGGTATTTACGGTTTTTGGCTTAATATCAAACTGATCCAGTGGATTACTAAACATACTCATCATGCGAATTGAGAACAAGCAAGCGAGACTTGAGTTGCTCGCTTTTCCTTTTCTTCTGTCTTGCCAAAAAATCCCTTTTGATGGTATAATCAAGGAACTGCAATCAATGATATAGGAGAAAAGATGAGTATTTTAGAAGTAAAAAATCTCAGCCACGGTTTTGGTGACCGGGCTATTTTTGAGGATGTATCCTTCCGTCTGCTCAAGGGTGAGCATATTGGCTTGGTTGGTGCTAATGGTGAAGGTAAGTCAACCTTTATGAGCATTGTGACAGGGAAAATGCTACCAGACGAGGGTAAGGTTGAGTGGTCCAAATATGTAACTGCTGGCTATCTGGACCAGCATGCTGTGCTGGAGCAAGGTCAGTCTGTCCGTGATGTCTTGCGTACGGCCTTTGACGAGCTTTTCAAGACTGAGGCCCGTATCAATGAAATTTATATGAGCATGGCTGAGGAAGGAGCCGATGTTGATGCTCTTATGGAGGAAGTGGGCGAGCTACAGGATCGCTTGGAAAGCCGAGATTTCTATACTCTAGATGCCAAAATTGACGAAGTTGCACGGGCTTTGGGTGTTATGGACTACGGTATGGAGAGTGATGTGACGGAGCTATCTGGTGGGCAGCGGACCAAGGTTCTCTTGGCCAAGCTACTTTTGGAAAAGCCGGATATCCTGCTTTTGGACGAGCCAACCAACTATCTGGATGCGGAGCATATTGACTGGCTCAAGCGCTATCTCCAAAACTATGAAAATGCCTTTGTTCTGATTTCCCACGATATTCCTTTCTTGAACGATGTGATCAATATCGTTTACCATGTAGAAAATCAGCAGTTGACCCGCTATTCTGGGGATTATTATCAATTCTTAGAAGTCTACGAGATGAAAAAATCTCAGCTGGAAGCAGCTTATGAGCGTCAGCAGAAGGAAATTGCAGACCTCAAGGACTTTGTAGCTCGCAATAAAGCCCGTGTGGCGACCCGTAATATGGCCATGTCCCGCCAGAAAAAGCTGGATAAGATGGACATTATTGAGCTGCAAAGTGAGAAACCAAAGCCATCTTTTGATTTCAAACCTGCCCGCACACCAGGGCGCTTTATTTTCCAAGCCAAGGACTTGCAGATTGGGTATGACCGTCCACTGACCCAGCCTCTTAATCTGACCTTTGAGCGTAATCAGAAAGTTGCCATTATAGGAGCTAACGGAATCGGAAAAACCACCCTGCTAAAGAGTTTGCTAGGTATCATTCCTCCAATAGCTGGTCAAGTAGAACGTGGAGACTATCTGGAATTGGGTTATTTCGAGCAGGAAGTTGAAAGCGGCAATCGTCAGACGCCGCTCGAAGCAGTCTGGAACGCCTTCCCAGCTCTTAATCAGGCAGAAGTTCGAGCAGCTCTGGCTAGATGTGGTCTAACTTCTAAGCATATCGAAAGTCAGATTCAAGTCCTATCCGGAGGGGAGCAGGCCAAGGTTCGCCTTTGCCTCCTCATGAACCGAGAAAATAATGTTCTGGTGCTGGACGAGCCGACCAACCACCTGGATGTAGATGCCAAGGAAGAGCTGAAGCGAGCTCTGAAAGAATACAAGGGCAGCATTCTCATGGTCTGCCACGAGCCTGATTTCTATGAAGGCTGGATGGATCAGATTTGGGATTTTAATCAATTAACGTAAGAATAAAGAAAACGGGGAGTGGGACAAAAATCGGTATTTCGTAAGAAATCGATTTTACCATCTCACCTCTGCAAGGTCTAGTAGGTCTGTAAAAGCTGAAACATTAGCGCATTAGAGCCCACTCAACTACTGTGTATAGAAAACAAACGAGTCTGGAACAAAAAAGTTCCAGACTCTGTTTTGTCTTTATTTCTTAAATGTATAATCTTTGATGATTTCAATTTTCTCAATTTTAATCTCTTTTTTGGGTTTATCGTTTTCACCGGTTTCTGTTGTAGCAATTTTATCTACAACTTCCATACCAGAAGTAACTTGTCCAAAAACTGTATAATCGCCGTCTAAGCTAGGATTCCCCCCCTTTTTATAGGCTTCAATGATTTTTTCAGGATAAGCATCGCTTGATAGTCTGCTAGAATTATCTTTATTGTTTTGATTGATAAAGAATTGGCTACCGTTAGAATTTGGATCTGAAGAACGAGCCATTGATAACGCACCACGGATATTGTAGAGATAAGGAGAAATCTCTGTTTTAAATCCGCTTCCAGAATCAATCTTTTCATTCTTTCCTTTCCAAATTGATTCCCCGCCAGTACCATTTCCTAGGGGATCTCCTGTTTGAATCATAAAATCTTTGATGACACGATGGAAAATCAAGCCATTGTAATAACCTTTTTTAGCATGAGTCAAGAAATTTTCTACAGCCAGCGGAGCATATTTAGGAAAAAGTTTTAGAGTGATAGCACCTTCCGTCGTTGTTATTTTCACTTGTGCTTCATTATCTGCGACTTTATCAGACAATTGTGGGAAAGAGATATTCTTATCTGTCAATACTTTTTTTCGTTCTTCAGCTAATTTATCTGTGGTATCTGAGCTGGATGTTGTTGTACTTGATCCCGAAGTCTCATTTCCCCGAATAGCTTTTTTTATGCTGCCACAGCCTGTTAAAAATAAGGCTCCAGCCAATGCTAAAATGAGTAATTTTTTCATACATGTCCTTTCTGAATTTAAAACTATTCACATTTTACTATAAACAAGCTAATTTTTCAAATCTTTTGAGGGTTATCTATGCTAACTAAAAGGCACTATCGGGCTCTTTTTTTGTACTAAAACAGCGTTTAGCAATAAAGAAATGAGGCATTTGCTGCCTAAGAATTTTAGGAAATCATTATTTTTTACAGTCCTCATGTGTAGCATGAGGGTTTTGGAAATGAGCATTTTGTAGTTGTCTGTTGTAGGGCATTTTTGGGGGATTCATTTAGCAATGGGATATGTGCCAGGATTGTTTATCGCTTTTTTCTTGGACCTACTTGTAGCAGAATCAGTTGTAAAAGAACTTGCTTTTAAATTTTTAACGGAATGCCATAAAACTTGGTAGAAAATTATTCTTGTTTCAGGTGGTATGGTTCTGATCATGGTTTCACCGATGCCTTTTTATGGTATATTTTTTAATAGCGTACCGCTTTCACTAGCCAATTATCTAGGAACTTGGCTAACCAATTTTATTGTAGCTTTTCTTTTGAATTTTCTGATTGTTGGACCAATTTCTCACTTTATTCTAGGTCGATTGCAAAAGTAATGTTTTTAATCCTGCTGACGATGAATTTTTGACAATTAGTATACGGAAATTCTTTATTAGATTAATTTAATGATAAACATTTTATGTTATAATAAGTCTATAAAGGAGGGATAGAGAATGGCTAAAAGATTGACAAGAGACGTGCGAAATAAAAAAATTGCGGGTGTTTGTGCAGGTGTTGCAAATTATTTTGACATTGATCCTACCATTGTACGACTAATCTGGGGAGTAGCATTTTTTGTATATGGAATCGGTCTGATCCCTTACTTGATTTTGTGGTTTGTCTTGCCAGAAGATGATGGGAATGATGATGTGATTTGGAAGTAAGCAATGTTGTTTAAAAAGTGGAAACATGGAACTTCTGCTTTTTTCTTTCATTGGATTAGCAGCTAACTTATGATATAATAAAGGTTATGGCAAATAAGAAAAATAGTAGACAAGGCCGAACAACACGACGGCCGACAAAAGCAGAATTAGAGCGTCAAAAAGCTATTCGAAGGATGTTAGTAACTTTCGGAGTTGCTTTTTTGCTTCTTTTTGCAGCCTTAAAATGGGGTGCCGTTGGAATCACTCTTTACAACCTTATTCGATTGTTAGTAGGAAGTTTGGCCTATATGGCTATTATAGGTAGTCTCATTTATCTTTTCTTTTTTAAGTGGGTCAATAAGCATGAAGGTTATAAATCAGGCTTTTTTAGTATTTTTATTGGCTTTCTACTCATATTTCAAGCTTATTTTGTAAATATTTTAAATTTAAAAGAGCAGGTTCTGAGTATAACCTTGTCGCGGATTTTAACAGATTTAAGCTCATTTAAAGTCAGTGCTTTTGCTGGTGGCGGTTTATTAGGAGCTGCTCTTTATGCTCCTGTGGCCTTTTTATTTTCAAATATTGGTTCTTACTTTATTGGTGTTCTCTTGATATTGTTAGGTTTCCTTCTTATCAGTCCATATTCAATTTATGATATTTTTGAAAAATTAAGTGAAGTTTATCATACATGGAATGAAAAGCGGGAAGCGAAGCGCCAACAACGATTTGTGGAGAAAGAAGAAAAAGCTGCACAGGAAACAATGAATGCTATTCAGATGGAGCAAGATGAATCTCAAATTGATCCTGAAATGGGAGAAATTTTAAATGATGATGTTTTGGCGCATACTCCGATTCAATTTGAAGAGGGAGAACCGGAAATCTACGATTATGATGAGGATATAACTGAGAAATCACACGAAGAAGATCAGCAAGATGATATAGATGAAGATGTGGAAGTGAATTTCACTCCTAAAGAAAGTTTCGATTACAAACTGCCAACGATCAATTTGTTTGCGCCTGATAAGCCTAAAAATCAATCAAAAGAAAAGAAAATTGTCCGCGGAAATATCAAGATTTTAGAAGAAACCTTTGCTAGCTTTGGTATTCGTGCTACTGTTGAACGAGCTGAAATCGGACCATCTGTGACTAAGTATGAAGTTAAACCAGCTGTCGGCGTGCGGGTTAATCGTATTTCCAATCTTTCTGACGATTTAGCTTTGGCTTTGGCCGCTAAAGATGTGCGGATTGAGGCACCCATTCCAGGTAAATCTCTGGTCGGAATTGAAGTACCAAACTCAGAGATTGCGATGGTCACTTTCCGTGAACTCTGGGAACAGTCTAAGACAGATGATAAGAAATTCCTCGAAATTCCTCTAGGAAAAGCCGTCAATGGATCTGTTCGGACGTTTGATTTGGCAAAAATGCCTCACTTGCTAGTAGCAGGATCGACTGGTTCAGGGAAATCTGTTGCAGTCAATGGCATTATTGCTAGTATTCTCATGAAAGCACGACCAGATGAAGTCAAGTTCATGATGGTCGATCCCAAAATGGTTGAATTGTCTGTTTATAATGATATTCCTCACTTGCTTATCCCTGTTGTGACCAACCCTCGCAAGGCGAGTCGAGCTTTGCAAAAAGTGGTAGATGAAATGGAAAATCGTTATGAGCTCTTTTCTAAGGTCGGTGCTCGCAATATTGCAGGATACAATGCTAAGGTAGCTGAATACAATGCAAGTCAACCGGAATATAAACAAATTCCTCTTCCTTTGATTGTGGTCATTGTGGACGAGTTGGCAGACCTCATGATGGTAGCTAGCAAAGAAGTGGAAGATGCCATTATTCGCTTAGGGCAAAAGGCACGAGCAGCTGGGATTCATATGATTTTAGCTACCCAACGTCCGTCAGTTGATGTTATTTCTGGACTCATCAAGGCAAATGTTCCGTCACGAATTGCTTTTGCTGTCTCTAGCGGAACCGATAGTCGAACGATTCTAGATGAAAATGGCGCTGAGAAACTCTTGGGACGTGGGGATATGCTCTTTAAGCCGATTGATGAAAATCATCCTGTTCGTCTGCAAGGATCGTTCATTTCTGATGAAGATGTAGAGCACATTGTAACCTTTGTCAAGAATCAGGCAGAAGCTGATTATGATGATAATTTTGACCCGGGAGAAGTATCTGAAAATGATATGGATTCAGGTAGCGAGAGTGAACAAGGAGATCCACTCTTTGAAGAAGCCAAGGCTTTAGTTATAGAAACTCAAAAGGCCAGTGCTTCAATGCTCCAACGTCGATTGTCTGTCGGATTTAATCGTGCAACTCGGCTTATGGAAGAGCTAGAAGCTGCTGGTGTTATCGGACCAGCAGAAGGAACCAAGCCAAGAAAAGTGTTATTGAACAACTAAAAATGGACTGTGCTATTGAAAAGTTTATACTCTTTGAGGTTGAGATAAGAAGATTTTCTAATTTGTTTGATTGAAACAAATGTTCTTATGAAAAAAGCCATTTTTGTTGTAGAATCGCTTCTTTTCATCAACTTTCAAAAGTTCTGTAGAAAAAGTATGGAAAATCTCATGTTTTTCAATTCTGTAACTTTTCTACGGTTTAAACTCGACTTTTTTGATAAAATTAGACCATGACTTGTAAATGGAGGCTATATGTCAAAAGAGATACTTACAGGGCTTAGTCAAAAAGAAGTTAAAGCACGCGTCCAAAAAGGCTTGGTCAACGAAGTAACGGTTAGCACGGAAAAAACAACTTGGCAAATCATTCAGTCGAATGTGTTTACTTATTTTAATGTTATATTTTTTGTCCTTGCTGTGTTGCTAGTTATTGTACAATCATGGAATAATTTACTTTTTTTACCTATTGTTATTATCAATTCTTTGATTGGAATTGTTCAGGAATTAAGAGCTAGAAAAATATTGAGTAAAATGCAGTTGCTTCATCACAATACGGCAATTGCCATGCGAGACGGAAGAGAAGTTCAGCTAGACACGAAAGATCTAGTACAAGATGATCTCGTTCTTTTTTCCGCAGGCGATCAAATTTATGCAGACGCTTGCCTTGTATCAGGTGGTTTGAGGGTCAATGAAGCACAATTAACTGGTGAGGCTGACGAAATTGTAAAGAAAGAAAATGACACCATCATGTCAGGTAGTTTTGTCGTATCTGGCAAGGCTTATGCTCGTTTAGAAAAAGTAGGCGATGATTCTTACATCAATCAACTAACGTTGAAAGCTAAGGAAGTATCTGGAAAAGAAGAATCTGAAATGGTTCATTCTGTCAATAATCTGGTCAAGGCGATTGGATTTTTGATTATTCCTTTGGGACTCATCTTATTTTTCCAAAGCTATGTGACCAATCATGAAAGTTTTCAGGTTAGTATTGTCTCGACAGTAGGGGCGATTATTGGTATGATTCCAGAAGGTCTCTACCTGTTGATGACTTTAGCCTTAGCTTTAGGAGCGGTTAGTCTGGCGAGACAGAAAGTTTTGTTAAATAGCATGAAAGGGATAGAGTCTCTTTCTCGTGTGGATGTTTTATGTGTAGATAAGACTGGGACCATTACGGAAAATACGATGAAGGTCACACAAATTTTTTCTGTCCATCAAAACGAAAATACCTCACGCGAAGCCCTTAAACAATATCTCGCTGCAAGTCCAGATGAGAATGAAACGATTGCAGCGATTCGAAACTTTTTTGTGTCAGAAATAGCAAAAGAGTCTTGGGCTGTATTGTCAACCTTTCCGTTTAGCTCAAAAAACAAATTTGGTGCCATTTGCTTTAACGAGGGAACCTTTATTTTAGGAGCTCCAGAATTTGTATTAAAAGAAAAACTGGAAGAATATCGCAGCTATATCCAAAAGTATGCAGAAAGTGGAACGCGGGTTCTTGTTTTTGCTGAGTCAAAAGAACAACCATTTACAGGTGAGTTAACTCAAACGATAGAACCACTATTATTTATCCTTTTGGAAAATCCAATTCGAGAAAATGCGGCTGAAACATTTTCATATTTTAATGTTCAAGGTGTGGAAGTTAAAGTTATCTCAGGAGATAATCCTGTCACAGTTGCGGCAGTTGCTGCCAAAGCAGAGATTCCTCATGCAGAGAATTATATAGATGCACAAACGTTAGATACTGATGAAAAAATCACTCAAGCAGTTGAAAAATATACTATCTTTGGTCGAGTAACTCCTCAACAGAAACAAAAATTTGTTCAAGCGCTTCAAGCCAATCAGCACAAAGTCGCCATGACAGGGGATGGTGTGAATGATATCTTAGCGATGAAGACAGCAGATTGCAGCATTGCTATGGAATCTGGCAATAATGCTACTAAGCAAATTGCACAAGTTGTTCTGCTGGATTCTGATTTTTCACATATGCCCCACATTGTGACAGAGGGACGCAGAGTTGTCAATAACATTCAACGCTCTGCTAGTTTATTTCTTGTAAAAAATATTTTTTCCATTTCGCTAGCTATTTTATCTAGCTTGTTTGCTTTTACTTATCCATTACAAGCTTCCCAAATTTCTTTGATTAGTGCATTTACGATTGGGATTCCGGGATTTATGTTAGCTCTGGAACCGAATAAACAACGCATTCGAGGGCGTTTTATTAGAACAGTTTTGCAGAATGCTATACCGGCAGCGCTTGTTGATTTGCTAGCCGTTTTGATTGTCATGGTGTGCGGTCGAATTTTTCGATTATCTACGCAAGAAGTTGCAACTTCATCAGTTATCTTGTTAGCCGTAGTTGGTTTTATTATTATCATAAAACTAATCCAGCCACTTAATCGAATGAAAACGACGATAGTACTTTTTAATATTATTGGGTTAATAGTTTCAGGATTATTATTTCACTCTATCTTTTCTTTATCTAAAATCTCACCTATCACCATTATCCTCACAATCATTCTCTCTTTAATGTTAGAATCGCTAATGAGATTCTTTCAATATATTAGTAATCGATTATTTGCTACATGTGATCAATGGTTGAACAGATATCAAGCAGCAAAAAAAATATCGGAAATCTAAAATTTCCGATATTTTTTCATTTTGATAAAAACAAACCAATCACCATAGCGAGATATAGAAAGCAGGTCAAAATAAAACCAGCTCGCCAGAAGAATTTAAAAAATCTGGGATAGTAAAAACTGCGTTTAACTCTAAGAAAATAAACGGTAATAGCAATTGCTAAGGTAGAGAGCGCTAAAGTCAGCTCTGGCAATAAGCTGTGATAGAAAGCTTTATCTGAGATGACATAGAATTCTAGCACGAGAAGTGGAAAGGCCAAATCTGCAAAATTTAAGCCAAATTGTTTCAGACGAAATAATTTGGTGATAATAATAGTTAAAATAATAGTTAAAAAGATAAATAAAACAGAAGCTATTTTTAATAATGTCATAAGTTTATTTTACCATAAAAACTGGAGAAAGATAGAAAAATTTTTCGTGTTTTTTCTTGCAATTTAGCAGCTTTAGTGTATAATAGAAAAGTATGCATGAGCATACTTGTGGGAGGTAAAAATATTACGTTACCGCCAAAACCACAAAGGAGGATTTAAAAATGGCTAAAAAAGTCGAAAAACTTGTAAAATTGCAAATCCCTGCTGGTAAAGCTACTCCAGCTCCACCAGTTGGTCCTGCGCTTGGTCAAGCCGGTATCAATATCATGGGATTCACAAAAGAGTTCAACGCTCGCACAGCTGATCAAGCTGGCATGATTATTCCAGTTGTTATCTCTGTATACGAAGACAAATCATTTACTTTCGTTACAAAGACTCCACCAGCTGCTGTTCTTTTGAAAAAAGCTGCTGGTGTCGAAAAAGGATCAGGTACACCTAATAAAACGAAAGTTGCAACAGTTACTCGTGCACAAGTACAAGAAATTGCTGAAACGAAGATGCCAGATTTGAACGCTGCAAACCTTGAGTCTGCAATGCGTATGATCGAAGGTACTGCTCGTTCTATGGGATTCACTGTTGTTGACTAATCAATAACACCCAAACCCGCAAGACTTCATCAGACGAGAAGGACGTGGGAGATGAAAATCGATTGAACCACTTACAAGGAGAATAGAAAATGGCTAAAAAAAGCAAACACCTTCGTGCTGCTCTTGAAAAAATCGACAGCACAAAAGCATACAGTGTAGAAGAAGCTGTAGCACTTGCAAAAGAAACAAACTTTGCAAAATTTGACGCAACTGTAGAAGTTGCTTATAACTTGAACATTGATGTAAAAAAAGCGGATCAACAAATCCGTGGTGCAATGGTTCTTCCAAACGGAACTGGTAAAACTCAGCGTGTGCTTGTTTTCGCACGTGGTGCAAAAGCAGAAGAAGCAAGAGCTGCTGGTGCAGACTTCGTTGGTGAAGATGATCTTGTTGCAAAAATCAATGACGGCTGGTTGGACTTTGACGTAGTAATCGCTACACCTGACATGATGGCACTTGTAGGTCGCCTTGGACGTGTCCTTGGTCCTCGTAACCTGATGCCAAACCCTAAAACTGGTACTGTAACAATGGACGTTGCAAAAGCAGTTGAAGAGTCTAAGGGGGGTAAGATTACTTACCGCGCAGACCGTGCAGGTAACGTACAAGCTATTATTGGTAAAGTTTCATTTGAAGCTGACAAGTTGGTTGAAAACTTTAAAGCATTCCACGATGTGATTGCCAAAGCAAAACCAGCTACTGTAAAAGGAACATACATGACAAATCTTACTATCACTACTACTCAAGGTGTAGGTATTAAGGTTGATGTCAACTCGCTTTAATTTAAGAATAAAAACTCTATCGATGGATAGGGTTTTTTTATGAATAACTCATATTTAAATGGAGTTTATCAGACTGATAAAAATAGCAGATAAAAGCAACAACGTTTTTGGAATAAATCAATTAATCTATTAGGAGAAAAAAGGATATGTTACATACATTATTGAAGTAGGAGTCAGTCAAAAAAACTAAATTTCTTTTGTTAATTTTGATATTTTAAAAAATAGGACTATATAAAAATTATAAATTATGGTAAAATAGTACAGATAAAATAAGGAGAGTAAAAATGGTAGTCCCGAAATATAAACGTATTTTAATCAAGTTATCAGGTGAAGCTCTTGCTGGTGAGAAAGGGATAGGAATTAATATTTCAACCGTTCAAAAAATGGCAGAGGAAATCAAGGAAGTGCATGATTTGGGTATTGAAATTGCCCTTGTTATCGGTGGTGGGAATCTCTGGCGTGGAGAGCCTGCGGCAGAAGCAGGAATGGATCGTGTGCAGGCTGACTATACTGGAATGCTTGGGACCGTTATGAATGCTTTGGTGATGGCTGATTCATTGCAACAAGTAGGTGTGGATACTCGTGTCCAAACTGCGATTGCAATGCAGCAAGTGGCAGAACCTTACATTCGTGGACGAGCACTTCGCCATCTGGAAAAAGGTCGTATCGTCATTTTTGGTGCCGGTGTTGGCTCACCTTATTTCTCAACGGATACAACAGCTGCCCTTCGTGCGGCCGAGATTGAAGCTGATGCGATTCTTATGGCGAAAAACGGTGTTGATGGGGTCTATAATGCAGATCCAAAGAAAGATAAGACAGCTGTGAAGTTTGATGAATTGACTCACCGCGATGTGATTAACAAAGGATTGCGGATTATGGATTCAACAGCTTCTACCCTTTCAATGGATAATGATATTGACCTTGTTGTGTTCAATATGAACGAATCTGGTAATATTAAACGGGTTGTTTTCGGAGAACAAATCGGAACAACTGTTTCAAATAATGTAGAAAAAGAAGAGGATTAAGTTATGGCAAATGCAATTGTAGAAAAAGCGAAAGAAAGAATGACCCAATCACACCAAAGTTTAGCACGTGAATTTGGTAGTATTCGTGCTGGGCGTGCGAATGCTAGTCTTTTAGATCGCATTACAGTAGAATACTATGGAGTGGAAACTCCACTCAATCAAATTGCTTCTATCACAATTCCAGAAGCGCGCGTGTTATTGGTAACACCTTTTGATAAATCATCTATTAAAGATATTGAACGTGCTTTGAATGCTTCTGATCTGGGTATTACACCTGCTAGTGATGGTTCTGTTATCCGTCTCGTCATTCCTGCTTTGACGGAAGAGACTCGTCGTGATTTGGCTAAAGAAGTTAAAAAAGTTGGAGAGAATGCTAAGATTGCTATCCGGAATATCCGCCGTGATGCTATGGATGAAGCGAAAAAGCAAGAAAAAGCAAAAGAAATTACTGAAGATGAACTGAAAGGTCTTGAAAAAGACATTCAAAAAGTGACAGATGACGCTGTTAAACACATCGATGAAATGACTTCTACTAAGGAAAAAGAATTGCTTGAAGTGTGATGTTTCTTTCCATGATTGAAAATGAAAAACTAAAACTCAGTTAGTTTGGCTAGCTGAGTTTCTTTTGAAAGGGAGCTGAAGCAATGCTCCTTTAAATGATAGAAAGAGAAAAATGAATACAAATCTTGCAACATTTATAACAGGTCTAGTAACCGATGAAAACGATCGCTTTTACTTTGTTCAAAAGGATGGTCAGACTTATGCTTTAGCTAAAGAAGAAGGTAAGTATCAGCTAGGAGAAACGGTCAAAGGTTTTGCTTATAGTGATATGAAACAGAGACTTCGCCTGACGACTCTCGAAGTCACAGCAACTCAGACGACTTTTGGTTGGGGGATGGTAACAGAAGTTCGCAAAGATCTGGGGGTCTTTGTCGACACAGGACTTCCGGATAAGCAAATCGTAGTGTCGCTGGACATCTTGCCGGAGATAAAAGAACTCTGGCCCAAAAAAGGGGATCAGCTTTATATTCGCCTAGATATCGATAAAAAAGACCGAATCTGGGGACTTTTGGCCTATCAGGAGGATTTTCAGCGCTTAGCGCGTCCTGCCTACAATAATATGCAAAATCAAAATTGGCCAGCCCTTGTTTATCGACTCAAACTCTCTGGCACCTTTGTTTATCTGCCAGAGAATAATATGCTGGGCTTTATCCACCCCAGCGAACGTTATACCGAGCCACGTCTCGGTCAAGTGCTAGATGTGCGGGTGATTGGCTTTCGGGAAGTTGATCGTACCCTCAATCTTTCACTAAAACCTCGCTCTTTTGAGATGCTGGAAAATGATGCTCAAATGATTCTGACATATCTAGAAAGTCAAGGAGGTTTTATGACTTTGAATGATAAGTCGTCCCCAGAGGATATAAAGACTACCTTTGGCATTTCCAAAGGACAGTTTAAAAAAGCTTTAGGCGGTCTGATGAAAGCTGGCAAAATCAAGCAAGATGCAAGTGGGACGGAGTTGGTTTGAGATGCCAATCAGTCTTTTCCCAAGAGTTGTGATAGAGTAAAGAGTGTGTTAAAAAATAAATCTCGTAAAAGGAGGTTATCATGCTAGCAATTGAAGAAGTTAATCAGCTATGCTTAGAAAATTTGCCGGCCGTAACCATTTTGACTGGTGATGACGTGGGTCAGTTTGAATTATTAAAATCTCAGTTCTTACAGCAGATTTGTTATGAAGCTGCAGATTTGCGTTATACCCATTTCGATATGAAAGAAGCTGCTTATCCAGATGTGGAGATCGATTTAGTGAGTTTGCCCTTCTTTTCCGAAGAGAAAATCGTTATTTTGGATCATTTTTTAGATATAACAACGGCTAAAAAGCGCTATTTGACAGATGAGGAATTAAAATCTTTTGAGCAATATTTGGAAAATCCTGCAGATACGACAAAATTAGTCATTTTTGCAGAAGGGAAGTTAGACAGTAAACGGCGAATTGTAAAATTGCTCAAGCGAGATGGTAAAATTTTTGAAGCAAGTGAGCCCAAAGAACAAGAATTACGCACCTACTTTAGTAAGCAAGTTCAAGAACAGGAGTTAGAACTTCGTTCGCAAGTTTTAGAAGAATTACTTATTAAATCTGGTTTCGATTTTAGTGAAATTAGTAAAAACTTAGCTTTTTTAAAGGATTATAAAAAAGATGGCATCATTACAAGCGAGGACATTGCTGAAGCAATTCCAAAAACTTTACAGGATAATATTTTTGATCTTACCCAGATGATTTTGCATCAAAAGGTGGACGCAGCGAGAAGTTTGGTACGAGATTTGACCTTGCAAGGTGAAGATGAAATCAAGCTGATTGCAATTATGTTGGGCCAGTTTCGTATATTTGCACAAGTGAAAATCCTCTTTGAAAATGGACGTAATGAAAGTCAGATTGTAGCAGATTTGTCTGGTTATTTGGGACGAAAGGTGAATCCTTATCAAATTAAATATGCCTTGCGCGATGTCCGCTCATTATCCTTGGAAATTTTACAAAAGTCTCTCTCCTGCTTGATTGAAACAGATTATCAAATTAAATCAGGGGTTTACGAAAAAGATTACTTATTTGACTTAGCTTTATTAAAGATTGTAACCCACAACTTATAAGCAAATAAGTTGAAAATTTTGTGGGTCTACGTTATCATTTTCATATAAAATGATAAAGGGGAAAAACCAATGGCAATTATTTTACCTGATCTACCTTATGCTTACGATGCTTTGGAACCGTATATTGATGAAGAAACCATGCACTTGCATCATGACAAACACCACAATACTTATGTAAATAATGTAAATGCGGCGCTAGCAAAACATCCTGAAATCGGTGAGGATTTAGAGCGACTTTTAGCTGATGTTGAGTCTATTCCAACCGATATCCGTCAAGCAGTAATCAATAATGGTGGTGGTCATCTCAACCATGCTCTTTTCTGGGAATTGATGACTCCAGAAGAAACAGCACCATCAGCAGAATTAGCAGCAGATCTTGAAGCAACTTTTGGCTCATTTGACGATTTCAAAACAGCCTTTACGACAGCTGCAACGACTCGCTTTGGTTCAGGCTGGGCTTGGCTAGTGGTAAACAAAGAAGGTAAGCTAGAAGTGATGTCAACTGCTAACCAAGATACGCCAATCTCTGAAGGAAAAACACCTATTTTGGGAATTGATGTTTGGGAGCATGCTTACTATGTGAAATATCGCAATGTTCGCCCAGACTACATTAAAGCTTTCTTTTCAGTTATCAACTGGAATAAGGTCGATGAATTGTACAAAGCAGCGAAATAGAAAAAGACGAATCTGAAAAGGGTTCGTCTTTTTCTGTTGTCATATATCATAAGAATTACTTATAAATTCCAGCCAAATAAAACCAGATTTGTTCCTTGAGAAATTTTAGAGAATGATCATTGGTTCGATCAATGACACCGAAAACAAGATAGTGATTTCTAAACAGCAGTTCATAATCAATATGTTCTCCAATAAGGACAATTTTCCCTCTTTTATCGTATTTTCGGATTGTTTCAATTCTTTTGGTGGCATCTTTAAATGAGAAAAATTTGGATTGTACCACAAAATAAGTAGTTGGACGAAAAGTTCTTTGTGCAGAATGCGTCAATTGCAGCTTTATTTTAAATAATTGATGGATCGTGCGAAGATAGAGAGCGATAAAATATAGCGACATAGAGCTAATAAACGAAAAAGGTTGAATTTGAATCATTATGTTTCCTCCTGACTTATATCCTACCATATCAAATGAAAGATAACTGAGCAAATCCTGAACGGTCTATTATAGGTCCTGAACGGTATTTTTTGAACCATTCAGGACCTTATAGCTACCATTTGGGATTTTTACAATGCTTTTCAGAAATATTTTGAGATAATCAGAGTATAAAAAGGAAAGGAATTCTTCTGTATACATGTTCATTTTAGAAAAAATATTTCATATTTCAAATACTGCATTATTACGACTAGAAAAATTTCAAAATTGGGGAAATAGCAATGCCACAGCACTGTTTATTCTTTTTTTATCACTCAGCTATTTATTTATCCATTCTATTCCCATATTAAGTATACTACTAACCGGCTCTGCTTTTAGTATGATGATAAATTATGTTTTAATAGACGCTTATCTCAAATTACGTGTCTACTATTAGCTACGTAAAAAATAATCCGAGTTTATTTTAGAAAGGAAATCATTGTTGTGAATGTTAAGAAAACATTTGTTCCTCAAATAGATGCAAGAGATTGCGGTGTCGCTGCGCTGGCTTCCATTGCAAAATACTATGGTTCAGACTACTCTCTTGCACATCTGAGAGAACTTGCTAAGACAAGTAAAGAAGGGACAACGGCTCTTGGAATTGTTCAAGCAGCACAAGAAATAGGCTTTGAGACACGACCGATTCAAGGGGATATGTCCTTGTTTGATATGGAAGCTATTCCCTATCCTTTTATCGTTCATGTTCAGAAAAAAGCTAAACTCCCACATTATTATGTTATCTATAAAAATACGAAAAAAGGTCTGCTAGTTGGAGATCCTGACCCAAGTGTAAAAATAACCAAGATCTCAAAAGAAACATTTGCAACAGAATGGACTGGTGTTGCTATTTTTTTAGCACCAGAACCTAGCTATAAACCACATAAGGATAAGAAAAATGGTTTGATAAGCTTAATTCCTCTTATTTTTAAACAGAAAATGCTGGTCACCTATATTGTTTTAGCTAGTTTGCTTGTGACACTCATCAATATTGTTGGATCTTACTACCTACAAGGAATTTTAGACGAATACATTCCAAATCAAATGAGATCAACTCTTGGAATAGTGTCTATTGGTCTGATTATTACTTATATTTTGCAGCAAATGATGAGTTTTTCCAGAGATTACTTATTGATTGTACTTAGTCAGCGGCTGACCATCGATGTGATTTTATCATATATTCGACATATTTTTGAATTACCGATGTCTTTTTTTGCTACGAGACGCACTGGAGAGATTATTTCTCGTTTTACAGATGCTAATTCCATTATTGATGCTCTCGCTTCTACAATACTTTCACTCTTTCTTGACCTTTCTATTTTGATAATAGTAGGAGGGGTATTATTATTACAGAATACCAACCTTTTCTTCCTCACTCTGCTTGCTATTCCTATCTATATGGTGATTATTTTTGCTTTTATAAAGCCTTTTGAAAAAATGAATCATGACGTCATGCAAAGCAATTCTATGGTAAATTCTGCTATTATCGAAGATATTAATGGCATTGAAACCATTAAATCTTTAACAAGCGAAGAAGCTCGTTACCAAAAGATAGACAGCGAATTTGTAAATTATTTAGATAAATCTTTTACGCTTAGTAAATATTCTATTTTTCAAACAACTCTTAAACAAGGCTTTCAATTAATTTTAAATGTGCTTATTTTATGGCTCGGTGCGCATTTAGTTATATCTGAGAAAATCTCAATTGGGCAGCTCATCACATTTACGGCTCTACTTTCTTATTTTACAAATTCTCTTGAAAGTATTATTAATCTGCAAACTAAGCTGCAATCGGCTAAGGTTGCTAACAAGCGGTTGAATGAAGTTTATTTAGTAGAGTCTGAATTTAAAACTAAGCAAACACTTATAGAGAAAGGTTTCTTGACTGGTGATATTACGTTCCATAATGTCTCCTATAAATACGGCTTCGGACGAGATACGTTATCGGATATTAACTTAACAATAAAAATAGGAGATAAGGTGAGCTTAGTCGGTATCAGTGGTTCGGGAAAGACAACGCTTGCCAAAATGATGGTTCATTTTTATGAGCCTTATAAAGGGCAAATCCGTCTCAATGGAAATGATCTTAAAATGATTGATAAGAAGACGCTTCGTCAATATATCAATTATTTACCACAACAAGCCTATATTTTTAGTGGTTCTATCTTAGAAAACCTTACATTAGGGACGAATCAAATATTTTCTCAAGAAGAGATTATTCGCGCTTGTGAAATTGCAGAAATTCGTTCGGATATTGAACAAATGCCTATGGGATATCAAACAGAATTGTCCGATGGAGCTGGTCTATCAGGTGGACAAAAGCAAAGAATTGCTCTAGCACGCGCCCTCTTAACAAAGTCACCAATTCTTATTCTTGATGAGGCAACGAGCGGATTGGATGTTCTAACTGAGAAAAAGGTCATTGACAATCTGATGGGCTTAAAAGACAAAACGATTATTTTTGTTGCTCATCGTCTCAGCATTTCAAAGCGGACAAATCAAGTGATTGTTCTTGATAAAGGGCAGATTATTGAAACTGGATCCCACGCTGAATTGATGGAAAGACAAGGCTTTTATCATCATTTATTTAATAAATAAGGAGTGAATTATGAATCCCAATTTGTTTAAAAGTGTAGAATTTTATCATCGAAGATACCATAACTTTGCGACCGTTCTTATTCTTCCTTTGGTATTGTTCGTTCTATTTCTGGTTCTTTTTTCCATTATTGGTCAAAAGGAAGTGACTGTCAAATCTATCGGTGAAATTACGCCAACGAAAGTCATTGCTATGATCCAATCAAGCAGCAATAATACGATTTTGATTAACCATTTAGCTGAAAATAAGGCAGTCGTAAAAGGAGAGTTGTTGATTCAATATGTAAAAAATATAGAAGTCTCTCAACAAACAGCTATTAAAACTCAACTTGCGACTTATCAACGACAAAAAGTTGGCTTAGAAACACTCAAATCGAGTTTGCATCAAGGGATAAATCTTTTTTCGGGTGAAGATGAATTTGGCTATGCTAATACTTTTAACAATTTTATCAAACAATCACAGGATCTATCATTAGGAATTTCAAAAAGCAATATCGAAGTCAGTAAACAAGCTTCTTTGGCTCATAACACAATTGCTGCGATTGATCAGCAAATCAATGATTTAACAAAACAGATAAATGATTATCGTGAACTGCATCAGGTCATCTCAGAGAATGTTTCACATTTACCAAAGAGTAATCCACATCAGACAACATTCAACATGTATAAGAAACAGTATCAAGCTAATCCAGATACTTCCCTCACAAATCAGTATTTGTCTCAAATTGATACCAATATATCCAATTTAAACTCTTCCATTGCGAATCTAAAGATTCAAAAAGCTGGTACTGGAACTGCGGCGACTTATGACAATAGTCTTTCTACGAAAATCGAAGTACTCCGCACACAATTTATCCAAACGGCTGACCAACAGTTAGCAACCCTTATAACGCAAATCACTGATTTACAGAATCAATTGAATCAAGCAAATGTACAGCTTCAAAACAATAGATTAGTCGCTCCCGAAACAGGTGTTCTGCATATTAGTGAAAAGTTAAAAGGGAACAACTTATTACCTAAAGGAACTGAAATTGCCCAAATCTATCCAGATATCACCAAAACAAACGAAGTCCTTATCACTTATTATGTACCTTCAGCCTATATGACCAATTTAAAAAAAGGACAAACCACTCGTTTAACTTTAGAAAAAATTGGAAAGCAGTCCATCACCATTATCGGAAATATCAATAAAATTGATACTTCCGCTACTGAAACAAAACAAGGAAACCTTTTTAAAGTAACTGCCAAAGCTAAAATTTCTAAGTCCAATGGACAAGTTATCAAGTATGGTCTACAAGGAAGAGTAACTATTGTCATTGCAAAAAAATCATTCTTTGATTACTACAAAGACAAACTGTTAAACAATGTCGAATGACCGTTTAGGACGAAATCACTACCGTTTAAGATTTAACGATTCATTATTCAACAGTTGGATTATAATAAATATATCAAAAAGGAGGTTCCTATTATGGACAAAAAACAAACATTGGATCATTTTCATACACTTACAAGTCAAGAACTCGAACAAGTCGTCGGTGGCGGCTGGTTGGAAGACTTATTTAGTCCTTATTTAAAAAAGTATAAATTAGGCAAACTTGGACAACCTGATTTAGGATAACATAAAAACCATTACTGTACTTGATATTACAGCAATGGTTTTCTTTAATTCAGATGAATCTCAAGGACATGCTGGAAACGATAATTTTGACTAGCGCTAGTAAGAGAAACATTTGGGTACCTATCCAGAATTGCTAAGACATTTGATAATCCAATTCCTCGCCCAGCTCCTTTAGAACTAACTCCTGCATCAAAAATACGAGACATGTCTATATGTTCCTCTTTTATAGTATTTTCAATGGAGAATACCTGCTTGTTTTCTGACAAAACATAAGCAATCGTCATAGTTGGAGCAGCAGCTTCAATAGCATTATCACACAAAATGGAGACAATGGTGATAAAGTCAACTAATTCCATTCCTTGCGGGTAAATATCTTCTGGAACCTCCAATGAAACGGCTACATTATGCTCTTGAGCTTGTGCAAATTTAGCAGCTAGCAGGCTCTTTAAAGCTTCATTTTTGATATGGACTAACCGTCCGATATCATACTTGGGATTGCGAAAGCGCTTATTGGAATCTTTCAAAACAGAATGATATACATTCTTTACAATACCTAGATTATTTTGTTCAATTCCTAATTTTAAGGTCATTAAAATATTTTCGTAATCATGCCGAAAATTCCGAACTTCTGTGTACAGTTCTTCAATGTGATGACTGTAGTTTTCCATATTTTTTAACTGTAAATCTTTTTGAAGCATTAAATCATTTTGGATTCTCTCTCGTAAATGACGGTCTAAATAATTGGCAACACTCACAAAAAGGATAAGATAAAGAACTACTAAACTTTCTCTAAAATTTAGTGTCTGTATGTTACTCTCGTTTTCTAAATAAGATAGAACTTGAACAATAAGATGATAAACAATCATGCTGATATTTACAAAGATGATAATTTTCTTATCGTTGTGATTAATTTTTTGAGATTTTAATGTCTTAAAATTATATTGAATTAAACGCAAAAAAAGTAATACTATCAGCGTTGCCATAATTGATGTGACAATCGGACCAAAAAAACTTTTATTGAGGCTTTCTACACTAAAACTAAATAAAGGAGATATGAAAAAAATAATCAAGCGTTGAATTAAATTCCATAGTGTGATTGGAAAAAGTCCGTAAAAAATTTTTAACGTTTTGTTGTAAGATTTTCCAACAATCCAAGAAAAAATTAAAAAATAAGTTGGACCTATCAGATAAGAAAATAAACTATTTGGAATAAAAGAAAAAATTATACTATAAAGTAAATTGGTTAGAATTGCTATCAGATATGTTCTAGTTGTTAATTTTTGTCCACTAATGTAGGAAAAAAGAAACAACAATAAAAACATGTCTATGATAATCAATGATAATTGCACCATAATATCATTCCCTCCGGTGCAGGGCTGCAATGGCTTCTGTTAACCCTTTTATTTTTGCTCTGGAAATAAGACAAGTAGCACCATTTTGGAAGTGAAGGATATGATTTACTTTATCCACTTGATGGACATTAGCTGGATTAACAACAAAGGAGCGATGACATTGGTAGAACCGTTTTTCTTTTTTTAAAATATCTGAAAGATTAGCAGTAAATTCCGTACGTCCTCTATGTGTGTAAAGAACTAAGCGGTGAGGACGAGAGGAAGTTTCAATATAAAGAATATCTTTAAATGGCACTTGTATTTGTGTATGAGGTGTTTCAAAGAGAAGAGCATCGTCTGCCAGCCCTTTACCTGTTAGGCTTTCAGTATGTAGCAGTGCAGTTTCGATCCGTTTTTTAAAGACTTCTTTTGATAACGATTTGTCAAGATAATCAAGGGCACCCACTTGTAGCTTAAACGCTGTTGGCATCAATTCAGAATGACTGGTTACAAAGACAATGATGGCATAAGGATCTATCTCGCGTATCTTTTTAGCAACGTCTAAGCCCTTTTCTTCCTCGGTTTTGATTTCAATGTCTAAAAAGAAAATCTGATGGCTTCCTTTCTCAGATATGGCTTCTAGTAATTGTTTAGGTTTTCCAACAACTTCAAAATGATGATATTGAAGATGATGTTTTTCGATAATTTCTTCAACAATAGTCTCCATATAATATTGTTGAGTAAGATCATCTTCTAAAATAAAAATATTCATTTTCATAATGTTCCTGATTGATAAAATATGTAAGAATTATGTGTAATTCTAGTATTTATTATATAAAAAGGATTGGAAGTTAACAAGAACAAAATATAAAAATATTCGATAGATTCAAAAAATAAACAAACTGATAACACTTTATAGCTATCAGTTTGTTTTTGCTTACTAAAAAAAGAAATGAAAATAAATCCAATTATAAAGGATATACCAGATAGAGGCTATGAAAGTATATAAATTCCATGATACATGAAAGAGAATCTGAAGTCGGATGTTTTGACTATAACGGTAAAATAGAGATAGTGCCAATCCACTTAAAAAGTAAAAACTGAGATTGACCCAGTCTCTCTGAAGCAAGACCATGTGGCCTAATGTAAATAGACTAGCAGAAAGCAAGACGTCTAAATAATATTTTGAGTTGGTAAAGAACCGAGACATGATATACCCTCGATAAAAAAGTTCTTCTACAATCGGAGCAATCAATATCGTTATGAGAATACTACAAATATCAAAGATTTTTCCTCCACTCCAGATACCAACCTTACTGTAAAGTTTGGCATTCATAGTCGTTCGCGCCATACATTGTACCAAGTCTTTCCTTATGTCTGCCAATAAGAAAAAGATGAACAGTAAAGCAAGAAAAGCTACAATGTCGCGTTTATGGATTTTCTTCCTTTTAAAAATAGAGGATAAATCTGCTCGTTTCAAGAGATAAAGAATGAAGAACAGCATTAACATCTCTTGAATCAACACCATAACACCAACTGCTGCCAAATTCCACTGAAACAAAATAGCAATATGAAGGGCTAAAGTTTCTGGAAGACCTGCCAGTAAAATAGTAAAAAGTATTATAAAAATGAGTGAAAATGCTAATTTCTTCATCGTATCTCCTATTTTGAGGTAACCTTATATTCTTATTCTACAAAATTTTTATAAAAGATTTCATTGAAATCCCAAATGATAGCTTTGGTGTCCTAAATGGTTAAAAATACGATTCAGGATGTCAGAAGTACCATTCAGGATTTATAAATTTATAAAATATATTATATGCTATACTAAATTTGTCAGGTTGCAACAGGACAAAAATATGAAAATAAAAAGGAGGTATTCATCATGAATACAAAATCACTCGAAAAATTTGAAGTACTGAACTCTGAAATGCTAGCAAGTGTTGAAGGGGGCTTTGGATGGGGCAATTTCTTTGGTTCTGTTTTGGGAGCTTTAGATGGTGGTGGACCAACTCTAGATCAACTAAATGGGGGAGCAACCAGAAACTTTAGAGCATGTTCTTGTTCTCCATCTGGTACGGGTGGAACACCGAATTCTTGCAATTTCTGTTAAATTTTAAAATAAATAATAAATGTGAAGGAGTGTAAATGAAAGCAATTTATAAAAATCAAATAGCTGATGTTTGGAAAATTAGCAGAGAAGCTGAACAACCTGATTGGGTGAAAGAAGCGTTTGCTAAAAATTACTTGTATTGGTTGGACGATCATCTTCGGATTTTAATGGCAGGGTTAAATCCTTCTACTGTGGAGAATTTAAAAATTGGTACAGTTGGAACAATAGGTGGTGGATTTGCAGGTTATGGTATGTATGTGTTGGGCTATATTGGTGATTATTTGGATGTTACCAATCATCGGGTAGTTTCTCAAAAAACATTTGAAAAAGAATACCGTATTCAAGAGAATTTGTAGATAAATAAATTGATTTTTCTGACCACTTTTATCGCATTTCTAAAAAGGCTCTAGGTTATAATTCACTTAGAGTCTTTGATTTTTAGCAGATTAATTTAGAACAATCACTATTCAGGACGTCAGAAGTACCATTCAGGATTTGCAGATTTATAAAATATGTTATAGGCTATACTAGATTCGTCAGGTTGCAACAGGATAAAAGTATGAAAATAAAAAGGAGGTATTCATCATGAATACAAAAACATTAGAAAAATATGAAGTACTGAACTCTGAAATGCTGGCAAGTGTTGAAGGGGGAAAGAGACCAGGAGGAGCACCTGTTACAGGTATGACACAAGCACATTATACTTGTTTAGCCGCAACATGGGGAGCGACATTTGGAGGAATGTTAGCTCCGATTAGTTTAATAGGTAGCATTCCGGGAGTATTAGCTGCATGTAGTGGTTTATAGTACAAACTAATAAAGAGGATAGACATAATGACCTATTTAAAGAAGCTACAATTATGTATTTTGTGTGGCTTGATAGGAGCCATGTTATTAGATTATTGGGTACATGATTTAAAGCAGCTTTATGCGATTATTGTAACTTATGCAGTGAGCTCAGTCTATACTTTTATCTGTATAAAAATATTAAAACTTAGTAATAAAGTTACTTTGATATCTGCTATTACTTTGTCAGCTATAGTGATGTTTATTTTTCTACATGTTTTACCCCAGTTTACTATGTGACAAATTGAGTTTTATGTAATATTTTATCAAAAAATAGGCACGGTTTTTCAGAAAAAAGGTTCTAAGTGATTCGTTATTTAGAACCTTTGGTTTTTTGGTAGACTATTTTAAGATTTATACCATTCAAGATTTGGACAGCTACAAAAGATAAAAATGTTATATCAAGTTTATTAGATTGAAATAGAACAAAGTGAGCTAAAAAATAGGTATTATGATGAATATAAAAATATTAGAAAAATTTGAAGTGTTGAATTCTGAAATTCTTGCAAATTTGGTAGAGCTAGTTATTAGGGAAACAATTTATTTGTTAAGGAGGTTAAAAGGGGATAAATATGAAGAATACACAGAGAGCAATAATAACAATGCTGATATCTATTATATTAATTACTATAGTAGGAATGTATTTTAAAATTAAAGTGATTAACATACTAAACCTTGGTCTCTCTAGTTTGGTATTAGAAATATTAATTCATTATTTTGCATACAAACAGAATAGACCTGAAATTACTTTATTAAAAACTTTTGATTTATACAAAAAGTTTGTTAAAAAAACATTGCTGATGTTTATTGTTATAATTACATTTGTTGGTTATAAAATTTTCTTCTCAGATATTCCTAATATTTTGTCCTTTTTCTATTGTCATATTATTGTTGTGTTTTATACTGTTGGTTATATTTTGTGTTTAAATAATAATATATTAAAAAATGAAAGAGAGTGAGAATTTTATGTTAAATCTAAAAGGTGAAGTTGTAAATGAGCTATCAGATGTTCAGCTTTCCGAAATTAGTGGTGGAGGTTCAGGATATTGTAAGCCTGTTATGGTAGGAGCAAATGGTTATGCATGTCGCTATAGTAATGGTCGATGAGATTATAAAGTTACTAAAGGAATATTTCAAGCAACTACAGATGTTATTGTTAAAGGCTGGGCAGAATATGGTCCGTAGATTCCAAGACATTAACAAGTCTTTTAAAAGCGAATATAAAAATTAGATTGTTTTAGGAGTAATATTATGGGAACTTTAAGATGGTTTGCTGGTGGGCAGAAAAGAAGAGGACGAGCAATTTTTCTTATCAACCAAATGTTTTCTGAATTTGATAGTAAAAACGCGAATCCACTATATCAAGTGCTGGATTCTTATCGAACAGAATTGAAGTTTGATGGGACATCTACACCTTATATATTGAATCGTATGAATATTGATATTTCTAAAGTACTTTTAAACAATAATATACGACTGTCAAGTACTGAATCAAGTCAGTTAAAGGAGCTGAGGGCTTTGTATCATATTAGAATAATCTAGGTATTTGTGTGGATTGATAATTAGCTTCTATATAAGACCACTGAAAAGATTGGTACTGGACATGGTATAATAAGTGGACACAAAATTGTGTGGAAAATAGGAGAGTAGCATATCAAGAAAGATTTTCGATAACATCTGGGAGGGTGTAAATGAAAGCGATTTATAAAAATAAAATAGCTGATGTTTGGAAAATTAGCAGAGAAGCTGAACAACCTGATTGGGTGAAAGAAGCGTTTGCTAAAAATTACTTGTATTGGTTGGATGATCATCTTCGGATTTTAATGGCTGGTCTGAATCCTTCTACTGTGGAGAATTTAAAAATTGGTA
>NZ_KV815655.1:0-14111 GCF_001814295.1 Streptococcus sp. HMSC067A03 | reverse complement strand
TATACTAAATTTGTCAGGTTGCAACAGGACAAAATTATAAAAAACAAGGAGGTATTCATCATGAATACAAAAACATTGGAAAAATTTGAAGCACTGAACTCTGAAATGCTGGCACGTGTTGAAGGAGGAGGTTGTAATTGGGGTGATTTTGCAAAATCGGGTATTGCTGGTGGTGCAGGTAATGGATTGAGATTAGGAATCAAGACCAGAACATGGCAAGGAGTAGTTGCAGGAGCTGTTGGGGGAGCTATTATTGGTGGAGTTGGTTATGGAGCTACTTGTTGGTGGTAAGTGAAATAGGGGAATAAATGTTTGATATAAAAAGTTTCGCACTAGGTTTTATCACTATGATGATATTAACTTGGTTAGATAAACCAATTATTTACTTTCTGGATAAATGTAAGAAAATCTCAAAAAAATAAGATGATGATAAAATTTTTACTAATTAGTTTATTATATTTACTGGTTCTCTTGATAATATATTTTGTAACTTCACATAAGAAATTTATTATCATTCTTTCATTTCTATCAGTATCCTATTTGTGGTATATTTTCGTTCATATTTTAAATATTTAAGAAAATTTATCATTTGATATTGAAAATTATCGACAGGAAGACAGCTCGTTTGTTTTCCTGTTTCTTACTTTTTACCATTCAGGCTATCAGAGCTACCTTTTAGGATTTTTGAAAATGAAACCGAGATGGTTGTATTATACTGTAAATAGAACATAGAGGAGTTTAAAATGATGAAAAAACAATTGCTAAAATCACTTTTATTTAGTTCGGTGCTATTGCTTGCTTTTAGAAACGACATGGTTTTTGCTGATGGAGTTCATAAGGAGGAGCAACGCCCAGATACAACTGAAATAGTGTCTGAAGCTTCGACAGCAGCTGTTGTTAAAAATGACGCAAATCAAGATTCAATTGTAACAGATACGAAACCCGTAAGCATGCCAGAGTCAAAGGAAGATACAGTTGTAGAAAAGGAAAACTTGACAAACAATAAATCTGCTTCTACTTCAGATAAAACCTCTGCAGCAAATGGCGTTCCAAATTCTCAAGAATCAAAAGAGGTTGATGTTGCTACTTATCGTGAGAATATAGCTGAACTTCCTAAGGCTACGATAAAAGATGTTTATTCAGCTTTTACTTCGGATAATAAAGAACATACGATTTATGTAGGACGAGAAACTTGTTATTTTTGTCGACAATTTTCTCCTGAACTAAAAAAGTTTAATCAATTAACAGGTAGAAAATTAGAATACTATAATACAGATGGTGAAGATTTTGATGAACATGCCAAAGAATTTTTATTTAAAACAGTTGGTATTCCTGGGACCCCAACGATACTCTATCTTAAAAATGGTACATTAACTTCTGGTTGGGTCGGTGGAGGTATCACTGCTCAAGAACTCTATGATTATCTGTATTTTCATAAAGCTCCGACGGGCAAAAAGCAAGAAGATAACCCTCAACATCAAGAGAATAAAAATGACAAAAAAGTTAAACAAAGCCAAGTACCAGCTTCTATTGACTTAAAAAACAATGAGGAATCTTTACCAAAAGACGTTAGTGAAATTTCAAAATCAAATTCAGCAGACCATACTCATAAAACTTCAGTATTGCCGACAAATAGTGAAATGGAATTTAATGGGATAAAAGAGCAAAAGAATCTGCAATTACCCAAAACTGGCATCAAAAAGAGTAAAGGATTATTCCGATTTGGGTTGGCAATGGCTCTTCTTACATTATCATTTTATCTAGGGATGAGAAAAGGATTGAATGATAGAAAACGCTATTGAATCATCGTTAGTAAGAATTAAAAACGGATGATGATTCTGTGCATTCCATCTTGTCAAATGTCCATTCTTCCTATATAATGAGGTATATAAGTTAGGAGGAGTACGTGAGTAGAAAGACAATGATTCTTTGTTTGATTGGTTGCTTTATGATGTGTGGTGTATTAGTATCAAGTGCTGTATACTTTGGCCAAGCTAGAAAGGCACATCCTACGAAAGTAGCTGCAAATTATCCTACCAGTCAAGAAAAGCCAAAAAATTCGTCAAAAGAGTCTAAATTAGTCACTCGTGTTTCGTCAAAGAGTATGGAAGAAAAGCAGAAAGTCATGGAATCTGATTTGCCTGTAATGGAAGCCTATGGTTTGTATTATGATTATGCTAATCTAAATTTGGTTCAAGTTGTAAAGGCTTATCTAGATGAGATGGGAATAGAGCATTCGCAGGTTGCATTTTCTTATAAGGACTTAACGAGTGGACAAATCTACGCTATGAATGAAACGCAACCGATGACAGCGGGCTCGACTTACAAATTGCCATTAAATATGTTGGTCGTTGATGAGGTAGAAAAAGGAAATTTATCAATGACCGAGCGGTTTGATATTACCTATACTCGCTATGAGTATATCGGTGAACATAATAACTATGTAGCAGCATTTAATGGAACCATGAACATCCCTGAAATGCAGGAGTATTCCCTTCTTTATTCTGAAAATACGCCAGCTTATGCCTTAGCTGAGCGCTTAGGTGGCTTGGATAAAGCCTATACAATGTATCAGCGCTATGGAAAAGGCAAAGGAGAAGTGAATACCATCAACCAACAGAATCAAACAACGACGGACTATTATATTCAAGTGTTGGATTATCTTTGGAAACATCAGGAAAAGTATAAAGATCTTTTGTATTATATCGGTGAATCTTTTTCAAATGAATACTATAAACGATATGTAAGAGACATTCCAATCTATCAAAAGCCAGGTTATGTTGCAGAAGCTTTAAATGTAGATGCAATTGTATGTGAAGAAAAGCCTTATTTGATTGCTCTTTATACAGCGGGGCTGGGTGGGACAACTCCTGAGAGTGATGAAATTAGCGGTGTTGGTATTACACAAGTTGGTCAATTAGCTTATGTTATCAATGAATGGCATCGTGTGAATATGAATTAAAGCGAATGGACGCAAATTCCAAAAATTGTGCTGCAAAAGATAAGGTTCTATTAAAAATGTAAAGGCTCTCTTTTAGAGGAGGGCCTTTTATGTTATAATAAAAACAGAATGTAAAGAGGACTACAAGAATATCATGATTAACAAAGAGCATTATCGTTACATTAGAGAACATCCTGCTTTTAAAAATTTACCAGTTGAATTTTTTGATAAAATAGCTGTTGAGATTCAATTTCGCAAAGTGCCAAAAGGGCAAATTATTTTCTTTTCTGGAGACAAACGAGAGCGACTTTTTTTGATTTATAAGGGCTATGTTCGGATTGAACAGTATGACCAGACAGATTCGTTTAATTACATTGACTATGTGAAAGAAAATACCATGTTTCCTTATGGTGGCATGTTTGAGGATAAAGATTATCATTATTCTGGGATTTCTGTGACAGATTTGGAATATTTTTCTATTCCTGTTGACTTGTATGAATATTATTCCAAACAAATAATAGAGCAGATGTTATTTATCACACATAAGTTGTCAAATATTTTACGTTTTCATGAATTACGTTTGCGAAATTCTGTTTTGGCTAGTGCGACGGAGCGGGTTATTCAAGCGATTTCAATTTTATGTATTGATTTTTGCCAATATAGAGATGACATCCCTTTTGCACTTAGTATGAAAGAGTTGGCTAAACTAGGTGCGACTACTCGTGAAACGGTGAATCAAGTTTTGAAAAAATTAACAGAAGAAAACATTATTCAATATAATCGAAAGAAACTCGTCTTTTTGAATAAAGAATACTTTTTAAAGTATTTTGAAGATATGTAGAAAAGAAGGACAGAATTGCAGTCAAAAAAGCAATTTTTGGTCCTTTTTTAATTTAGAAACCTAAACATTTAAAATATACTCAAAAACTTCATTTGTTTCTAAAAAATAATTATTCATAAAACCAATAAAATGCATAAAATATTTATAGAAAGCGTTTTATTTTGAAATAATATTAGAATTTCTTTTAAAAAAAGCAAAGGATTTGGCATTTTAAATGTATAATTGATTGTGAAAGCGCAAACAAAAGATATTACAATAAAACATGTAAATAGGGCTTAAAGAAACTTAAGTCACAAAGAAAAAGAGGAGGACATAAGATGTCTACACATCCTATTCATGTTTTCTCAGAAATAGGAAAACTGAAAAAAGTTATGCTGCATCGTCCAGGTAAAGAGTTGGAAAACTTGATGCCGGATCATTTGGAACGTCTGCTTTTTGACGATATTCCATTTTTGGAAGACGCTCAAAAAGAACATGATGCTTTTGCAGACGCTCTTCGTAAAGAAGGTATTGAAGTTCTTTACCTTGAAAAGTTGGCTGCTGAATCATTGACTTCTCCAGAAATTCGTAATGAATTTATTGAAGAATATCTGAATGAAGCAAATATCCGCGGAGCACAAACAAAAGTTGCTATCCGTGATATTCTTCATGGTATAGAAGATAACCTTGAATTGGTTGAAAAGACAATGGCTGGTTTCCAAAAAGCTGAACTGCCAGAAATTCCAGTAGACGCCAAAGGTTTGACGGATTTGGTAGAATCTGACTATCCATTTGCCATTGATCCAATGCCAAACCTTTACTTTACTCGTGACCCATTTGCAACAATTGGAAATGCTGTCTCACTGAATCACATGTATTCAGATACACGTAATCGTGAAACACTTTATGGTAAATACATTTTTAAACACCATCCAGTATATGGTGGCAATGTTGAATTGGTTTATAACCGTGAAGAAACAACTCGTATCGAAGGTGGAGATGAACTAGTTCTTTCTAAAGATGTTCTTGCAGTAGGTATTTCACAACGTACAGACGCAGCATCTATTGAAAAACTCTTGGTCAATATCTTTAAGAAGAATGTTGGCTTTAAGAAAGTGATTGCATTTGAATTTGCTAATAATCGTAAATTCATGCACTTAGATACAGTCTTCACAATGGTTGATTATGATAAATTCACTATTCACCCAGAAATTGAAGGCGATCTTCGTGTGTACTCTGTTACTTATGAAAATGAAAAACTTCATATTGCAGAAGAAAAAGGTGATTTAGCAGAATTGCTTGCTAAGAATCTTGGTATTGACAAAGTTCATTTGATTCGTTGCGGTGGCGGAAATACAGTAGCAGCAGCACGTGAACAATGGAACGACGGTTCAAACACCCTTACAATCGCTCCAGGTGTGGTAGTGGTATATGACCGTAACGTTGTCACAAATAAGATTCTTGAAGAATACGGACTTCGTTTGATTAAGATTCGCGGAAGTGAATTGGTTCGCGGTCGTGGTGGACCTCGTTGTATGTCAATGCCATTTGAACGTGAAGAACTTTAAGATTAGAAAGAGGAAATAATAGAATGACAAACTCAGTGTTCCAAGGACGAAGCTTCTTGGCAGAAAAAGATTTTACACGTGCAGAATTAGAATATCTTATTGGTTTAGCAGCTCACTTGAAAGATTTGAAGAAACGCAATATTGAACATCATTATCTAGCAGGTAAAAATATTGCTCTCTTGTTTGAAAAAACGTCAACTCGTACTCGTGCAGCTTTCACAACGGCAGCAATTGATCTTGGTGCTCATCCAGAATACTTAGGAGCTAACGACATTCAGCTTGGCAAGAAAGAATCTACTGAAGATACAGCTAAAGTATTGGGACGTATGTTTGACGGGATTGAATTCCGTGGATTTAGCCAACGTATGGTAGAAGAACTAGCAGAATTTTCAGGCGTTCCTGTATGGAATGGTTTGACAGACGAATGGCATCCAACTCAAATGTTAGCTGACTATTTGACAGTTCAAGAAAACTTTGGTCGTTTGGAAGGCTTGACTCTTGTCTACTGTGGTGACGGACGCAATAACGTTGCAAACAGTCTCCTTGTAACAGGTGCTATCCTCGGTGTAAATGTTCATATCTTTTCTCCAAAAGAACTCTTCCCAGCTGAAGATATTGTGAAATTGGCAGAAGGATATGCGAAAGAAAGTGGCGCACATGTCTTAATTACTGACAATGCAGATGAAGCTGTTAAAGGTGCGGATGTCCTTTACACAGACGTTTGGGTATCTATGGGTGAAGAAGACAAATTTGCAGAACGTGTCGCACTTTTGAAACCTTATCAAGTAAATATGGATTTGATTAAGAAAGCTGACAATGAAGATTTGATCTTCTTGCACTGCTTACCAGCTTTCCATGATACAAATACTGTTTATGGTAAAGATGTTGCTGAAAAATTCGGCGTTGAAGAAATGGAAGTAACTGACGAAGTATTCCGCAGCAAATACGCTCGCCAATTTGACCAAGCTGAAAACCGTATGCATACTATTAAAGCAGTTATGGCAGCGACTCTTGGAAACCTTTATATTCCAAAAGTATAATTTAAAACTAAAACCGTTTACCAACAGCTATGAGGGCTGCGACTAATAGCTTTAGTCCAGTCCTCATTTTTGATAGTGCTCGTTTCAATTTTAGTATGATTTAAATAGGGAAAAAAGGCGATAAGACAAACAACTATGATTGCCGATGCAATCACCCTTAAAGAAATGTAGTTTGAGACATTATTATTCTAACCTCGTTCTAAAGTTTGTTATAGCTCATTAAAATGAATTGAAGCACTATAAGAAGAAAACTCTAAGGAGGCTAATTATTTATGGCAAATCGTAAAATCGTTGTGGCTTTGGGAGGGAATGCCATCCTTTCATCTGATCCATCAGCAAAAGCACAACAAGAAGCATTAGCAGAAACAGCAAGTCATCTTGTAAAATTGATTAAAAATGGTGATGACTTGATTATCACTCACGGAAATGGACCGCAAGTTGGAAATCTTTTGTTGCAACATTTAGCAGCAGATTCTGAAAAAAATCCAGCATTTCCGTTAGATTCGCTTGTTGCAATGACAGAAGGAAGCATTGGCTATTGGTTGCAAAATGCTCTACAAAATGCACTTCATGAAGAAGGAATTGAAAAAGAAGTTGCTTCTGTTGTGACACAAGTAGTGGTTGATAAAAATGACCCTGCTTTCATAAATTTAAGCAAACCAATCGGACCATTCTACACAGAAGAAGAAGCAAAAGCAGAAGCTGAAAAGAGCGGAGCTACTTTCAAAGAGGATGCTGGACGTGGCTGGAGAAAAGTAGTTGCGTCACCAAAACCAGTTGGAATCAAAGAAATTGAAACCATTCGTACACTCATCAATGCAGGACACGTCGTTGTGGCTGCTGGTGGTGGCGGTATTCCCGTCATCAAGGAAGACAATGGTCATCTTGCAGGCGTAGAAGCAGTAATTGACAAAGACTTTGCTTCACAATGTCTGGCGGAATTGGTCGAAGCAGATCTCTTCATCGTTTTGACCGGTGTAGATTATGTCTATGTCAACTACAATAAACCAGATCAAGCCAAGTTAGAGCGTGTCAATGTAGCTCAGTTGGAAGAATACATCAAGCAAAATCAATTTGCCCCAGGAAGTATGTTACCTAAAGTGCAAGCAGCTATTGCCTTTGTAAATGATCGACCAGAAGGTGAAGCGGTCATTACTTCTCTTGAAAACTTAGGCGCTTTAATTGAGTCTGAAAGCGGAACGATTATTGAAAAAGGATAACAGAGTGTTATTATTGCTTCGTTTAAAATTGTAATAAAACTTTTTAAAACAACGTTAGTGTTTCCTATTTTTAGATTTGCTTTCTTTTGATCTATTTTACTGTTGTGAAATGATAATTTTTTTGGAAATTACTAGTTTTTTCCAGATGAATATGTTAAAATATAGTCAAAGGAAGCGCTTTCTGAAAATGGGATTCGGTTAAATTTTTACAATTTGTTACATTTAGGAGGAAAACAAATGAGTGAAAAAGCAAAAAAAGGGTTTAAGATGCCATCATCTTATACCGTTTTGATGATTATCATTGCAATTATGGCTGTGTTGACCTGGATTATCCCAGCAGGTCAATACGATGCTGATAAAGCTGGTAATCTGATTACAGGAACTTACAAGACCGTTGCTCAAAATCCACAAGGGATTTGGGATGTCTTGATGGCTCCTATTCGTGCTATGCTTGGAAAAGAACCAACTTCAGCAGCGATTGATGTCGCCTTCTTTATCTTGATGGTTGGTGGTTTCCTTGGAGTAGTGAATGAAACAGGTGCCCTTGATGTAGGGATTGCTTCTATCGTCAAGAAGTACAAGGGTCGCGAAAAGATGTTGATTTTAGTCTTGATGCCTTTGTTTGCCCTTGGTGGATCAACTTATGGTATGGGTGAAGAAACCATGGCTTTCTATCCACTTCTTGTGCCAGTTATGATGGCAGTAGGATTTGATAGTTTGACTGCGGTGGCTATTATCCTTCTTGGTTCTCAAATTGGATGTTTGGCTTCTACTCTGAATCCATTTGCTACAGGTATAGCTTCTGCGACAGCAGGTGTAGGTACTGGTGACGGTATCGTTCTTCGGTTAATCTTCTTTGTTGTGATGACAGCTTTGGGTACTTATTTCGTATATCGTTATGCAGATAAGATTCAAAAAGATCCTACAAAATCTTTGGTTTACAGTCATCGTGAAGAAGATTTGAAGCACTTTAATGTAGATGCAGTTGCTAATGTAGAATCCACTCTTAGCAAGAAACAAAAACAAGTGTTGGTACTCTTTGTCTTGACCTTTGTTCTCATGATTATGAGTTTCATTCCATGGACAGACTTGAAGGTAACTATTTTTGAAAGTTTCAATAAATGGTTGGTTGGACTTCCGTTCATTGGTAAGATTGTTGGTAGTTCAACATCTGCTTTGGGTACCTGGTACTTCCCAGAAGGGGCAATGCTCTTTATGGTAATGGGTATCATCATTGGTTTTGTTTACCGCATGAAAGAAAGCCGCTTTATCACTGTCTTTATCAATGGTGCGGCTGATCTTCTAAGTGTTGCGCTTATCGTAGCTGTTGCGCGTGGTATTCAAGTTATCATGAACGATGGTATGATTACTGCTACAATCCTTCACTGGGGTGAAGTAGGACTCAAAGGTCTATCATCTCAAGTATTCATTGTATTGACTTACCTATTCTATCTGCCAATGTCATTCCTTATCCCATCAACCTCTGGTCTTGCCAGTGCAACAATGGGTATCATGGCACCACTTGGAAAATTTGTCAATGTGCAAGCAAGCTTGATTATCACTGCTTACCAATCAGCTTCCGGTCTTTTGAACCTTCTTACTCCAACATCTGGTATCGTAATGGGAGCTCTTGCTCTTGGACGGATCGAATTGAGTACTTGGTGGAAATTCGTTGCAAAATTGGCTGCTGGAATCTTTGTAGTAAGTATCCTACTTCTTATTTTAGGAACGTTCTTATAATAGGAAAATAACGAGGTGTTCTTTATGAAACAATTTTTAACCGAAGAAATTAAATCTGATTATTTAGAATCGCTGAAAACAATCGTTTCCTACCCGTCAGTTCTTAATGAAGGGGAAAATGGAACACCTTTCGGACAATCTATTCAAAACGTCTTAGAAAAAATGCTAGAGATCACTAGGAGTTTAGGTTTTAAAACTTACATTGATCCTAAAGGCTATTATGGATATGCAGAAATCGGTCAGGGAGAAGAACTCCTGGCCGTTCTCTGCCATTTAGACGTTGTTCCAGCGGGAGATTTGTCCGATTGGGAAACTCCTCCATTTGAAGCAACTATAAAAGATGGTTGGATACATGGACGCGGTGTTCAAGATGATAAAGGTCCATCCCTAGCTGCACTTTATGCTGTTAAAGCACTGATGGATGCAGGTGTGACATTTAACAAGCGGATTCGTTTCATCTACGGTACAGACGAAGAAACTCTGTGGCGCTGTATGGCTCGTTACAATGAGCTGGAGGAAACAGCGACGCTTGGTTTTGCACCGGATTCTTCTTTCCCGCTGACTTATGCTGAAAAAGGTTTACTGCAGGTTAAGTTACATGGTTCAGGCTCGCAAGAACTTGCTATTGAAGCAGGAGAAGCTTTTAATGTTGTACCTGCAAAAGCAAGCTATACGGGAAATTTAGCAGATTCATTAGAAGCTGAATTGAAAAAACAGTCTTTTGAATACGAACGAACTGCAGATACAGTAACAGTCATTGGTGTCCCTAAGCATTCAAAAGATGCAGCCGAGGGAGTGAATGCTATTGTACGTTTGGCAATGGGGCTAAATCCACTTGTTCAACACTCTACTATTCAATTTATGGCTGAAGCAGTTGGTGAAGATGCTACAGGCAGCAGCTTGTTTGGTGAAATTTCAGATGAACCTTCAGGAACGTTGTCGTTCAATGTTTCTGGGCTAACTATAAATCAAGACGAGTCCGAGATTCGGATTGATTTGCGGATTCCAGTTCTTGCTGACAAAGATAAATTAGTACGAGAACTAAGTCAAATTGCTGAAAAATATCAATTACGTTATGAAGAATTTGACTATCTTGCACCGTTATATGTGCCACTTGATAGTGAATTGGTCAGCACCTTAATGGCTGTCTATAAAGAAAAAACCAATGATGATAGCCCTGCTGTGTCTTCTGGCGGTGCTACATTTGCTCGTACTATGCCAAATTGTGTAGCTTTTGGTGCACTTTTTCCTGGTGCTTTGCAAACAGAACATCAAGCGAATGAACGAACTGTGATTGACGATCTGTATAAAGCAATGGATATTTATGCTGAAACGATTTATCGGTTGGCTGGAGAGGTTATTTAATTGCAAGTAATAAAAAGCTAGTATTAGTTAGAGGTAAACCGCCTCGAAAATTGGACAAATAATTATTGTAAGGATTTAGGACTCAATGTCAACTGTAGTGGGTGACTTATAGCTGAGCACGAGAGGAGACAAAACTTGTCTTCTCTTTTTGCATGTTTAAAGCGATAAAAATACGAGTTTTAAGGTTTTCAAAGTTCCTGAACCCCAAGACATCAAACATCAAGGGCTTGTCTTTAGAAACTTTTTAAACTTTAAGAAACCTGTTTTCATCAGGCTAAATATCAAAAAAGAAAAGACCAATATGGTCCTTTCTCGATGTTGACTTTTCCTTACCCCCTACAGTTGACAAAGAGCTATTTTCCATTTTTATCTGAATTTAAAAAGCTCCATAGTCCCTGCGATGGATTTATCCACGACAGAAATTATAGAGTCTAATGAGAAGCCTATATTTTTACAGATATTTTTATGAAATTTGCAATTTCTTCGGGGGTTTCTTTGAAACCGTTTTTTATCCAAGTAAAAACAATACTGATAATACTCATAGTATATAAATCTAGAGCAAAACTTGGTGGAATCCCATAGGCCTCTCCAAGCTTTTGATTATTTATTTTTTTAGAATGCAAAACGATTTCTTTTGCATATTCTTTTACAATTAAGATAATATTTGGAAAATAGAGTATAAAAGCTAGAATGATATCCTTGTTATTATAAAGATAGGATAACATTTTTACTAAAATTTCAGTTTCAAAGTAAAGATCTGTGTATAATATTTTAGTGATTTCATCAAGTATTATTAAAATAGACTCAGTAATGAATTCTTCTTTTGAATTGTAGTAGTTATAGAATGTTCTTCTACTCAAATTGGCTTTTGTACAAATTTCATTTACACTTATTTGTGATAAGTCTTTTGAATACATTAATATTGAAAAAGCTTTTAAGAATTCTACATCAATTTTAGTTTTATCTTTCATTTTATTATCTCTACAATCAGCATTAGATTCTTTAGCTATTATACTATACCTTTGTATAAGTTTATAATAATTAGTTTGTGAATAGTTTACAAAAAGTGCTTATTTGTATAGAAATAATATTTTATTAACAGTAAAATAAGTATAGCATTGGGTTTATTCCCATATGATTATTATATAATTAAGAAAGGAAGTGTTATTTTGTTTAAGGTTAACAAGAAAACATACGATATTTCACAGACTAGACAACGTTTTTCTATTCGAAAATTTAAATTCGGGGCAGCGAGTATTGCTATCGCGACATTAATGTTTTTGGGATCGAATGCAGCAGTATCTGCAACTGAAATTATACCAAAAACTGCGACACAAGGTTCGGTGTTGAATTCAGAGGAAATTACAACGGTTAATAATAAAGAAGATAAAAAACAGGAAGAAATTTCCTCAGTATCTTCTGATTTAACTACTAACCAAGCTAACTCCACTACTGAAACTACTAAAAAAGTAGAAAAGGCATCAGAAACAGAGTCTAGCAACAATGTAGCAGACGATTTGATGAGCGAGTCTGCTCCTAAAACAACAGAAATTTCGGATTTAATAAAAGGTGCTCAATTTGTGACTGGTTCACAAACAAGAGACGCTGATTGGAAACCAGATGATAAATTAGAAGATAATAGTGTTGCTAAAACAATGGCTGAAACTGGTAAAGGTCAAATTTCTCGAATTAAATGGAGAAACGGTGTTACCGAAGTAACATATGCAGAGTTTAAAAATAATGATTTTTCAACTGGTTGGTCACAAAAACCCGGAGGGAATGATAACTATGCTGATGAAATTCTCCGTGTCAGAGCAGAATATGATAGAGAGCAAGATACTATCCACTGGCAAATTGTTGTAAAAGGCAATGCCTCAGGTAAATTTATGGGGGTAGCTAAGGATTTTTCTAGACCTTACTATCTTTTTACCACTTCACGTGGTCTTCACAAGCCAGAAAATATGGTGGTGCAGTCTGTGAGCTACACAGGAACACTACAAACTATGACTAGTTATCCTAGTGATGTAGACCGATGGGGGACTTCTAGTAGAAAATTGTTTACCCCAAGTAAGGTTAACGTTAACGGGAAAGAAGCGGAGATTTTAGGTTCTTCTAAGTTTATGGACGATTGGACGAACGGTGATCGCTTAGGTAATACAGGTTCTAATAAAGAAAAAGGGCAAAAATATAATATTGAGAAACACGTATACTACTCTAAATATGGTTTTGAAGATTGGCTCGCTTCATCTAGTCAATCAGGTACTCGGATTTACAACTTTGATACAAAAATCAATAGACAAGAGTTAAATGAGTTAGGTCAGCTTCCTAATGTTGATAGTCAATTTGGTGATTGGATGGGTTGGGGGAGCCGTTTTCGCGAGAATACTGACCTAGTCAATAAAGTTTGGGTAACGGTTGGGATGACTTCTCGTGAAACTGGCGGAGGCATTGCTCATCCAGCTGGTCGCGGTATTTATAACTTTAGTAAAATTGCAACTGTAGATGTTTCTACATTAGCTAAAGATGCCGATGAATATTCGCCGCAGTATGATAATGGTTCAGGCTATCCAAATGATACAGTAAATCTTAAAATCAAAGAAAAAAATAATAAGCAAATTCCAGCAGGAACAACTTATAAGACCGAACCTAATTCGCCTATTACAGTTGATCAAAACACTGGGGAAGTAACTGTTAAGATCCCAGCTGATGCAAAACCAGGTAGTGCTATTACAGGTAATGTAACAGTGACTTACCCAGATGGTACTGTTGATACAGTTCCAGTTAATGTAACAGTTAAGAAATATCCAGATAATATTAAGTATTCACCAGAGGCTAAGCATAGGACTGTTGAACAACACGCGGAATTAGATGCAAAAGATAGCATTGCAAATACAGATGAATTGCCATCAAATTCAACGTATAAATGGAAAGATGGTCATAAACCAGACACCTCAACATCAGGTGAAAAAGACGGAATTGTTGAAGTTCACTATCCAGATGGTACTGTTGATGATGTGAATGTTAAAGTAACCGTTACATCGAAAAAAACTGATAATACAGCTCCAAAATTAACCGTCACTCCAGAGCAACAGACTGTTAAAGTGGATGAAGATATTACCTTTACGGTTACAGTTGAAGACGAAAATGAAGTTACTCTAGGTTTAGATGATCTTAAAGCTAAGTATGGAAAAGATATCATTGCAGGTCGTGTTAAAATTGAGTATCTTACTAACGAAGCTAATAAGAAAGTCATGAAAGTGACAATTATGAAAGCCACTTTAGCAGATAAGGGCGCAATTACCTTTACTGCAAAAGATAAAGCAGGTAATCAAGCAGAACCTAAGACAGTTACCATCAATGTTCTTCCGCTTAAGGATAAGTATGAACCAAAAGGTAAGGACCAAACGGTTAAAGTAG
>NZ_KV815654.1:0-1022 GCF_001814295.1 Streptococcus sp. HMSC067A03 | reverse complement strand
TTGGCAAGCTTTTGACCATTCTTAAGAAGAATATCTGTCTTCGCATACCATTTGTGAACACCATTGTATTCTACTAATGAAGAGTATTTATCTCTTACTTCCATCTTTTCAATAGCTTGTCCACGATTTGCTGGTAAATAAGAAGTTTCCAATTCAAAGTTGTAGACTTGTCCAACCTTAACAGTCTTATTATTCAATGAATTTTGGTCTTTTTGACCATCTTCAACAGTCGCTACAACATCTTTCTTCGGATTGATCTTCGGAATGTTATTCGTTACTAGATTTGTTTCATGGATACCAGTAAAGTCAATTTGATAAGCTCGGTTATCATACTTGCTAGCTTCCTTGATTTCCTTCTTAACAGTTGTTGGGAAGACAAGTTTCAGATTGATACCCTTCAAGACATACTTGTTTGTGTAAGCTACTGGATCATCTGCAGTAGTTACAGCAAACTCACCATCAATCTTCAAGCCTTTAGCCTTGATATAATCTTGAACCTTTTTTGGAGCTTCTGCAACAGACTTGTAAATTTTCGTTGTAAAGCCACTTTGAACCTTACCGTCTGCTGTTGTTACACGAACACCAGCTAAGTTAGGAGTCACATGCTTACTTGAGTATTTTTCAACAACCATCAAGCCTGCTTGCTTATCTTTATCTGTTAAGCCTGTCATGCCCTTGTATTGGTCATTGTCAATATCAATCGTATAAACTTCGGTTGAACCTGCCAACATGGTCTTACCATTGACATCTTCACCCTTAGCGTTGGTTCCTTTCTTCTTAGGTTCTGCTTTCACTTCCTTGTAGACATAAGTAACTTCGGTTACACCTTTTGTAACTTTACCTTTTTCATTACCCTTTGTCTTTTCAGGAACAAGGTTATAGATTTTATCACCAGACTTGATCGCTGTCGTCTTGTGGTCTGTCGTATCGTAATCTTCGCCAACACGAGCATGAGAAGTATCCGTTACATCTTCTTTGATCTTCTTACCAGATTCATCCACATAGTGAACAACTACATCACC
>NZ_KV815653.1:0-239 GCF_001814295.1 Streptococcus sp. HMSC067A03 | reverse complement strand
ACAGGAACCTTTGATGTGATTGTTTCAGAAGTTTCCAATCCAGCTGGTGGAGTGAAGACAGTTAGTGTTCCAGTTTGGTCTAGTGATGGTGGACAGGATGATATTATTTGGTATACAGCTGCTAGACAATCTGATGGAACTTATAAGGTAACGGTCAAGGCAAGTAATCACAAAAACTCGGTTGGTGAGTATAATATCCATCTTTACTATGTTCAAAATGATGGTCAATTAATTGGTGT
>NZ_KV815652.1:0-5330 GCF_001814295.1 Streptococcus sp. HMSC067A03 | reverse complement strand
TAACATGTTGAACATCTAATAATGTCATCGTTTTCTCCTAATAATTTTTATACATCTATCATACTGAAAAGAAAAGCAACTTTCCATACTTTAACCTTTCATTTTTTCACTTTATCTTACATTTTTGTAAGATTGCTTGAATCTGTACTGATATAAAAGGTATATCTCAATGACTATATTGCAGCCAGAAATAATATTGACTAGTTGCACAACCCATTTTTGTCTTTTCAATCTCCTCTTTGGAAATCTTTTCTGTTCTTGCAATGGATTTTTTCTTTAATAAATTTGTTTTCATGATCTGCCTCCTTGTAAAAGTTGAATGTCATCAGAAATTCTTATAAACTTTCTGTTTTTCTTTACATTTATATGATACAACTCCAAGCACAGCCTTACCATAACTTAACCTTTCATTTAGGCTCTAAAAACTTACATTTTTGTAAGAAAAAAGGCTTGAACATGTGTTCTCAGCCTTCTGAATATAACCACAATATCGAACTTATTCTCTTGTACGATTTCTTCTTAATTTTACAAGTGCCTCATTGATTTTCTTTGTTTTTAGATAAATGTCTAAACGAACGAACAGCCAAATTAAAATGTAGATAACAATAAAATCCAACCAAAATTCAGTCCGTGCCAGATTAAAAGCCCAACCATTATAGACCATCATGACACTAACCACCATTAAAGTAAGAAAAAAATGAATCGTCAACTGCACCAAATAAGAAAAACGTTCAATTTCAAACAGCAAGGAAAACAAGCCAATCAAAGCACTCATTATCAAAATACTGAGAATGTTAGAAGTCGTAACAGGTGATTCTTGGATTCGAAAAGCCAAAACAAGTAAATATGCTAAAGAACCCGTACGCAGGCCTTCTAACATAGAAGTTGCAATTTTTTTCATGTTCGCTCCTTTCTACAGACCCAGATAATCCATCAACAACTTGACATATTTTCGACTGACACTTGATTTAATATTGTTTGTCAATCTAGCTGTCATATTCCCTGAAAAACTATCCGATAATGACAACAAATGATCGATATTAATAATCGCATGCTTAGAAATTTGAACAAAATTTTGGCGATTGACACGATTTTGAAAATGCGTAAGCGTTTCTTTTGTAGTATAAATAGCATCCATACAATACAACATCAGTGTTGTTTGGTTGATATCTGCCAGGATAATTTGATCCGTTTTCAGCATAACAATTTTATCATCTGTTTTTATAGGAATCACATTGTTATAGGATGACTTATAACGATGTACATATTCAAAAATTTCTTTAGCTTCATCTTCCAACCTATCCGCTTTAATCATGACAAGTGGATCGTTTGAAGGAATGGTCGGATCCATTGTAAATTTAGTCTGCAAAAGAATATCTCTAACTTTCCATCAATTTAAGCAGTTTTAGTCCACCGATTGGTAGCAATCTGTTGGATTATCCAAATAAAAAGCAAAGCAACTAAAACTATTACAACTATATAGCATGTTTCTTTTATTGTCAATAGAGAGTCCCATTTTAATTGAATCCCCATCATCTTTTTAAAATAATCTTGCGCTGCTGTATTATGATGAAAAGTAGTAGCTAAGTTATCTTTCATCATTACTTGCCTAAAGAGAGATGCAACATAAGTAGAGGGGGTACATTTCATAATCATTTGAGCAAACGATGGCAGAACTCCTATTGGAATGTAAGTTCCAACTAAGAAGCCAGAAGCAGCTCCGATAATTGTTGCTAGCTTTCCAAGCGTATCTACTGATTTGAAACGATTCACAAGAATACCATTAAAAATAGAACATAAGAGTGCATTGAGCACCATAATAAGGAGAATTTGAGGCAGCAAAGTCCAATCAAAGACAATCTGATCTTCCCAGATAAAGTAGCCTTCCATGACAGCAAACATAATGATTTGCATCAAAAATCCAATAAAGGTCGTACTCAGAAGGTAACTGATAGACAAGCCCCAACGTCCCAAGTCTGTCAGAATCAAATCTTGTGTTACTTTGCTTCCTCTATCTTTTGCTAGTTGAGAGAAACTGGAAAATGTCGTGGTCAATCCTGTAATAGCAAGTGTCCCACCGATGAGCCACGAATCCAACAATTGATTGCTATGAGGAACCTGACTCCATGAATCCTTGATATTTACTTTTAAAAAAACTAAATACAAAATAAAGGAAATCATAGCTCCAAGAAGCGATAAAATTACCCCACTACGATTACGAAAATAGAGCAAAATATTTCTTTTCATTAGCATCATCATGTTAACGTACCTCTCTTCCTGTCAACGCCATAAAAGCATCGTCCATTGTTCCTGGTCGAAATTCAAATTGTCGAATAAAAGAGCGACCACATGTTAGAATTTCTAAAGCCTTTTCTGTCGTTTCTGGGTGAATCAACAGTTCATTCACTCTTACTTCCTCAAAAGGAATCTCTTCCTTCAAAATTTCTTTAAAATCAGCAGTATCGGTCACGAATACCTTGAGAAAATTCTGAGCATAGTTCTCTTTAATCTGATTAGCAGAGCCCTTAGCAATCACTTGACCGTGATCCACAATATAAATCATATCTGCATCATCTGCTTCATCTAAATAATGAGTGGTTAAGATAACCGTCATCTTCTCTTTTATTTGCAACTGGTGAATCAGCTCCCAAATGGCTTTCCTAGTTTGAATATCTAAACCTGTAGTTGGTTCATCAAGAAAGAGAACATCTGGGTTATTCAATAAAGCACGTGCGATATCTACTCGTCGCTTTTGCCCACCTGATAAAGTCCCATATAATTGTGTTGAAAATTTTTTCAACCCTAATTGCTCAATTAAACTATCAACTTTTCCTTTGTCAATCATATTATATTGACCTGCCCTAATTTCTAAATTTTCTCGTACTGTTAGCATATCATCCAAAACGCTATTTTGGAAAACAACGCCTAATTTAATGTTACTATTATACAAGATCTCTCCTGTTGTAGGTTGTAAAAGTCTGGTTAACATTTGAATTGTTGTGGACTTTCCAGCACCATTTGGCCCTAAAATAGCCGTAAAACTGCCTGCTTCAATCTGAAGATTCAGATTATGAACTGCTCTCTTGTTACCATAAATTTTACTAAGATGTCGTGTTTCTAGTATCATAACGTTCCTCCAATAGATTTTATGAGCTTATCATACTCCTCATTTTTTAAAAAATCTCGTATTTTTGGATAAGAGGTTTTGCTGGCTAGACAAGAGGTCAGAATTGCAAGATAAAACCACTCGCCAAAAGACGAATGGTTCAAAATACTTATCTTGCTATGATTTTTCGATAACTTCTAGATGTTAACATGAAAACAAGAATATAAACGAGTAGGAAAATCCCGCAGGTTGTAATGGTTGTTTGGATTAAAAGTGGTACATTTGTTGCGCCTAAGAGGGCTACAATCAGCTGCAACATGTGAAAGGCAGCAGCAATGTGAAGAAAGGCAAAAATAAGTGGCAAGAAGAAGACTGTTAAAATCTGCTTGCGAATGGTTGCCTTGGTTTGCTTTTCATCTAAACCGACTTTTTGCAAAATAACAAATCCTTCCCGGTCTTCGTATCCTTCAGAAATTTGTTTGTAGTAAATAACCAATACTGTTCCCAGCAAGAAAATTACTGATAAGAAGATACCAATAAAGAGGAGAGTCCCTGTTACACCTTGGTATTCTTTTTCAATCCTTTTACGTTCAGAAACACCAACGCCTCCTTTTTCTTGACCTTGCTGCTCATGAATCGCATCGAAAAGACTCTCTTGAAGTTTGACCTTTTTATCAGAAGATTGAATGCCTATAAAATAAGTGTAGGCTTCTTTAAGACCAATTTGATTAGGCTGATTAACCACCATATAGATAAATTTTTGTGATATGAAGTTAAAGTCAGTACTAATCTTTCCATGTGTGAAATCTGTTGTCAGATACTCTTTTATTTTCCAGGATTTTCCGTTGATTGTGAGAGCTTGTTTTTGATTGATTTGAAGATTTTTTGTATAAAGGAGCGCTTCATCATCAGCTAAATGAACTTTCCTTCCTGTCATTTTTTCGTATTCTTGACGACTGATAATAAGAAAACCTCCAAACATTTTTTGAGCTTCTTCTATGCCTAGTTGCTTTGTATTTTCAGAAACTGTTAATTGGTTTCCCTTGATTTTTGAAATAGTGGAAATTTGATAACTATAATCTTCATACTGAGCATTGCGTATTCCCTTTTTGCGCACGACGTCTTTCACCGCCTGTAAAATTGCAGCATTTTTATCTGTCGTTGTTTCACCTGTAATTGAGATATTGTAATCCTTTGGATACAAAGAAGTCATGTAATCTTTCCCGCCAACATAAATATTAAGCGAGCCCACCAGTGTTACTAAGAGCATGGTTGAAAGAATGGAAATCGTTGCTAATCCAGCTGCATTCTTTCGCATACGAGAAATCAAATTAGAAACCGAAATAAAATTCTGCGTTTTGTAGTAGTATCTTTTTCTTTTCTTTAAAAATTGCAATAGTGTAATCGTTCCTGCATTAAAGAGGAGATAAGTTGCTAGCACAACCATGAGAACTGCGATAAAAAAATTCAAAATTGCGGCAACTGGTTTCTCAACTGTGAGGGCAATGTAATAAGCCATAGCTAGCAGTCCCAGTCCTAGGAATGTTTGCAAGCCAAGGAAGCGTCCCTTTTTTTCTCCAGCTTTCTTTTCTCTCATCAAATGAAGCGAGCTGTAACGAAGCAGGCGTATAGAGTTTAACAAGAGAATGATCACAAAGGCAACACTCAGACTGACTAGAACAGTAAAGACATTCAACCATTGAAAAGTTGAAGCAATGACGACTTTCAGACCCATAAATTTCAATAGAACAGCAAACAATAATTTGTCTAAAACGAGACCCAAACCAAGTCCTAGCCCCACAGTTACTAAAGCAAAATAAAACAGTTCAAAGAAGGTCATCAGAAGCAACTGGTGCTTTTCCATTCCTAAAATGCTGTAAACTCCCAGCTCTTTGGAGCGATTTTTCATGACAAAGCTATTGGCATAGGTCACGAGAATCAAGACGGCAATCTGAATTACCCAAATTCCAAATTGCAAGGTCGTACGAGCAGCCGATCCACCATAAGTAGATTCCAGATTAGGACTATAAGCTAACGATACAAAACTATATAAAATTGCTGTCGCTACAATGGTTGCCAGAGCAAAGGGATAGTATAAGCTCCGATTTTTTACCAAGTTTGAAAGTGCAAGTTTATTGGTTAGTTTGAACATAATCGCCCACCTCGCTTGCCATGACTGTTAAGGTATCTGAAATCTCTTGGAACATCTGCCGCTCCGTCTTGT
>NZ_KV815651.1:0-49780 GCF_001814295.1 Streptococcus sp. HMSC067A03 | reverse complement strand
AATGGGCTTTTTTGTGAAGCAAAATCAACTAGCAACAGGGGTATATGTCATATTTTTCAGCCTAACTAGGCTTTACGCTATCCTGACTGAGTTAATTACGAATTAAATTTCTCAATCATTACCAAAAAAGGCGGTTGATTGATCTGATTGATAGTTTTATACAAAGTCACGGTAAATTCCTGTTGGGGTAGATGGCTCGCAAAATCTAGTACCGCATCCCGCTCTATCTCGCCACCTATATGCCCATAGTAAATCATGAGCGCAATCCGACCGCCAGCTTCTAAACGCTGACATAATTTTTCCAAGGCCTGTATAGTTGTATGTGGCTGGGTAATTACTGACTTATCTGCTGACGGCAGATAGCCTAAATTAAAAATAGCTGCTTTAATAGTTGCAATGTATTGATCCACATTTTCGTGACCTGTTAAAAGCAATTCAACATTGTCTACTTTAGCTTCTACCAAGCGCTTAGTGGTTTGCTTAATAGCTTGTTCTTGAATATCAAAAGCATAGACTTTTTTAGCTAATTGTGCCAAGAAAAGAGTATCATATCCATTTCCCATAGTAGCATCTACGACTATATCTTCTTTGGTTATGATTTCTGATAAAAAGGCATGTGCCATCTCCAACGGTCTCAACATGTATATCTTTGCTCCTTTGCCCTACAACCTTGCACGCTACCACGACGTTTCATTTCTTGCTCAATCGCATTTAGCACTTCCCACTTTTTGAGACTCCACATGGGTCCAATGAGCATGTCCCGTGGCGCATCTCCTGTAATTCGATGAATGACGATATGTTCAGGGATTATTTCTAATTGATCACAGATAATAGCAACATACTCATCTTGGCTAAGCAACTGCAAGCGTCCTTCATGATAATCTCGTTGCATCCGTGTGTTAGTCATTAAATGCAAAAGATGTAATTTAATCCCCTGAATATCATTGTCTGTCACACAGCGGCGAACATTTTCTATCATCATCTCATGGCTTTCACCAGGCAAACCATTGATTAAGTGGGAAACTATCTCGATTTTTGGAAATTTCCGCAGCCGTTGAACCGTTTCAACGTATAATTCATATGAATGTGCGCGGTTAATCAATTGCGAAGTAGTTTCATAAGTCGTCTGCAGGCCCAACTCTACCGTCACATGCATACGTTCAGATAATTCTGCTAGATAGGCAATCGTCTCATCAGGCAGGCAATCTGGTCTGGTACCGATATTGATACCTACAACCCCTGGCTCATTGATGGCCTGTTCATAACGCTCACGAATAACTTCTACCTTATCGTGGGTATTGGTGAAATTTTGAAAATAAACTAGATATTTTTTGACTTCAGGCCACTTTCGATGCATGAAGGCAATTTCTTTATAAAATTGTTCACGAATCGGTGCTTCAGGAGCTACAATCGCATCACCAGAACCTGACACCGTACAAAAAGTACAGCCACCGTGAGCAACCGTTCCATCTCGATTGGGACAATCAAATCCCGCATCAATCGGAACTTTAAAAGTCTTCTCTCCAAATAGTTTTCGATAATAAGCATTCAAAGAATTATAAGGTTTCATAACTTTCATTGTACCACAAAATAAAACAGAACTCGCGCTCGGAGTTCCATTTACACTTTACTAATATCCGTTGGCCTCCATTGGTGTTTTTTTAAATCCACACAGCCATTCGTTTTAAAAGTCACTCCTTCGGCCCAAAGGAGATGTCTCTGCTCCTCCCACTCTGGCGCTAAGCGTCCTGCGGAATTAACCACACGATGGCAAGGATACTTCCCATAAAGTCCAGCCTGAGACAGGACGCGACCTACCAAACGAGCATTTCTTTCTCGCCCAATCAACTGCGCAATTTGCCCATATGTCGCTACGCTCCCCAAGGGAATACAGGACACAACTGATAAAATTTGATGTACTAACTTGTCATTTAACACTTTTTGCATCATCTTTTTCCTTGTAGCAATGCTATTTTTGTTTTCCTTTGAAACGCCATTGAAAACGCAACTTATCATAATAAGGAAATTCAACATGCAAAATTCCTAGACCTAAGAGAAAGCTTCCCAACACATCTGTCGGATAATGTACTCCCAGATACACACGTGACGTCATAATGATAAAAATCATCACAATCATCAAACTTTGCAAGATACGCTTCGTCTGCACTGATTTTATTCGTTGACTAACGATAATCAACAGCGTACCAAAGATTAGTGTAGAAGCCAAGGCATGCCCACTCGGAAAAGAAAATCCACCTTCTTCTACCAAATGTTGAATAGCAGGACGCGAATGTTGATAGATATTTTTCAAAAAAGCAACTAAAAGCCCCGTCAAGGCAAGATTCCCAATTAAAAGAATAGCCTCACTCCACCATTTCTTATAAAGGAAAAAACCAGCCAAAACTGCGACCCAGGTCATAATAACGGGCGTATTAATCAGACTCGTTACGCTAGAAAAGAAAAATGTCAAAGTATGTGGCAAATCTCCACGTAAAGTTATCTGAATTAGACTATCAAAGTCTTTTAAATAATTAGGATGAAACTTGACAACATAGCCTAGAATCACAAAAAGTAAAAGGGCAAAAGAGCCCTTGGTTAAAAAAGTTTGTTTATTTTTCATATTTAATTAAAATCGGTTTTAAAAGCAAGTTAATGACCCAAAAGGCAATTGCAAAAACTACACCTTCCAATAGATTAAATGGAATGACCATCGCAAACAGATAATTTGCTACACCAAGAATCTTTGAAATATCAAAATTAGCAAACGTTGCATATAGCGGAATTGCATAGATATAATTCAAAAGAAGCATTGCCACAGTCAATCCCAGTGTTCCCACCACAGAAGCAATCAGAAAACGAACGATTGTCTGTTCTTTTTTCCAAATAAGCGCAAAAGCGATTACGAAAACAGCAACTGCAATGATATTCATCGGCAAACCAATGTAGGTATTGACCCCTTGGTTGTTCAGTAGAAGTTTGAGCACTGAACGAACCAGTAAAATGCTTAAAGCTCCTCTCAGATTCAGTACCACTAATCCCAATAGAATTGGTAAAATACTAAAATCCAACTTCAAAAAGCTGGCTCCCGGTAAAATCGGGAAATCAAAGAACATCAGCAAAAATGAGATAGCTGAAAGAATGGCAATAATAGCCATTTTGCGTGTATGTGTCATAACAGGTTCCTCCAATTTTATTAAATTAGAGAAGCTGGAAAGGCTTGCTGAAGAATAACTTATCCCAGTCAGTGAAACCTTTATGATAGTATAAGGAAGTCTCCTTAAATAAAATTAAAAGCCACAGTCTTGGGACTTCTCCCCTGCCTTTCGTCTTCTCCCATCCAGACTGTACTGTCGGTTGTGGAATTACACCACATCAGCTTGCGCTCGCGGACTTAAAACAGTTCCCTTAGTCGACAAAGATTTTATTTTTAGATGATGTTGCACCTCAAAGATCTATCAAGAAGCTGCATTACTATATAAAAAGTAAAAGATTGTCAACGACTGAAAATTACCGCCGGTCGGGAATTTCACCCTGCCCTGAAGACCCTTTAATCATAACAAAAAAAGCCTGCAAGAGCAAGCGTTTTATCTGATATACAAAAATTATTCTGACACCATTATTTTAATTTGTCATGTTCGTATTCGTGTACTAGATCTAATCCTGTAAAATCTTGCTGCCGCAGGGCTTCATACACCATCATACAAACTGTATTTGACAAATTCAGACTTCTGACATGCTCATCGTTCATCGGAATACGCAGGGCTTTTTCAGAATGAGCACGCATAAAATCCTCTGGCAATCCTTTATCCTCACGCCCAAACATAAAATAATGATTTCCAGCGATTGTAAAATTTTCTGCTGCATAAATCTTCTCCGCAAATTTAGAAATCAAATAGAGATGTCCATCCATTTTACTCATAAACTCTTCTAAATTGTCATAATAAGTAATATCCAGCTTATCCCAATAGTCCAAACCTGCTCGTTTCATCTTACGATCATCAATCGGGAATCCCATTGGTAAAATGATGTGAAGCGATGAATTCGTTGCTGCGCAAGTCCGAGCAATATTACCCGTATTCTGTGGGATTTGCGGTTCAAAAAGAACAATGTGGTTTTGAAATGTTGTCATATGTTATAGCCTTCTCATCTATCTTAGTGAACTGTAATTGCTATCAAGCAAAAAAATAGCCACACTGCCCGGAGTCAAGCTCAGCAGACAGCGTGGTTTAAGGCTCATTAACTTACATCACAACAGGTTTGAGGTAAATCAATGAGGGTACTTTCTTAGTATATCACTTTCTTTGCACATGTCAACAAAAAAAGCTTAAAATTTTCATATTTTCTAGATTATTTGTCAATTTTTTCAAGAATTCTCTTATCGTTTTCATCAGGACGCTTTAATAGGACAAAATATACATTTTTCTTTCTTCAAAATGATGAAATTTTTGCAAAAAAAGAGTATGATATAGAAGTATACTTGGGAGGTATAACATGAAAATTATTGTCGTTGGTGGCGGTAAGGTCGGATCTGCACTCTGCCGTTCACTTGTGGCTGAAAAACATGATGTGATTCTCATCGAGCAAAATGAGTCCGTACTCAATCGGATCACAAAACGTTATGATATTATGGGCATTGTCGGTAACGGTGCTAATTTTAAAATCTTAGAGCAGGCTAATGTAGAGCATTGTGATATTTTCATTTCCATGACAGAGCATGACGAAGTCAATATGGTGTCGTCTGTGCTGGCTAAAAAAATGGGGGCAAAAGAAACGATTGTCCGCGCTCGCAATCCAGAATATTCAAATTCTTATTTTAAAGAAAAAAATATCCTTGGTTTTTCACTTATTGTCAATCCTGAGCTACTAGCAGCCCGTTACATTGCCAATATCATCGAATTTCCTAACGCACTTTCTGTGGAACATTTTTCAAATGGACGTGTCAGTTTAATGGCATTTAAAGTCAAACAAAATAGTAATCTGTGTCAGATGACTTTATCTCAATTTCGGAAGAAATTTGGAAATGTCTTGATTTGTGCTATTGAACGTGATAATCAATTGCTCATTCCAGATGGTGAAATTACCATTTTGCAGAATGATATAATCTATGTCACTGGAAATCGGGTGGATGTTATTCTTTTCCATAATTTCGTTCGACCAAAAGTTATAAAAAGTTTGATGCTCATTGGAGCAGGGAAGATTGCTTATTACCTACTCAATATTCTAAAAAATAGCAAAATCAAACTGAAAGTGATTGAAATTAATTCAAAACATGCTGAATGGTTTAGTCAAGAATTTCCGCATTTACATATTGTTCAAGGTGATGGTACTGCAAAAGACATTTTACTAGAAGAAAGTGCTCAACACTATGATGCAGTTGCGACCCTGACTGGTGTAGACGAAGAAAATATCATTTCTTCTATGTTCCTTGAAAGCATGGGGGTTCAAAAAAATATCACGAAAGTCAATCGGACTAGTTTACTTGAAATCATTGACAGTCAGGAATTCTCAAGTATTGTGACGCCTAAGAGAATTGCAGTGGATACAATTATGCACTTTGTCCGCGGACGTGTGAATGCTCAGTATTCCGATTTGCAAGCTATGCACCACTTAGCTAATGGACAACTTGAAACCTTGCAATTTCAAATCAAGGAAGAAAATAAAATGACTGGAAGACCACTTTCTAGTTTGAAACTAAAGAAAGGTGTCTTAATTGCAGCCATTATCCGAAATGGAAAACCTATTTTCCCGACGGGTGAGGATTACATTCAAATAGGTGACCAAATCATTGTCACAACGCTCATTCAAAGTATCACACAAATATATGATTTGTTAGAGAGGTAAGCCATGAATAGAAATATGATTCGTTTCCTCCTCTCCAAGTTGTTAATCATTGAAGCTGGACTACTTCTAGTTCCACTCATTGTGGCTTTCATCTATCGCGAGCCTCATCAAAATTTACTTTCCATTAGCATCACAATTGGAATCCTCTTGGTGGTCGGACTTTTAGGCAGTTCTTTTAAGCCCAAAAATCATCATATTTATGCCAAAGAAGGGGTTTTAATTGTCGCCTTATGCTGGATACTTTGGTCCTTCTTTGGGGCACTTCCTTTTGTTTTTTCAGGACAAATTCCTCACCTCATAGATGCTTTCTTTGAGATCAGTTCAGGTTTTACAACAACAGGTGCCTCTATCTTACCAGATGTCTCTGTCTTATCACATTCTCTACTCTTTTGGCGTAGTTTCACCCACTTAATCGGAGGTATGGGAGTCCTCGTCTTTGCCCTTGCTATCATGGAAAATAATAAAAATAGCCATTTGGAAGTGATGCGAGCAGAAGTTCCTGGTCCTGTCTTTGGTAAAGTTGTCTCTAAATTAAAAGACACGGCACAAATTCTCTATTTACTCTATTTGGCACTTTTTGCTATTTTTGTAGTAATCTATTACCTTGCAGGAATGCCTTTATTTGATAGCTTTATCATCGCCATGGGAACAGCAGGAACTGGAGGTTTCGCCGTTTACAACGATAGTATTGCTCACTATAACAGCTCTCTCATTACGTATCTAGTTAGTTTTGGAGTACTTATTTTTGGAGTAAATTTCAACCTCTACTACTTTTTACTATTGAGAAAATTTAAAGCATTCTTTGGAGATGAAGAATTGCGGACCTATCTCATTATTGTAACATCAACTACTCTTCTCATCTGTTTGAATGTCTTTCATATTTATCAAAATATAGCTAAGACTTTAGAAATTTCTCTTTTCCAAGTAGCGAATATCATCACCACCACTGGTTTTGGTCTTGGTGACATTACCTCTTGGCCACTCTTTTCTCAATTTATTCTCCTCATTCTCATGTGTATAGGAGGTTCTGCCGGATCAACTGCAGGAGGTTTAAAAATTGTTCGTGGCTTAATCTTAGTCCGCATTGCTAAAAATCAAGTTTTATCCACTCTCTCACCAAAACGTGTACTGACCCTGCATGTCAACCATAGCGTGATTGACAAAGATACACAGCATAAAATCTTAAAATACCTTGTGCTTTATACGATGATTATCATCAGTCTTATTTTCATTGTCAGTCTAGATAATAATAATTTGATGACCGTCGTGAGTGCTGTTCTTAGCTGTTTCAACAACATTGGACCAATGCTTGGTACAACAGATAGCTTTGCAATCTTTGGTCCAATTTCCAAATTCCTGCTCTCTCTTGCTATGATTGCTGGACGTTTAGAAATTTACCCAATGATTCTGCTCTTTATGCCACAAACTTGGTCCAAACGATAACTAGATCCAATAAAAACTCGCCAGTCAATAGACTAGTGAGTTTCTTTATTTTCTGAGTGATTGCGTTTCAAACTAAAATCATCCGGTACAGGATCATCTCCTCCGTTCGCCCATGGATGGCAACGCAAAATACGTGCAATCCCCATCAACAAACCCTTGATGCCATGTTTTTCTATCGCTTGAATCATGTAGTTTGAGCAAGTTGGCTGATAACGACAGGAAGGTGGAAAAGCCGGTGAGATAAATTTTTGATAAAAACGGATTAGCGCGATAAGAACTTTTTTCATTATTTTTTCTTTGTAACAGCTAGATTATGTAACTGACTGACCTCTTTTTTATTGAGACGGCGAGCTTCACCTGGACGAAGACCAGTTAAATTTAGATGGCCAAATTGCGTGCGGGAAAGTTTATCTACTTGCAAACCAACAGCCTCAAACATCTTTTTTACTTGATGATTTCGTCCTTCATGGATCGTCAACTGGATAATCGAACGATTCTTAACCGGATCTACTTTCAGAATTTCATAAACAGCTGGTTTGGTTTTCTTACCATCAATTTTTACACCTTTTGTCAACGGTCGAAGGATCTCTTTATCAGCTACCCCCTTGACACGAGCGACATAGACCTTATCAATCTCATTTCGAGGATGAATCATTTCATCTGTAAAATCTCCATCATTTGTCAAAATTAAGGCACCTGACGTATCCCAATCAAGCCTCCCTACTGGATAAATCCGTTCTGTGACATTTGGTAACAAATCAACTACTGTTGGACGACCTTTGTCATCTGTCACGCTAGAAATAACACCACGTGGCTTATTTAAGAGGTAGTACACTTTTTCTTCATTGTAAATTGGCTGACCATTTACCTCCACGCGATCTCCAGACTTGATCGTCGTTGCCAATTCACGAATAACTTGTCCGTTTACAGTGACCAGCCCTTGCTTTATCAATTCTTCTGCTTTTCTACGACTAGCAATCCCAGCATGGGCAATATATTTATTGATTCTCATCCTCTATCCTTTCAGCAAATAGTTGACTTTCCTCTGTTATTAGCTCTGTTTCTTCTACTACTGGCAATTCTTCTAGACTATTGATGCCCATATAATCTAAAAAATAATCAGTCGTCACATAAAGATTTGGGCGACCAAGCACTTCTTTCTTCCCATTTTCGCGAATCAAATCAAAAATCTGTAACTTAGAGATTGCACCACTAGAATTGACACCACGAATCTCATCCACTTCAATTCTTGTAATGGGCTGCTTGTAAGCAATAATCGACAAGGTTTCAAGTGCAGCTCTTGATAAACTTTGATTGATCGGAGCTCTTGAATATTCCCGCAAAAGGTCAGCGAAATCTTGTTTGGTAACAATTTTATAAGCATTCGATGTCTCTAACAGAGCAAGGCTTGAATCTTCGTCTTTTCGATATTTTTCTGCTAATTTCTCCAAACTCTGTATCACACCCGTAGGCGGTATAGAGAGGAGCTCGGCTAGTTGACGGACACGCAAGCCGTCCTCACCTGCTACAAAGAGCAAGGCTTCAATCTCTGCTAATTTACTCATTTCTTTTTCCCATTAGATAAATATTCCCAAAATTTTCTTCCTGTACCACTTGAATTTCTTGCACTTTTACCAATTCCAATGTTGCTAAAAATAGAGTAATGACTTCATTTATATCTTTTGTTTCTGAGAAGATTGCTTGAAGAGCAATTTTTTCTTGTAAATGGCAGCGATTGCGTATTACATTCATCATGTCTTCAATTTTATATTCGTCTTTGACAATGGTTGTGTGGTTTTGAGCAAATTCTTCTCTTTTTTGTGTCATCAACTTTGAAAATGCCAGAAACAAATCAATCGTTGTTTTGTCATGACGTAACTCAGCATTTTCATATACCAATTCGATTTTAGGTTTGGAATAATAAAGAGCCCGTTCTTCATGCTGCTCTGCCATTTTTTCACCTAACAATTTGAATTTCCGATATTCTTCGATTTGAGCAAGTAAATCTTGCTCCAGATTCTCTTCAGTTTCTATGGTATCCGCCACTTTTGGCAAGAGCTTCCGACTTTTAATCAACATGAGCTGACTTGCCATGACCATATATTCACCCGTCACTTCTAACTTCATAGCTTGAAGGGTCGCTACATAAGCTAAGTACTGCTCAATAACCTCTGTAATCGGCACATCATAGATATCCATTTGGTATCTTGACACCAAATGAAGTAATAAATCCAACGGGCCTTCAAAATCTTTAATTTTTATGTCCATTATCTATATTTTTCCAACGTCATCATTGTTTTCAAACCTAAATTGCGCGCAATTTCATATATTTCTACGCCTTTCTCTCGCTGACGTAAAATATATTGCTCTCGCAAACTCTGAGCAGATAAAGTAGCTTGATTTTTTTCAATCAAAAAAGCCTCTAATTGACGAAAGCCCCATTGCCGTGAATAGGTTTTCCCATTTTTTTCTAACAAATAAGTCCCTTCCAGAGTTGTTCCCAGTTCTCCAATCAATTGATCTGGAATAGGAACAATACGCTTTTGACCTGCTTTCTCAATGCGAATAATCTGAAAATCTAGATTTACATCTGCTACTTTTAACTGCAAAATTTCACTTGGCAACAGCCCCATTTCCAAAATGAGAAGTGCAATCAAACGACCGTTGTATTGATTTGTATCGGCATAAAAATTAGATAAGTCCAAAATCTCCGCATCGTGTTCTTTCGGAATTCCAACTTTTGGCAACTCTAGGCGATAAAAATTTGAAATGAAGCGTTTGTTGTATAAATAATACAAAAATTGATTGACAGCAGATAGCTTTCGCTTTTGAACAGAAGGTTTGAAGTCAGCAATAGAAGCCCGATAAATTCGAAGATTAGTATCTGTAATTTTTGCATGAATCACATCTACAAACTGCTCCAAATCATAAAAATAAGCTGTTTTTGAATTATCAGATAAATTTTTTCCTTCTAAAAAGGTGATTATTTCTTCTTTCATTTTGGATGGATCTCGTATTCATTCGCAAAGCTGTGTAAAAGAGCATTGACTGCTTTTAAGATAGATTTACGCGTAATAATTCCTTGAAACGTATTTTCCTGATCAACAACTGGCAAGAAGGACTCATCTACTAATTTATGTAGTACTTCTGTCAATGTAAAATCTGGGCCGACAGTTAGGTCATCTTTTTTTACCATATGTACAATATCAGTTGTCATAAACTCCTCATCAGGGATTTCGTGCTGCATTTGATAAGACAAGATATCTGTTAGCGAAATCGTACCCACAAACTTTTTCTGATCTGTCACTACCGGTACTCGTGAGTATGTCATTTGACTCAGTAATAAAATAGCATGGTCTGCATTATGGGTATCAATCAAGACAGCTAAGTTTTCTGCCGGTGTTAAAAAAGTGTCTTCTTGCTGTAAGAGAAAATTTTCAAATTCTTTGGCAATCATCGAGTAAACTCCTTTGATAGGCGAGAATACAGTTCGTGTTGACGCGTATAGTAGTTCACTTGAAATGCATCATCACTAATCTCTACCTTAGCATAAAGTCGCTCATTGATAACACCACGCGGTTGACTGATAGAGCCGGGATTTAAAAAGAGTGTTTTTCCTTCCATCCACGCATCTGGAATATGTAAATGCCCATATAAACAAATATCCGCATCTACCTCTTGTGCCCATAAATCCAATTTTTGAAAACCAAAGTTGATATGCTGAAGGTGACCATGAGTTTGTGCAATAACGGTACCATTTAAATCCGTCACCAAACGATCTGGATAGCCACCATAGAAATCCATGTTCCCTGCTACAACATAAATTCCTTGCCACACTTCGTCATCACTTGGCAGCTCAGAATCACCATTATGAAAAATAGCATCTACTTTTCCGAGATAATAGGTCTTGATCTCTTCTACAATAGCACGATCTCCATGAGAATCACTCATTACGATGATAGTTTGTTTTGCCATGTTGGAAATACCTCCACTAATTTTTGAACTGCTTGAGCTCGATGTGATTGAGCATTCTTTTCTTCCATTGTTAATTCTGCAGATGTTTTGCCTGTTTCACCTACTAAAAATAACGGATCATAGCCAAATCCATTCTCCCCTTTTGGCTCAAAATTAATATAGCCTGCCCAGTCAGCCTCCACGACTAGACTTTCTTTAGTAGGACTTGCTACCACAAGAGTTGTATGAAACTGCGCTGAGCGATCTTTCAACTCGAAAACCATTGCCAATTCATGTAGTAGTTTTGCATTATTTTCTAAGTCTGTCGCATCATTTCCAGCAAAGCGAGCAGACCAAACTCCAGGCAGACCACCTAACGCATCTACTTTTAAGCCTGAATCATCTGCCAATACCATTTTGCCAGTCAGCTTAGAGATAGTCTCTGCTTTTAAACGAGCATTTTCTTCAAAAGTCATCCCAGTTTCTGCGACCTCTGGTAAATCAGGATAGTCATTCAAATTTTCAATCTGATAGCCTAATTTTTCAAAGATTCTGCGGAATTCAGCGGTCTTTCCCTCATTACGAGTAGCAATTAAAATCGTATCTCCTACTGTCAAACCTGACAATTCTTGTTGAGAAAAGAAAACATTTAATTTGACACCTTTTTCAGGTAAGTGCACTAAAACTAATTGTCCCTTTTCCGTGATTAAAATAGCACCCTTATGAAATTGTGCCTGAAACTGTGATGCTTGATTTTCATTGATTAGTTGCAAGACGAATTGAACAAAAGACATGATTGAGTTATATTGAATCACTGCAACAGAAAAAGACTGTCCTTCAACTACTAATTGACGGAGCTCTTCCTCCATTCGACTAAGTTCTTCTGAAATGACATCTTTAAAATAGAATCCGCCGCCATAGGAAGACCATTCTCCAACATACCAATCTTGAGCATCTTTATACTCATAAACTTTATTGCTCATAATGTTACATGCTCCACATTTATTTTTTTGTTTAACCACGTTTCTGCAATTTCAGCAAACCTTTTCGCATTAGCTGTTGTAAAAAAGCAGTGTTGCGGGAGTTTTCCTTCTCTGCTATGATTGATTTCAAAATAGTTTAGCAAGACAGAAATGTCCCGTACACATTCTGCTCCGCTGTCAATCAATTTCACAGTTGGTCCCATCACATTTTGAATGATTGGTTTTAGTAAAGGATAATGAGTACAGCCTAGTACTAAAGTATCCACCTTGCCTTTTAAAGGCATTAAACTTTCATACACCACTTTTTTCGTAATACTAGACGACAGTTCATTAGATTCTACTAGCGGTACAAATTTGGGACAAGAAAGACTTGTCACTTCCACTTCCGGTAAGAGACGTTCGATTTTTTGACGATAAATATCTGATTGAATCGTCATTGGCGTTCCTATAATGCCAATCGTTCCATGTTGAGATGCTTTGATTGCTGCACTAGCTCCTGGTAAGATGACTCCTAAAACCGGGATATCTAATTTTTCTTTGATGTCTTCCCAAACCACAGCAGTAGCTGTATTGCAGGCGAGAACAATCATTTTGACATTTTGGGTTAAAAGGAATTGTACCAATTGCCATGTGTACTCACGAATCTGCTCTGCAGGTCGGGGACCATAAGGCGCACGTGCAGAATCGCCAATATAAATTACTTCCTCATGTGGAAGTTGCCGCATCAACTCACGAACAACTGTCAAACCGCCCACGCCTGAGTCTAAAAAACCAATTGGTCGATTATCCATAAGTTCTTCTTTCTAAAGAAGGGACTGGGTGCAAGTCCCAAATCCCCATTCATTTATCTCTTTAAAAATCAATTTATCGTATAAAACAAAGATTATTTTTTCTTTTTAGCATTTTCAAGTGCTGCTTTTTGTTGATTTTTAATTTGACGATACACTTGTTGTACCTTTGCTTCATTTGGTTTTTGTCCGTTTGCGGATAGCATCGTACGGACAGCATCGATATTCAAACGTGGATTGTCTGCAAATTCTTTTTCAATTTGTTTGCGGACAAGATACATGCCAGCGACCATGCCACCAAAAAAAGCAAGAATAATCAACAAAATAGCTAATAGTAAATTCATAAATATGTAATCCTCTTTTCCCTTTTTATATCTTCTTATTATATCAAAAATTGTCTATTTTTCAAAGTCCAAACTATAGAAAACGATACTCTTGTCAATGGGCTAAGACATCTAACAAGCTCATTCTTTCATAAACAAAAAGAGACTGAGACAAAAATTCTCAGTCTCCTAAAACTATGTAGCAAAACTTGCAAGACGCAGTCACTGTCTGGCTTTAAAGGCGCTTATATCAAGCTTTTTAAAACCTAACCATCGTTGCGGGGATGGGACGACAAAATCGAATTCTTCGAGTTACCGATTTTTGCCCCACTTTCAATCATTAATATTTCTTTCACTCCTAATTATCTCTTCCAAAAATACGAAGAATACTTAGGAATAAATTGATAAAATCAAGATACAAGCTCAAGGCCAATGAAACTGCCCAACCAGCTGCTACATTTCCTCCCGATTGCTCATAGACATAGCGGATTCGTTGATTATCCCAAGCAATCAAACCAGAAAAGATAATCACACTAATAATACTAATGATGAAATCCAGTCCAGAATTTTTAAGGAAAATATTCACCAAACTAGCGATGATAATTCCAATTAACCCTGCAATAAAAGCTCTGCCTAGACCAGACAAATCCTTCTTAGTAAATTTGCCAATCAGTGCCATCGCAAAAAACATTGCAGAAGAAGTAACAAAGGCTGCTAAAACTGTTGCTTGTGTGTAAAGAGCCAACACTAAACTAATCGTAAAACCATTTAAAGCCGAATAAACTAGAAAAGTTGGCAATGCAGCTGGATTGTTTTTAGCAGACATGCCCGAAGCTACCCAGACAAGGATCAGCTCAGCAAAAATTGCTAAGTAAAAAATCCAAGTATTTCCTGTCATGACAGACAAAATCACATCTTGAAAGATGGTCAGCATTAGTGCTGATACAAGAGCAGAAATACCAATCCCCATTCCAACTAAAGAGTATACTTTTGCATAAAAACTATTGATACCACTATTTTCTTGAATAATTGTATTGTTCATAAGCTCTCTCCTTTATTGTTATATGTTATGATTTTAACATTTTTCTGTGGAAAAGTCTTCTTTTAGCAATCTTTTTCCGAACTGGTGCTATTGCTTCCTTGATTGCCCAGTATTTATCCACCATGGTGACAATATAGCCCTCTTTATACCGCGGTGGCGCTACTGTTGCACCCCACATATGTTTGAGAATGATATCTTCTTCGACTTTATTTAGTTTGGTTACTTTCCGTGCATTCCTCACTGCTAACCGAGGGTGTACCCAAGCATGGCTCTTATTGAATTTTGTTTCACGCCAATCATAATAAAACATATCGTGCAAAAGACCTCCACGCGCGGTACTTTTTGCATCCCAACCTAATTTCTTAGCAATTTTATAACTCGTATAACTAACATGAATCGAATGTTCCAAACGGTTGGAATAAATATGATGTGTTATAGTTTTTAATTTCTGGACGCGTGGTTGAGCAATCAATTGTCCAACATGCTCCATATACTCTTTATCTTCTTTATAAAGCATAGAACCACCTCCATGTGCTTCAAATTATAAATATATTTCTAAATTTTAACTTAAAGAAAAGATGAGAATTCCTGCTGCAACGGCTACATTTAAACTCTCAGCTCGTCCTTTCATCGAAATATGAACCAGTTGATCTGCCTTATCCATCATCTGCTGGCTGATTCCTTGCCCTTCATTTCCCAATACAAGAACAAAATCTGTCATTGGTGCTAATTCTCGATAATCAATAGAATCTCTTGAAAGTGTCGTTGCCAAGACCGGCAATTGTATTTGTTTGGCAAGCTCAAGAAAATCTGATGTTTTCATTTGATAAATAGGCAAATGAAAATGACTGCCTTGCATGGAACGTAGGGTTTTAAGATTGTAAATATCTGCCGAATGCTGCGAAATAAACACTCCATCATAACCAGCTGCATCAGCCGTTCGGATAATCGTTCCTACATTTCCGGGATCCTGCACATCTTCTAAAAAGAGATATTTCCCTTTGAGAAATGAAGGAGCAGATTGTTTTTCAAAAGCAATCTCTGCCACAATGCCCTGCGGCGTTTTCGAATCAGCCAAATCAGTCAAAATTTCTGAGGTTACCACATGAACTTGAGAAAAATCTTTCACTTTATCAAAAAAATTTTCTAAAACAAAGATATGTCGAATCTCAGCTTGTGCATTTACTGCTTCTTCAAATAAATGCCAACCCTCAATTAAGTATGAGTTCTTCCGATACTTTTTTTGAAGTAATTTTTTAGTATTTTTTACCACATTATTAGCTTTTGAGGTTATAATATTCATAGGTATATTATATCACAAAAAGGAGGCTCGCATGCAAAAAGTAAGAATGATTGCGCAAGGTCGCGTACAAGGTGTTGGCTTTCGTTGGGGAGTCTATAGGCTTGCTACAGAAATTGGTGGCATTACAGGGCGTGTCTGGAATAATGAAGATGGTACCGTAGAGATTTTGGCGCAAGCAAAAAACTCTGCCCTTATGGCAAAATTTATCCAAGAAATCCGCAAAGGACCAACGCCATTTTCAAAAGTCAGCTATTTAGATGTTACAATGACGAATTTTGAATCCTATTCAGATTTTAAAATTGCAAATTAAGTCCTAAGAACTATTGTATATTTGGGAAAAAAACAGTAGAATAGAAAGGTATTATTTTTTAGAAAAAGGAAACAAACACGTGAAAAAATTAAATCGTATTTTATTCTCAGGATTAGGGTTATCTATGCTTCTGCTGCTCTCAGGATGTGTGCAAGTAAAAGATGGTAAGCCTGCTGGGTTTGTCTGGGATATCATTGGAAGACCAATGAGCCTTGCCATTCAGTATTTTGCTAATAACATGGGGCTAGGTTTTGGTGTTGCTATTATCATTGTTACCCTGATTGTGCGGCTGATCATTTTGCCACTAGGACTTTATCAATCATGGAAAGCAACTTATCAATCTGAAAAGATGAACTACTTGAAGCCTATTTTTGAGCCTATCCAAGAACGTATGAAAAATGCTGAAACACAAGAAGAAAAACTTGCTGCTCAGCAAGCACTCATGGCTGCTCAAAAAGAAAATGGTGTCAGCATGTTTGGCGGGATTGGCTGCTTACCATTATTGATTCAATTGCCTTTCTTCTCGGCTTTGTACTTTTCAGCTCAATACACTGAAGGAATTGCACACAGCGTATTTTTAGGTATTCCACTTGGAAAAGCCAGCATTCTCCTTACTGCTATCGTCGGTGTTTTGTATTTCATCCAGTCTGCTTTAACTCTTGTCGGTGTTGATGAAGTTCAAAAAGAACAAATGAAAAAAATGATGTACATGAGCCCGCTCATGATTGTTATCTTTTCTTTCACAGCTCCAGCAGGTGTAACACTTTACTGGGTAATCGGCGGTTTCATTATGATCATTCAACAATTGATTATCAATCATTACATCCGTCCTCAGCTCAGAAAACGCGTAGCTGAAGAATACAAAAATAACCCACCTAAAGACATTAAAAATTCTACTTATAAAAAGGATGTAACCCCTCAAGCACAGGCCGTTATCGAAAATAGAAAACAAAATAAAAAGAAAAATCGTAATGCTGGAAAACAACGTTCAAGATAAACAAAAAAAGCTGGGATAATCATTCCAGCTTTTTGCTTGCCGTTCAATCAGAAAATCATCCTACTATGAAACAACACTCCATCTTTTCAAACACCAACTTGAATGACAGAATATTCTCATTTAAAAATAAACTTACCAAAATTCACGAACAAAATCATTTTCTAAGCGCTCACTATAAAATAATTCTGACAACGATTTATCATCAAAAATACGTAGTAGATTTTTTAAATCATAAGCCAATTCGAGAGTGTCTAACTCTTCACGTGCCACCCACATAACTTCACCTTCTTCTGACGAATGAAGATGACCAGAAAATTCATTTGTACGATAAAGAAAGACCAGATAACGAATACCTTCCGCCGTATACCAATGTTTCATACCAACCAGTCTAGGACGATGGATTGTTAATCCCGTTTCCTCATATACTTCACGCACAACTGCTTGGTGGAGACTTTCTTTTTCTTCTATATGTCCGCCAGGTAGAGCTGCTCCTGACCAAGAATACCGTTTTGGGTCCCGAATCTGCATAACAATACGATTCTGATCATCTTCAATCAGACACATGTTAGTTAAAATCACTTGGGACTGATGGGACATGTTTCCCTCCTCTATGTTTTACTGAGACGCGCCCCGTGATTGTGATGATACCATGGGGCGCGTTTTCTTTTTTTAATTATGCTGTTTTTTCGACTTTTAGGATTTTTACATCATAGCTACCAATAGGTGTTTCAACTGTAGCTGTGTCACCTGTTTTCTTGCCAATTAGAGCTTGTCCAATAGGACTTTCATTAGAGACTTTTCCAGCAAAAGCATCTGCTCCAGCTGCGCCAACAATCATATAGACTTCTTCGTCTGTTTCACCAACTTCTTGAATCGTAACGGTCTTACCAATAGCGACTTCATCATGAGCTACTGCATCGCTGTCTACAATTTCAGCGTAACGAATCTTGGTTTCTAGACTAGATATTTGTCCTTCAACAAAAGCCTGCTCATCTTTGGCTGCTTCATATTCACTATTTTCTGATAAATCTCCATAAGAGCGAGCAATTTTAATACGCTCTACTACTTCAGGACGGCGAACCAATTTAAGTTCTTCTAATTCTTTTTCAAGTTTTTCCTTTTCTTCAAGGGTCATAGGATAAGTTTTTTCTGCCATTATTTTCTTCTTTCTATTTTTTAAACAAAGAGATTGGGACAATAATGTCCCAACTTTCTAATATCGTGTGTGATTCCTTTACAAGGCACAATCTCCATCCAGTCTAAAATATGCTTATTGCACTCTATTTCAGACCTAATTTTCATTGCGCTAAAGGAGAATCAAATCAAGTTCTACGAAGTACCGATTTTGCTCTACTCCTTTTAATTCGAACTACTTGGCTTTGTCAATTTACTATTGACATGCTCCTGAACATTTTTCTCATGTTCTGCATAGGTAGTTGCGAAATAAACTTTTCCTGTTTCTGTATTAGCTACGAAGTATAGATAATCAGTTTTAACTGGATTAACCGTCGCTTCAATAGCAGAGAGACTCGGATTATCTACAGGGCCAGGCATTAAACCAGTGTTTTTATAGACGTTGTAAGGCGAATCAATATTCGTATCAATTGCAGCATCTTCCGATAAGGTCGTTTTTTGTCCAAGTTTTCCTTGAGCATACAGAATTGCAATATTGCTTTGTAAAGGCATATTTTGATTCAAACGGTTGTAAAAAACACTTGCAATATTTTTCCGATCTTGATCCGTTGAACCTTCTTTTTCAACCAAGGATGCAATTGTTAAAACATCGTGCACCGTCAAGTTCTTCGTTGCTAAAACATCATAATATCGCGACATAGTCTTATCCATTGCAGCTAACATTTGATCAATGAGAGTTTCAGCTGTTGTACTATCTGTCACATTGTAAGTGGCAGGGAAAAGATAGCCCTCTAAGCGATACTTCACACCACTCTCTTTTTTAGCTAGGCTTTCCAATAATTTCGGATATTTCGCAGCTTCCTGAGTGATAAAATTATCATCTTGTATTTTCTTTAAGAAAGCTTCTGAAGATAATTTATTTTTCTTCAGCTTCGCAATCATTTTTGCAATTTGTTCAATCGTATATCCCTCTGGAATCGTCAATTTTTCCATTGATGGATCTTGCGGAGTATCTGTTCCACCTTGCTGTAGTTTTTTAGCAATTGCATCCAAATTCATACTCTTTTGTAGATTGTAATAACCTGATTGGAAATCTGCATAATTGTTAAATTTGGCATAATAGCTAAAAATCTGAGCATTTTTGATCAAACCAGCTTTTTCCAAGACCGTTCCAATTTCTTTGGTACTCGATCCAGTCGGAATCTTAACCGTCACATACTTGGTATTTTTCGCATCAACTGGTTGTAGTGCCGACGCAACATAACGATAAGCAAAGAAACCAGTTATTCCAATTCCTAAAAGCAGTAATATCAAAACAGTTTTAACAATTTTTCCTGCGATTTTGTTTTGACGCTTCTGAGTAGTGACTATCTGAGAAGTCCGATTTGAACGAGAAAGTTGCTTTGTTTCTTTCTCTGTTCCGTAAACTGCAGGCTGAACCAATTCTTCTGGAACCTTGATTTCTTCGACCGCTTTATTGATTGGGTAAGAAACAGGGACTTTCGTTGTATGAGTATTAAACTCTTTCTCTTCCCTAGCTGCCGCTTCGGCTTCTATTTGCTCAATGGTTGGAAGAGGACTTTCTAATGGAGCTGGCTCTGGCTCGTTAGTTTCTTCTTTTTGCACCTGTGGTATATCCATTTCAGAAGCAAGTGTTTCCTCTTCTTCCTGAATAGAAGGAAGTGTCGATTGGCCTAGCCCCAACTTTTCGTGTAAATCATTAGATTTTTCTACAGGGGTAGGTTGTTCAGTCCCCTTTGCTCTAGCTAAGTCTCGCAGAATTTGCTCTTTAAAACTCAACCCTTCTTTTTCTTGTGAATCTTCAGCCAAATAGTTGACCTCCTTGTTCAATATCCCTACTATTATATCTTAAAAGGAAAAGAAAAGCAATAAGAGAAAGCCTTTCTTTCAGGCTTTCTACGAAATAATCAATACGTCTCTCAATTACTAGGCGTTTCCCAAACCATATCATACCAAAGTTCACCTGCATAGGTAGATTGAGACAGGCCCTCATTGATAAAACCATGCTTTTCATAATAGCCGACTAAATAATCATGACAAGTTAAGTTGATTCCCAAGCGCTGGTCTCGAATAGCAATCTCTTTCATTGCATCCAACAAGCTACGACCTAGTCCCATATTTTGCGCATTTTTAGAAATCGATAAACTGGTCAACGAAATATAATGATTCGGTAAATGACTATAATCTTTTACTTCTGAAGTAAAGGATTGATCTACTAGATGGCGTTCTGGACGAACAGGTCCCTCTAGGTAGCCTAACATCTGACCGCCTCGTTCAGCGACTAAGAAACTTGTTGTTAATTTTTGAATATGAATTTCTAAAATCTCTCGACTTAAGGCTTCCTCTGGTCCAAAATTCTCCAACTCAATAGCCGTAATAGCATCCAAATCTGCTAAATTTGCTTGTCTAATCTTCATTTTTACTCCTTAAAATACGGATTATCCCAAACCATATCATACCAAACGACTCCAGCATGAACGGAATCTGAAATTCCTTCATTCTTAAAATTATTCATTTCATAATAGGAAATCAAATAATCATGACAAGTTAGATTGATCCCTTGTCGATTTTGAACGACTGCTTTTTCTTTTAAAGCTGCAAGTAGCAGAGTTCCAATTCCCTGTCCTTTAAAATCCGGATGAACAGACAAACTTTGAATAGCAATGAAACCACCCGAATCTGGATTTTCTGCCACTTTTTCAAACAACTCATCTGTTAAATGACGTGAAAAAACGGCTGACCCGACAATATAGCCAGCTATTTTTTCATTTAATTCTGCTATTAAGCATGTATTTGGAACATGTGCAATCCATTTTTGAATAGTTTCTGCACCAACCGCTGTTGTGGAAAAATTCACCTGTTCGATAGCCTTGATTGTTTCCAAATCTTCCAAAATAGCTTCTCGAAGAGTGACTTGAGGAGTTAGATTACTGGACATTGCTTGTCAAATTGGATAATAAGCGTTCAAAAGAATATTCATAGGTTTGAATATCACCAGCCCCCATGAAAACGTAAACTGCATTTGGATGTTCTAGTAAGGGAGAAACATTGTCAACGGTAATGATGTCTGCTTTTTTCACGATTTTCGCTGCCAAATCTTCTACTTTGACATCTCCATGATCCACTTCACGTGCAGAACCATAAATCTGTGCTAAATACACTGCATCTGCTTGATTCAAAGCTTCTGCAAATTCGTCCAAAAGTGCAATAGTCCTAGTAAAGGTATGGGGTTGGAAAATTGCAACGATTTCTTTGCTTGGATATTTCTGGCGAGCTGCATCTAAAGTTGCAATGATTTCAGTAGGGTGATGAGCAAAGTCATCAATAATTGTCGTTCCATTCACCATTTTTTCAGTGAAGCGACGTTTCACACCACCAAAAGTAGCCAAATGCTCTCGAACCAAAGTCAAATCAAATCCAGCTGTATACAATAAACCAATAACAGCTGTTGCATTCATAATATTGTGGCGACCAAAGCTAGGAATCTTGAATTCTCCTAATTCTTTCCCGCGGAAAGAAACTTTAAAGCTGGAACCCGTCGTAGAACGAAGCAAATCATGAGCGACAAAATCATTTCCTTCTTTAAAACCATAATAATAAATAGGAGCATTGGCTGTAATCCGACGCAACTCCTTGTCTTCACCGTAAACAAACACCCCTTTGCTAACTTGTTTAGCATAATCATTAAATGCATTGAAAACATCTTCTAAGCTAGTAAAATAATCTGGGTGGTCAAAGTCAATATTCGTAATAATCGAATATTCAGGATGATAAGGCATAAAGTGACGCTCATATTCATCTGCTTCAAACGCAAAATATTTCGCATTTGCAGAGCCACGTCCCGTACCGTCACCGATGAGATAACTAGTATCTGTAATATTTGACAAAACGTGTGCTAACATGCCAGTCGTTGATGTCTTTCCATGTGCACCCGCCACCCCCATGCTGACAAAATTACGCATAAAGATTCCAAGAAATTCATGGTAACGCTTATAAGAAATGCCATTTGCATCGGCGTAGGCAATTTCAAGATTATTATCCGGACGGAAAGCATTTCCTGCAATAACTTCTACATCTGCTTGAAGATTTTTTTCGTCAAAAGGCAAGATTTTAATTCCTGCTTGTTCTAAGCCACGTTGAGTGAAATAGTATTTTTCAACATCGCTTCCTTGAACTTGATGTCCCATTTGATGCAGCATCAATGCTAAGGCACTCATTCCAGAGCCCTTAATCCCGATAAAATGATAGGTTTTTGTCATAATTTCTCCTTAAATACAAAGAACATTAAATAGGTGAAATCGCGTTCACACCAAAACGTCTTTACTTTTTGTCAACATTCGATTATTTTTCTTCCAACCGTGTTAAATTTAGCTCTTGCGCTATCCGACGCTCTCTTTGCTTTTGCAATTCTTTTTTGTTATAAATTTGACTTGTTTTTAAAAAGTCATAATTATTTTTAGATTTTTTGGGTGATTCCTTCGGCAAAGAGGTATTTACTTTGATATCTGCTAAAATATAATGATCCTGCTTTAAATTTCGACTATATTTTGATAACCCACTACCATTTTCCTTTTGGAAAAATGCTGTTGGTTGATGTGAAATAGCTGTATTAGCAGTATTAACAGCAGGATGGGAGCGTTTTTTAGTTATAAAGTCTGAAGTCAAATAAGCTGCTGAGCGTTTCTTTTTTAAATCCGCTCTGGCTTCTTCTCTAGCCAATTCTGCATAGCTTTTTGGGGCAGGTTTGGCGACTTCAGCAGACGGAATAGCTGAAGTTGCTTGGTAAGCTTTTCCTTCTTTTACCTGACTATCTGCAATTTTCTTTACAATTGGTTCCCATTCTAAATAATTTTTATCAACATAGTCACCATTAATATTGCTGATAAGATCGCTTTCATCGTAAAGGTTCATACGCGGCATTTCTGATAACATGATTTCATCATCAGAAATCAACGGAAAAGTTTTTTCTTTCATGAGCACATTTCCTTTCAACACTTCATTATAACCTATTGGTGCTATTTTTCAAGTGTTTCTGTAGAAATTCCTAGAATTTCTCGTATTTCAGCAACGGTTAGGCTGCTACGGGATTCTGTTCCATCTAGGATAGTTGATACGAGATGACGCTTGCTTTCCTGCAACTCTTGAATTTTTTCTTCAATCGTTCCTCGCGTAATCAATCGATATACTTCTACATTTCTTTCTTGACCCATACGGTGAGCTCGACCAATTGCCTGAGACTCTACTGCTGGGTTCCACCAAAGGTCTACTAAGATAACAGTATCAGCACCAGTTAGATTCAAGCCAACACCACCAGCTTTTAAAGAGATTAAAAAGGCGTCTCCTTCCCCATTATTAAAAGCATTTGTCATTTCTTGTCGCTCTTTTGCTGGTGTAGAACCTGTAATTTTAAATGTCTCCATTTTCATCTTTTTCAATTCTTTTTCGATAATGTCTAGCATTCCTCGGAATTGAGAAAAGATTAACACACGGTGGCTTCCTGTCTGAATCTGCTCTAATAGTTCTAGCAGGCTTTCTAGTTTGCCACTCTCTCCATGATAGTCCTCCATAAAGAGCGTGGGAGTATCGCAGATTTGACGTAACCGCATCAAACCAGACAAAATTTCCATTTTGCTACGATTCAGTTCTTCCTCTGTAGAAGTAAGCACACGCTCCTGCATTTGTTTTAGTTGCGCTAGGTAGATAGCCTTTTGACTATCTGCAAGCTCATTGCGATAAGAAACTTCGATGAGTTCTGGCAATTCTTGCAAGACATCTTCTTTCTTCCGTCGCATGACAAATGGTTTGATAAAACGAGCGACAGTTTCTGCAGGCAGTTTCAAAAAGTTCTTTTTGCTAGGTAATAATCCTGGCAAAACAATTTGAAAAATAGACCATAATTCGCTGAGGTTATTTTCAATCGGTGTTCCAGAAAGAGCAAAAGTATTTTTGACCTCAAAATTTCGTAAATGATGAGCAATCTTAGTTTGCGCATTTTTCATGACCTGTGCTTCATCTAAAAAGAGATAATCAAAGTTCAATTGACTATATTCTTCAACATCTTGACGGAAAGAGGCATAACTTGTAATCATCACCTGATGGCGTTCTGCAATTAAGTTATCTCTTATTGATTTTAAGCCATAGATGACTGCCGCATCAATATCTGGTGCAAACTTTGCAAACTCATCCAGCCAATTGTAAATCAAACTAGACGGCGCCAAAATTAAGACGTTCGTTTCCTTTTTTAGCCTGCTACTTAAAAAGGCTATCGTTTGGAGTGTTTTCCCAAGCCCCATATCATCTGCTAAAATACCACCAAACCCGTAACGGTCAAGCATGCTTATCCACTTGACACCAGTTTCTTGGTAATCACGCAAAGTTGCCTCCACTTTTAATGGCGGCAGTGTAAATTCCTCCGGATGCGTCAAATCAAAAGCTAAATGGCGAAACTCTTCTGAAAAGCTCACTTTTTCTTGGCATTTGAACAATTCAGATAGCTGATAGGCAGCAATCCGCTGTGTCTGGAAAATACCATTTTTTCCTTTTTTAGCTCGTAAATCCTGTAAGGTTTTGCTGACTCTTTTTGTTTCCTCATCAAAAACGAGCACCTTGCCAGATTTACTGATGAAATAATCATTGGTCGAAAAAAGAGCTGCTAAAGCATCATCCACTTCCGCCTGGTCAATACTGGTAAAGTCAAAACCGATATCTAGCAAACCACCATTTGTCTGAATCGAAATTGTCGGTCTTTCAACTTGGTATAAAGCTGCCAAATTTTCTGATACAATTACCTTTCCCAATCGTTTGAAACGAGGAAGAGTTGATGTGAAGAATGAATAAAGCTCTTGTGGCTGCAGCGGAGGACGCTTGCTTACAAAATTTGCTTCAAAACCAGCAGACAGAGCTTGTTGAAAAACTTTCTGCTCTAACTGAAAATCACTAGCAAATGGTAATTTCTCTAACTCCAAACGACTGGCGACTATACGAGTTCCATAATCAAACTGAATTTTGAGACTGATTTTTTTAGACTCTAACAACTCAAAATTAAATAACGGGGTGAAAGTATGAATCACCAAACTTTCTGGTGCATGAATAGAGCCGATTTTGTGAAATTCTAGTAATCCTGAAGCCAGTTTCGCTTGATCACTTGTATCAAATTGCAGGCGTTTTTTACGATCGGTGTCCACAGGCAATTCTCGCATCACCTGAATCATACGCTTTTGCTGTTCAGTTAATTGGTAAAAATGATTTCCATAAAAAATAAAGTCACCACCGTATAGAATTTTATAATTTTGCTCTGTAATAGTGAGTTCAAAATAATCTGAATTTTCCTCTACTGTAAAATCATAAATTCCTACTTCGGCATGTAAATCTTGGAAAAAAACTTCGTCATAGTCATAAAGACTGTATTCTAAGCGGAAATGCGGCAAATTCATAAGCCGATTCAAGCCTTCCTCAAACAGACTAGATGGAAAATAAAGATGTCTAGCTGCATTTGGAAAAATAAAAGAAGTATCTTGATCTTGCTGATAAGAAACAAGCCCTCGTAAAAACTGAATCACCTCTTGGCTGGCTTCGTCAAAAGCAGCTAATTGCATTTTTTCATAGTAGTGTTTTCCGATTTGATAATAATCGCCTTTTTCAACAATTTTTAAAAAAGCACGAATATCTCGAACAACATAAGAGCGTTCATCGGGTAAACGACTGATACGCAAAGTCCACAGAAATTGTCCTGTATAATCATCTTCTTGCCCAACTGCCGATAATTCATATCGAACAGGTATTTCTTCTGTTAGAAGAATTTTATCCAAAAAAAGACTGCCAAAAGAGACCTTTGTTTGTGTTGCCTCAGAAGTTGTCTGTTCTTCTTCCAGATTGGCCAAAACAACTTTTCCTTCGGGGTCATTTTTTAGAAAATATTCTAATCCTGCGAGATGAGCACAATATTTCTTTTTTTGAAAAAAATCACAGGCACAAAAAATGGCTTCGTCGTCCAAGCTATATCGCAGATTGTGATTTTCAACTCGGCTGTAAATCATCCGATCTTTCACTTTAAGAATTTCAATTTTCCCTGCTTCATAAAGAGTCGTCCCTTCTGTCCGAATCTTCCCAGGAATCAATTTTGCCATAAGTACCACCTTTATTTTATCTATTCATTATATCATATTTTCGGCATAAAGAAAAAAGCAAGCTCTTTCTTGCTTTCTTTTAAAAAATATTTTCTTTGAGCTTTTTATAGCATTTAGTGCGTGTTACTAGGAACACTAAAAAGAGCCAAATCTCCAGTAAAGGGAGAGAGAATTTTGTTATCATAAGTCAAATGGTTCCCAACGTTATGGCAGTCAAGATGTGCAACTCCTACAAATATCAGACTAAAAAGTGATAACCATTAACGAAAAACAAATGGTTTATACTTTCTATCATCGTAGTAAATATTCGCATAAGCTAAACTTGCAGTTCCAATGAGCACTGCCCTAGAAACATTCATCCAATTCATATTTCTTTCTCACATAGGTACATTAAACTAATCACCTTGTGCTTCTCCTATTATTTTTATGCCAGTCCTTGTTTAGCTGGCTCCGCCCTACTTCCGCTTTCTGGCAATAAGATGAATTGGTGTCCCCTCAAAAACAAAGGCCTTACGAATTTGATTTTCTAGGAAACGAAGGTAAGAAAAGTGCATGAGTTCTTCTTCATTGACAAAAATGACAAAAGTTGGTGGTTTAGTCGCGACTTGTGTCGCATAGAAGATTTTCAGCCGTTTCCCTTTGTCGGTTGGTGTTGGATTGATCGCAATAGCATCCATAATGACATCATTGAGCACTGCAGACGGTATGCGGGTATTTTGACTTTGACTGATATTTTTAATCATCTCTGGAAGCTTATGCAAACGTTGCTTGGTAAGAGCTGATACAAAGACAATCGGTGCATAAGAAAGATACTGAAATTGGTCACGAATATCTGCTTCCCAATTTTGCATGGTCTTGTTATCTTTTTCCAGCGTATCCCACTTGTTAACAACGATAATGATTCCTTTACCAGCTTCATGAGCAAAACCAGCAATGCGCTTGTCATACTCGCGAATGCCCTCTTCAGCATTGAGCACCATCAGAACGACATCTGAGCGGTCAATCGCTCGCATAGCTCGCATAACAGAATACTTCTCTGTATTTTCATAGACCTTGCCTGACTTGCGCATACCAGCCGTGTCGATCATGGTAAATTCCTGTCCCTCGTTGTCTGTAAAGACCGTATCAATAGCATCACGAGTGGTTCCAGCTACAGGACTAGCAATCACGCGATCTTCTCCCAAAATCGCGTTGATCAAGCTAGACTTGCCGACATTAGGACGGCCAATCAGACTAAACTTAATCATATCAGGATTTTCAGCCACTTCCTCATTCGGTAGATTTTCAACAATGGCATCTAGGACATCCCCTGTGCCAATTCCATGAACGGAAGAAACGGGATAAGGGTCACCCAAGCCCAGCGCATAAAAATCAAAAATTTCATTACGCATCTCTGGGTTATCTACTTTATTGACCACTAGAATAATCGGCTTATGGGTCTTGTAGAGCATACGAGCCACGTATTCATCCGCATCTGTAATACCTTCTTTTCCAGACACAACAAAAACGATAACATCTGCCTCATCCATAGCAATCTCTGCTTGGTGCTTGATTTGCTCCATAAAAGGAGCATCCACATCATTAATACCACCTGTATCAATCATGCTAAACTTGCGATTCAGCCATTCAGCCGTCGCGTAAATACGGTCACGAGTGACCCCTTCAACATCCTCAACAATAGAAATCCGTTCCCCGGCAATCCGATTAAAAAGTGTTGATTTGCCAACGTTGGGACGACCGACAATGGCAATGGTTGGTAAAGCCATATTCTCCTCTTTCTTATTTATTCACTAGTCAACTGATCTACATAAAGTAACTTCTCATCTAACAATGAACTATTTCATTCACCGGCGATTTTCTCCTTCCAGACGCACTTCCTCTGCTAAGAATTTTATTCTTTCCATGACCCGACGAGCCTGCCAAGTTTCATCTCCGTTTTTGGATGTAGCAAAATGACGTTCCAAATCCGCAAAATTAAAATTTGATGTAAAGAAAGTTGGCAAATTTTCCTGCATCCGATGCTGCAAAATAACCTGCAAAATCTCATCTCGCATCCAAGGACTTGATTGCTCCGCACCAATATCATCCAAAATCAAGACTTGTGCTACTTTTACTTCATCAATCTTTTCCTTCACCAAACCAGAAGAAATGGCATTCTTTACATCCAACACAAAACTAGGATAATGAAGCAACGTTGTGGAAACACTGCGTTTTTCCGACAAATCATGTGCCAAGGCAGCCATCATGTAACTTTTACCCACGCCAAAATCACCATAAAGGTAAATCGCTTTTTTATAGTTTGGATAATCCGCTACAAAATTCGTCAGCAACTCAAAAGCCTTGTAACGACCAACATCGTCTAAATCCACTTTTGCCAAACTAGCTTCCTTGAGACTAGCCGGAAGACTAATCAGGTTTAAGCGCGCATTGATAGCTGCTTGCTTCTGTGCTTCAACTAGCTCTGGAGTTTCTTCATAAGAAACGTCAGCATATCCCTCATTTTTCACTAAAATTGGCTTATATCCCTTAGCAATATAAGCCTTATCGCCTAGTAAAAAACGATTTCGCTCAGAAATATACTGATTAAACTTAGAAATGCTTCGTTTAATTTCAGCTGGTGTCATCCCTTCTGACTGGATAAAATCCGCCACATCTGGATCAGCCATGATTTGCTCGACCAATTTATCATAATCAAATTGCTGCGCACCATTTCTACGTGACATTGCTTGTCCAACACGTTCCATCTAGTCACCTCCTTGATCTAATTTCGCTAAAAGTTTTCTCTTTTGCTCCTCTAGCTCAGCCTGTTTTTCAGCACTTGTTTCATTCTTATAGTCAGGATTACTCCAGTCAGGAACATTGCTCTTTGGAGCAGAATCTTTCGCTGCTTTTTTGCTATGCTGTGTTTGATAACGTTCGCGAATATACACCACAGCCTCTTCAGCTGAGAAGACTTTTTGATAGGAAAAATCATTTGCTACTTTTAAAGCATACTTTTCATTAAGGTTGGCTGAATTTACCTTATTAAAAGTCAATAATAAAATTACATTGATCACTTCATCTAACAAGCCTAAATTTGCCATTTCTGTCAAGCACTGACGCTCTCCGTGTGTAATCGTTGCATGCTTAGTTTTCTTGATTTCCGCCAAAAATTGCAGAGCTGTTTTACTCTTAGCCTCTCGAAGAATCGTTTGCTCTTGAGTTGAAAACAGTTCATTTGAAACTTTTTGCTGTAATTTTTGCTTCATTCGCTTAGTTGAAATCACATGACCGACAGCTGTTTTTTTAGCTAACAAATAGGTCTCATACCAGGTCCAATTTTTTTTCTCTGCAATGGCAAAGAGTACCAGCAAATCTTCTTTTTCATTATCAAAGCGCAAGTTTTCACGTGCCATCAATTGTTTAAAATAGTCCAACTCAAAATGATTCTGTTTTATTTGTGTCTCCACCTTCGTTTCTTCTACTTGAAAAATCTCTGACAGCTTCACATCTTGCTTCTCACCCCTTGGTTGACTAGGTAACAAAGCCTCTACCGCAGCTTCACCAATCTTCTTTTCCAAAAGACGTCTATAAACAGGATTAGCTAAAAAGTCAACAGCAGATAAAGTCGGCTGCAAATAAACTTGAAAATAATTCTCCGCATGATAAAGCTCTATTAACCGCATAGCAGACAAAATTTCTAAACTTTTTTGTAAGGCATTCATTCCCAGATTGAGATGATTCAAAATGTGTCCAAAAGTATAAGATGATTTCCCATTATCCCAAAAAGCGAGCAAATATTGATAAATAGAGGTCGCATCAAACCCTAAAATCGGCAAATACAGACGAATTAAATTTGTACTGTCCTGACTGATCAGATTATTTTTCACAAAAGAAAATTGATCATTGGGTTTCATTTATTGTTCCTTTTTCTTTTTAGCTGTTTTTGTAATCTGCTTCAAGAGGTTTTCCAACTCGCTCACATCTTTAAAACTACGATAGACACTGGCAAAGCGAACATAGGTAATCTCATCTAATTCCGCTAATTCTTTCATTACCAGACCTCCGATAAACTCACTCGCAATCTCATTTTCATTATTGCTACGCACTTTTTGCTCAATTCTGCTAACAATCGCCTCAATCTCATCACTAGAAACAGGACGTTTTTGCGCCGAACGAATGATTCCATTAAAGATTTTATCTCTTGAAAATTGTTCTCGTGTACCGTCTTTTTTTACGACAACAAGCGTCCGCTCTTCTACACGTTCATACGTTGTAAACCGATATTGACATTCATCACATTCACGACGACGACGAATTGTATTGCCATCTTCAGCCTGTCTACTGTCAATAACGCTTGACTTACTACCACCACACTTAGGACAACGCATCTGCTTCCCTCCTGAACTCTTAATACTTCATTATACCATGTTTTAAGAAATAACAAAAGCTAGTAAATTGGTATTCCCATAGTATAGTGAAATTTCAGCTATCTATTTAGAAAACATTCACTTCGAAAAAATGACAATCAAAAAACGAGAAATTTCATTTCAAAACTTCTCGCTTTTGATTGTTAAAATGTCACTTCTACTTCTAATCCAAAATGGTCACTAATCATTGGTGTTGATTTGCCATCAAAGACGACAACAGATTTTTCAATGTTGAAATCTTTACTTGTAAAGATATAATCAATTTTCAGAGCATCCTTATTTCCAGTCCAGCCAGCAATGTCACCTTCAACTGTTGCTGTACCAAGCACTGTGGCAGCAACAACATGACTGTCTTGCAAAGCAAGTGGACTTTTCAGAATGTACCGATAGCCCTCATAACCGACAGGATTATTAAAATCTCCCATCAATAGTAGAGGCATGTTGCGCTGCAATAATTCTTTTTCTACTTGTCCCCATTCTTCTTGGAACCCTTTGTTCCACCAGGAAAGATGACAGGAAGCCACTGTTACAAGCCGTCCAGCAACTTCTATTTCCGCCAAAAGTACTTTTCTAGTGTGATAATCCGTTGGATCGTTGGTCTTAGAAACCAACAACTCACTTGCTTTCAATGGATTTAAAGATAAAATAGCAACTCCCTCATGAAACCGATCAAATCCAATATGATTATAAGCCCAAGACCAATGATAAATAAGACCTTTCTCCACCAATCTCTCCACGAGACAATATACAAAATGATCCTTATGAATCGCAATGGCGTCATCTACCGCATGATAAAACGGAGCCTGAACAACCTGTTCAGACTCCATTTCTTGATTGACTTCCTGCAGGCAAATGACATCATATTTTTCTTGAAGAATCCGCTCAGCTAGTTGATCTAGCTTTTTTTCTTGCTCATCTTCCATCCAACTATGAGTATTTAAAGTCAGGAATTTTGCCATGATTTCTCTTTTCTATCTACAATTCTACTTTAGCAACAACTGTTTTCGCTGCTACTTTGCCGAATGTTTCAACTGATACAGATTTAATCGCTTGTGCATTTGTGAAGACAACAACCGTTGAAGTTTCACGACCTGCTGCTTTAATCGCTTCCAAATCAGCAGTTACAAGCAAATCACCAGCTGCTACTTTTTGTCCCTCTGCTACATGCACTTCAAATGGTTTACCTTCAAGACTGACTGTATCAAGTCCGATATGAACAAGCACTTCAAGACCATTATCAGTCAAGAGACCGAGAGCGTGCTTGGTAGGGAAAATGCTGCTAACCGTACCTGCTACTGGTGAGTAAATCTTGCCATTTTCAGGTTCAACAGCAAATCCGTCACCCATCATTTTTTGAGAGAAGACTGGATCTTTGACATCTGTAATCGCAATCACTTCACCGTCTGCGACTGTCTCAACTTCTTCTGTCACGCCTTTGTAGCTCGCTTCGGCAGCTTGTGAAGCTGTCATTTGGCTCGGAAGAGTTTCGGGAATCACTTCGCCTGAGTCAAGTAAGTCTTGAATGTCAGATTTCAAAACATCCGCTTTTGGTCCATAAATTGCTTGAACACCTTGACCTTTCATCACCAAGCCCATAGCTCCTTCGGCTTTCCATTGCTCTTCTGTACCAACTTTTTCTGCATCTTTAACAGTTACACGAAGACGTGTCATACATGCGTCAACATCAACAATGTTTGCGCGTCCACCAAGAAGATTGATAATATTCACAGCTTGAGATGCTTCTGCTACTTTGCCACCAGCTGGGGCAGACGAAGGACTATCTTCTCCATCAGCTGTTTCATAGTTTCCGTTACGTCCTGGAGTTGCGTAGTTAAATTTCTTAATCATGAAGTTGGCAATAAAGTACATTCCAACTGCAAAGAGCACTGTTACCCAAACAAAATTAATAATATCCATACCCAAACCAGCATTGATGGCTAGTGGAGTACGAGTCAGAAATTCGATTGAACCAAATGAGTGCATACGCAAGTGAACAATATCTGCCATAGCAAAGGCTAACCCTTGCACAACAGCATACACCAAATAAAGAGGTGTTGCAACAAACATAAACATGTATTCAATTGGTTCTGTAACACCTGTTAAGAAAGTTGCAAGTCCTGTTGCAATCATCATCCCTTTGTATTTATGTTTCTTATCATCATCTACATTTCGATAAATTGCAAAGGCAACCCCCATCAAAATACCAAATGAACCAATCATTTGCCCAACTTTAAAACGAGCTGGAGTAATACTATTTAGAAGATGTTGATATTGGTCAGCGTGTGAACCTTTTAAATTAACAAGGTCTGTTACCCAAGCCAACCATAATGGATCTTGACCAAATACAGTCGTTCCTTTAGCAGCCCCTGTCAACACTTCATATGTCCCACCTAATTGAGTATAGTTGATTGGAATTGTCAACATATGGTGAAGTCCAAATGGTAAAAGAAGACGTTCTAAAGTACCAAACAAGAATGGTGCGAGAATTGGAGCTGTCTTTTGAGAGTTAGCAATCCAAATACCAAAATTGTTGATTCCAGTTTGAACAACTGGCCAAAATACTGCAAGAATCAAAGCCACAATTGTAGAACGCAAAATAACAACGAATGGCACAAACCGTTTACCATTAAAGAATGAAAGCGCATCTGGTAATTTACGGTAATTATAATATTTGTTGTAAGCAGTTGCTCCAACAAAACCGGCAATGATACCAACAAACACCCCCATATTAAGGGCAGGAGCTTCAAGTACACTTACAAAATAATCAGCCACCTTAATGGTTCCACCAAAGACAGTTTTTACAGTAGCTCCTTGTTTTGTAAGAAGGTCTGAAGTTACTCCAAAAAAGACCCCTGTAATACGGTTAATTAAAATAAATGAAAGTCCGGCCGCAAATGCACCACCAGCACGTTCTTTTGCCCAGCTACCTCCAATAGCTAATGCAAACAAAATGTGAAGGTTTCCGATAACTCCCCAACCAATTTGCTCAAGAATACCGCCTGTTGTAACAAGAGCAGCTACGTTTGGATTGATCATTGGAATTGACTTACCAATACTGATCATCAAACCAGCCGCGGGCATTACTGCGATAACGACCATCAGAGCTTTTCCGAATTTTTGCCAAAATTCGAAACTGAATATGTTTTTGAATGTCTCTTTCATCATTCATATCTCCTTATAAAATTTTCCGCAAACGCTTTCCGCAAACGTTTGCATTTATTTGACTCTTTAATTATATCATATATTTCTATTTTGTAAAGCGTTTTTATATAATATTTTAAAAACTTTCCCTATTTTTTACTTGCAAAGTATAACAGATTAAAAAACATCCCCATTAGAAAAGTGCAGAAAAACGATATTTCCTGCACTTCACGTTTATTCTTGCATAGCATAGCCAACACCACGCACGGTTTTTATGTAACTTTTCTGCCCTGCTATATCAAGTTTACTACGAAGATAACGAATATAGACATCAACAACATTTGTTTCGACTGCTCCTTCGTATTTCCAAACGCGCTCTAACAGCTGTTCACGGCTTAAAGCCTGATGACTGCCCATCAGCGTTGCTAACAAATCATACTCTCTTCTAGTCAAGGAAATTATTTCATTCCCTCGATATACAGTATGATTTTGCACGTCAATGCGAAGATTCCGATAAGATGTTGAAACTTTCATCTGACTACAATGATGATCAATAAAATCACGCCCACGAAAAATAGCAGAAATTTTTTCGACCAAGTCCATCACAATGAAAGGCTCTATCATATAACTAACAGCAAAACGTTGGATTTCCTCAGTATATTTTAAAATAATATCACGATTATCCAATACAATAATGACTGAAGCAGGCTTTATCAAACTTAATTGCTCAGCAAACTCCGTTCCTGTCATATCTTCAAGCATAAAATTCAACAGGAATAAATCGTATTGATTAGCTCTCGCAGATGCTAAAGCATCTTTTCCCGTTTCAAGAAGATCCACTCGATAACCTTCATTTTGCAACTCTAAGCTAATAAATTGTGCTAATTTTTTTTCATTCTCAACTAATAAAATCCGCTTCCCCATAGCTTATCCTATTTTTCATCATACCAAGAATAGTGGTAAATGCCTTCTTTATCCTTGCGTTCATACGTATGCGCCCCAAAGTAATCGCGCTGCGCTTGAATCAAATTGGCTGGCAAGTTTTCTGCACGATAGCTATCAAAATAAGCAATCGCACTAGAGAAAGTTGGCACTGGCACACCCGCCTGAACAGCTAAAGCAACTACATCGCGAACAGCTTGTTGATATTTTGCAGTAACATCCATAAAGTATTCGTCAAGAAGTAAGTTTGCAAGATCTGCATTACGACCATATGCATCTGTAATTTTTTGTAAGAAACGAGCACGGATGATACATCCAGCACGCCAAATAGAAGCAATTTCACCAAATGGAAGATTCCAAGCCTGCTCTTTAGATGCGACACGCAATTGTGAGAAACCTTGTGCATAAGACATGATTTTCGAGAAGTATAGAGCTTGGCGAATTTTTTCAATTAATTCAGCCTTGTCCCCATCAAATTTAATAGCAGTAGGTTTTGGAAGAACTTTGCTAGCTTGAACACGTTCTTTTTTATAAGCAGAAATATAACGCGCAAAAACAGACTCCGTAATAAGTGGAAGTGGAACACCAAAATCAAGAGCTGATTGGCTCGTCCATTTGCCCGTTCCTTTATTTCCAGCTGCATCCAAAATGTAATCAACGATTGGTCCATCTTGTCCTTCATCATCTTTACGTGTCAAAATATCAGCAGTGATTTCAATCAGATAGCTATCCAACTCACCCTTATTCCATTCAGTAAAGATTTCAGCCATTTCTGCTGCTGAAAATCCAAGCAAGTGCTGCATTAAATCATAACTTTCTGCAATCAATTGCATATCGCCATACTCAATCCCATTGTGTACCATTTTTACATAATGACCTGCACCATTTGGTCCGATATAAGTTACACATGGTGCCCCATCCTCTGGCGCTTTCGCTGAAATTTCTTCCAATACATCTGCTACCAATTCATAGGCTTCTTTTTGTCCACCAGGCATGATAGATGGACCTTCAAGCGCACCTTTTTCACCACCAGATACACCTGTCCCGATAAAATTGATTCCAGAATTTGCCAATTCTTCTGAACGACGAATAGTATCTTTATAGAACGTATTTCCACCGTCAATCAAGATATCTCCCTTATCAAGAAACGGTAACAATGCCTGAATCGTTGCGTCTGTCCCTGGCCCAGCTTTAACCATGAGCATGATCCGACGTGGTTTTTCAATAGAATTCACAAAACTTTCCACATCGTAACTTGGAACAAAGTTTTTTTCAGGATGAGATGCAATCACATCCTCTGTTTTATTCGCTGATCGGTTGTAAATTGCCACTGTATAGCCACGAGATTCAATATTAAGGGCGAGGTTACGCCCCATAACAGCCATACCAACAACACCAAAATTCGCTTTTGTCATTTTGCACTCCTCTTTTTTGTTTGTCTTATTTTATCATTTTTAAGCAGGAAAAGAAAGGATTTGTTGCTAAAAACCAATGTTAAAGAGGGGTTCACTCTTCATCAAATAAGCCTTGCAAACTGGCGAACGGACTATTCTTCTCTTTTTGCGCTTGTTTACTTTTTTGATACTCTTCTTCAGTCATGACCTGCCAATCATTTCCTGAAGGCATGCAGTCACTCGCTTTCTCCTCGGACGTCAACACTTTAAGTGGAATATGCAATAAAATATTATCTGCCACACTTTCGGCTAGATTGATTACTTCATTTTCAATCGGCAACACCAAATCATCAGCTATCAAATCTTGATCCATTTTCCCACTATGTGCATCAGAGAAAACCTCATTCACCAAGTAGTTTTCTTTTTGATCTACCGGTTCCATGCTACGACTGGACGCTAGTGTAATGGTATAAGACAAATCATAATCTAAAAAGTAAAGGCCATCCTCATACTGCACCTTTCCACTTGCAACAATATCTGCGACATTCAAAATTTCTGGATTGCGCATTTGTAATTCTTGTGTCAAATCAAAATCTTGCTCAAAAGTAAGACCATCTGGATTTTTATGAATTTCTTGAATATGTAACATGATTTCCTCGTTTGTATTTAAATTTCTAGTTTTATTATACCATTTTTAAAAAAAGACATAAAGTTCACTTGCAAGTTACTTTACTATACCATTCACTTACTTATACTTTATTACCACTTACAGAAAATGCCTTGAAATCAGGCTCGTTCCTGCTATAATCATTGCAACAAATAAAAAGGAGATTATGATGAAACTCATCTTCAAAAATAAAGTATTCGCTTTTATCAGCTTGTCACGCATGTTCAATATTCTAGGTTCTTCCATTTATAATATTGTTTTTGTTGTTTTTGCTTCCAGTCTGCCACATCCAAAATTTGCTGTGGGAATTGCAAACTTTATCGTTCTTGTTCCAACATTTTTTACGATATTTATCGGTATGCAAGCGGATAAAACGATTCAGAAAGCTCGCTGGCTCATTCATATGGGTTATGTACAAGCTTTCGTCTTTACCGCGGTAGCTATTTTGACAAAGTCTAGTACCTACATTGCCTTTTCAACCGTTTGTCTCATCAATATCCTTTCAGATATTATCAGCGACTATCGTAGTGGACTACAAATGCCTATTTTGAAAAAGAATATTGCTGATGTAGATATGATGGAAGCTTTTTCTTTCACACAACTCCTCACCTATCTATGCAATCTTGCTGGACAAGCTCTTGGTGTTTGGCTATTAACTGTTAGCAATCAAAACTTCACTCTAGTCGCTCTTATCAATGCCCTGTCTTTCCTACTATCTTCTACAACACTCTATTTTGTCCGTCACCGTTTGACCCACGAAATCGTTCAACGTGAACAAATAAAGACGACTCCGCTAAAGCAGCAATTCAAACAGATGTATCAAAGTTCTAAATTAATTTTTGAGCAAGATAGTTCTACTAATTTTTTCAAATTGCTATTACAGGTGCTCATCCTTAATGCGCTAGGTGGCTCTATTATGGCTCTTTATAATTTGTATTTATTGGATCATCCTTTATTTGGTCTCTCTTTCAGTCAATCTTTACTAATCTTTGAAACGACGTTTATTTTAGGAGTTATTTCTGCTAGTCTTACCCCCAATGATTATTTTAGCAAATTATCGATCAATAAATTAGCTCTTTGGGCTTCTCTAACAATTCCTATTTTAGGGATTATCAATTTCTATCATCTACCTGTTTTTCTAGGATTACTTGTTATTTTCTTTATGATGTATATTGCTGGGAAGGTCAATCCTAAAATTAACAGCCTGCTTCTCAGCAAACTGCCTTCAGATGTTTTAGCTCAAACTTCTAGTTTTCTTAGTTTGCTCTTTTCGTTCTCTATTCCACTAGGAACAATGATTTTTACCAGTCTAGCTATTTGGAATATGAAAATCACCTGGATGGTGTTTACAGGATGCGGTATCATATCCCTCCTACTCTCATTAAGAAAAGATAGGAATAAAACTAGATTGCTTTCACTTATATTGTAAAACAGCAAAAAAGATCGGGATAGACAGTCATGATTGCAACACAATCATAGGAATCTATCTCAATCTTTTTACATTTTTCTTAAACGATCAACCCGTTCAGAAATCGGTGGGTGGGTGTAAAATAATTTTTGCAAGCCACCTTCTTTTTTCGGATCATTAATATAGAGAGCTGCACTAGCATCATCAACTTTATGGTGCATAGGATCGCTATTTTCTAATTTCAAGAGAGCATTAATCATCCCTTGTGGATTGCGAGTTAATTCTACACTTGAAGCATCCGCTAAAAATTCACGCTGACGAGAAATGGCTAATTGAACCAACGTTGCTGCTAAAGGAGCTAATATAATCGCAACGAGCGATAAAATCAACATTAGAACGCCCAAACCATTATCATTATCTCGGCTATCACGTCTGCGACCACTCCCACCAAACCACATCATACGCCCTGCCAAGCTCGATAACATCGTTACCGCACTAGCAAGCGCTACTGCAATCGTTGAAATTCGAATATCATAATTCCGAATGTGACTCACTTCGTGTCCAATAACAGCCTCCAATTCTTCACGATTCATCATATTCAACAGACCTGTTGTCGCTGCTACTGCCGCATTTTCAGGTTTTGAGCCTGTTGCAAAAGCATTGGGTGATGAGTCCTCAACAATATACACTCGTGGCATAGGAACTTGGGCTACCATCGCCATATCTTCTACCACATGATAAAGATCAGGAGCCTCAGCTTCCGTGACTTGTCGAGCACCATTCATGGACATGACAACCTCAGTAGACTGAAAAATCATGCTAAAAGCATAAATCCCTCCAATGATAAAGGCAATCAACACTCCGCCAAGAATCGAATCGAACCACAAATAGCCAACTGCAGCACCAATAATCGCTAAGAGAGCAAAAAATGCAATCAAGAGAACCCACGTTCGTCTTTTATTACTAGCAATTTGATCAAAGAGCATATTAGTCACCTAAACCGCTAAAATCAACTTTTGGTACGGATTTTTCTTCCTCTGGAACAGCCAAGAAATCTGCTGGCTTAAAACTGAACATTCCAGCAATAATATTACTTGGAAATGTTTCTATCTTCACATTATAACTGCTTGTTACGCTATTATAAAGTTGACGAGAATACGAAATTTTATTTTCAGTATTAGTTAATTCTTCTTGCAATTTTACAAAATTTGTACTTGCTTGCAATTCTGGGTAATTTTCTGCAACAGCAAAAATTCCTGAAATCTGACGCGTCAAGGCATCACTTGCTTTCATAGCTTCTGCTGGAGTTGTTGCAGCAGCTACCTGCCGACGCAGTTCTGTTACTTTTTCAAACGTTGATGCTTCATATTTGGCATACCCTTTGACCGTTTCAATCAAGTTTGGTAGCAAGTCATTTCGACGTTTCAATTGAACATCAATCTGACTCCATGCTTCTTTGGTTTGCATACGACTTTTGACAAGACCATTGTAACTAGCAATTACAAACAGCACTAGTACCACTACAATAGCTAAAATAATTATCCACATAGTCATTCTCCTTTTAATTTATTATAGATATTATACCAGAAAAATGAAAATAATAAACATTTTGACTTCTTCAAAAGAGAAATTTTAAAGATTCTCTTCTGATTATTTGGTATAATAGAGGCAAGAAGATACAAGTAAGGACAAATGATGACACCCGAAGAATTTTATCAACTTTTAAAACAGCAACAGATTGAACTCACGGACCGACAACAGATGCAGTTTGAACGCTATTTTGAACTGCTCGTTGAATGGAATAAAAAAATCAATCTGACAGCTATCACTGAAAAAAAAGAAGTGTATCTCAAGCATTTCTATGACTCCATTGCACCAATTTTGCAGGGACGCATTAAAAACCAAAATATCAAACTATTGGATATTGGAGCCGGGGCAGGTTTTCCTAGCCTCCCTATGAAAATCCTCTATCCAGCGTTAGATGTGACGGTTATTGATTCTCTAAACAAGCGCATTCTATTTTTAAATCATTTGGCTGACGAATTAGATTTGGAAAAAGTTCATTTCTATCATGGTCGGGCAGAAGATTTTGCTCAAGATAAAGACTTCCGCGCCCAATTTGATATTGTAACTGCGCGCGCCGTTGCCTGTATGCAAATCTTAGCCGAACTAACCATTCCTTTTCTGAAAGTTGGTGGATGTCTTTTAGCACTCAAAGCTACTAATGCCCCTGAGGAATTAACGGAGGCTAACGATGCTCTCAAACTTCTATTTAGCAAAGTCAAAGAAAATAGTAGCTATCAACTTCCAAATGGCGACCCACGCTATATCACTATTGTTGATAAGAAAAAAGAAACTCCCAATAAATACCCTCGCAAAGCAGGAATTCCTAATAAACGCCCCTTATAAAACGAAACACCAAGCACTTTAAAACTGCTTGGTTTCTTTATTATCTCCAATTTAGCCCACTTTTCTACAGCAATGCTGGACATGCTTATAAAGGGCAGCATAGCGGCCGTGGTAGTCTTTCCGCCAAGGCTTATCTCGGCCACAAAAGTGAAGAAAGACAGTATGTTTTATGACCCAGTCTAAATCCCACTCTCCCTTACTTCTAGCGTAATAAAGAACATTATAGCGTACATCGTAATTATATAATTCATCTGGAATCTGGAGTGTCAAATGCCCGTACAAAGCATTTAGTACATCTTGGTCTGGTAAAAAAAGTTTAAAACGATTTTGAGCAATATAATCTAAAATAGCGTCACGCTTCACTTTTTGTCGAATTGCTATCAAATTCATGAGTAAAACTCCTGAATTATAGTAACTTTCTGCCTCAAAATTTTGTAAGCGTAGCTTATTGACTAAATCTGTCATGTTAGTATCTGAACCATGACTAGCTGCAGCATATAAAGAAGCGCCTAACTCCATTTCATAAAGTGGACAAATATCATTCAAACATAAAATATCGGCGTCCAAATATAGAATTTTGTCTAAATCCTTAGGGAGATATTCATGAGCCAATAAACGATAGTAAATTGTCTCTGGATACCGATCAGCGATTGGAGCATCTTCAAAAGCTCTTTCACCAATCACAACTGGATCATAAACGATTCCTAATGCCTCACAAAAGCTCTCAATCTCTGCATGCTTTTTTAACAATTGTTTCTGCAAGACAAACACATGCAGCAAAGCTGACGGTGTATTCTGATACACTGAATATAAGGTCGTTTTAAACGGCTCTATATAGTGATCATCAATTGAGAATAAAAGATTTATTTCCATCATTTATTCCCCATCTATCTATTCTTCTCGAAAAACGGGTTGTGGACCAAATGTTTGTGAAACAGGCATGAGCTCAATTCGGTTAATATTGACATGAGGAGGCTGCCCAACAATCCAAGCAACAGTATTGGCAATATCTACTGGCTGAATAGCATGAGCTCCTTCATACAATTTTTCAGATCGTTGCTTATCTCCCTTAAACCGAACAGTTGAATTCTGTGCCTTCACAAAGACCGGGTTCAATATTGGTCACACGAATATGATGTCCAGCCAAATCAGCACGTAAATTCAGAGAAAACTGTTTTACGAATGCTTTACTAGCTCCATACACATTAGCTCCCGGATAAGGGACTGTCCCAGCAGTTGAACCAAGGTTGATAATAAGCCCACTATCCCGCTCTACCATTTGTGGTATAATCTGGCGTGTTAGATAAACCAAACCAACAACATTAGTCTGAATCATTGTCAGCCAATCTTGCATATCTGCTTCATAAGCCTTATCTAAACCCAATGCCAAACCTGCATTGTTGACCAAAATATCAATCTTTTGCCAAGCCTCTGGCAAATTTTCTAAAGCCTGATCTACACTTTTCACATCCGATACATCCATTTGAAGTGGATAAAAGTTTGCAAAGCCCAATTCCTGCTGAAGTTGCGCTAATTTTTCTGATCTTCTTGCTGCACCAATCACTTGATGGCCTTCTGCCACCAAACGGCGACAAATAGCTTGTCCAAAACCAGCCGAAGCTCCTGTTACCAATGCAATCATTTTCTTCCTCCTATATGTATTTTCATTCTCATTTATAACCAAGGATTGTAAAATCGACCGTGATTCACGACAAAGAGTAATAGACTGAATAATAAAAATAAACCAGCCAGTACAATTACTTCAATATCCAACCTCTGAAAAGCCTGATAAGTGTACCATGTCCGCTTCTTATTTTTGCCAAAACGCCGCAATTCCATAGCTGTCGCAATCGTATCAATCCGTTCCAGCGAACTAAAAATCAAGGGAACAATAATTTGCAAATTGCCTTTGATTCGCTGACTGAACTTTGCTTTTTTTGACAATTCTAATCCACGCGCTTCTTGGGACATTCTAATCAAGTAAAACTCCTCTTGCAAATCCGGAATATATCGCAGCGTTAAGCTGACTGAATAAGCTATTTTATAGGGTATTCCGATTTGATTCATGCTAGAGGCAAACTGACTTGGGTGAGTTGTCATCAGAAAAATAACCGCCAAAGGAATAGTGCAGAGATATTTCAAAAATAAATTAAATAGATAAAATATCTCCTGAGCAGTTACAGTGTAACTACCTAGTCCACTTAGCCAAACTGTCTGTTCTCCATAAATCTCTACTCCATACTGAGGCGCAAACAGGTAGACCATGATGAGATTCAAAGCAGCAAAAAGACCAGCAAAGATCAAAATAAATGATACATCCTTAAAATGAATATGAGACACTTTGAATAAAAAGAGCGATCCAACCGCAATGACCAATAATAAACGTGTATCATAGCTAATCATTGCTGCAGTTGATACTAAAATGAAAAACAGCAATTTACTAGCACCCGATAAGCGATGAAGAAAGGTCGTACCCGCATGGTAACCGATTAGTTTTTGTTGATTAAGCATGACTTTTTTCCCTTTCTCGCATGTAAAATTCAGTCAAAGCTAGCGGATCTACTTCTAGTTTTTCAGCCAAAGAAAAAATTGATGTTTCTTTCAGATTTGCCGCCTGAATCAACTTCTTATCTGTCAGAACTTCTGCAGGGGCTTTATCTGCTAAGATATGTCCATCCAGCATAACAATCGCACGTTCAGAATAATCCAGCATTAATTGCATATCGTGTGTAATCATCACAATAGTGTGGCCTTTTTGATTCAACTCGTCCAAAAAATTCATGATTTCTGTATAATTATGTTGGTCTTGCCCAGCTGTTGGCTCATCTAAAAGAATAATCTCTGGATTTAACACTAAAATGGAAGCAATGGTCACACGCTTTTTTTGGCCAAAGGACAAAGCAGAAATAGGCCAATGTCGAAATTCATATAGACCACAAGTTTTTAGTACAGTTAAGACTCGCTTTTTTATTTCTTCTTCTGCAACGCCACGCAGCTTCAATCCCAAGGCAACTTCATCAAAAATCATGGTTGTTGAAATCATCTGATTTGGATTTTGTAACACATAACCAATTCGTTCGGCACGCTCCTTGATAGAGTCATTTTTGATGTTTTGCCCCTGCCAAGTATAGCTTCCTTCCGTTTCAATGAATTGACAAAGCGCTTTTGCTAACGTGGATTTTCCTGCACCATTTTTTCCAACGATCGCAATCTTTTCCCCTCTAGAGATTGCTAGATGAATATCCTTTAAAACTTTTTTCTCCCCATAAGCAAATTGAACGTTTTTCAATTCTAGCAAGTAATCTTGCACCTGTGGTTTTTGAATAGGAACCAACTCTCCCAAAAACTGAATAGAAGATACGTCTATCTGATCTAAAGTTGCCAACTGTGTAGCATCTTTCACATGAAAGCCAAGCTGGCGCAGCGTTGTAAGATAAAGAGGTTCACGAATACCATTGGCAGCTAGTAAATCCGTATGCAACAAATCATCTGGACTACCATTAAACAAAATTCGCCCATCATTGATGAGCACAATTCGATCAATCGCTCGATAAAGCACATCTTCCAAACGATGTTCAATGATAATCGTCGTCGTTCCTGCTTCCGCATGAATTTGGTCAATCAGCTCAATTGTATCCTGCCCTGATTTAGGATCTAGGTTTGCCAAAGGCTCATCGAACAATAAAATCGGACTTTCATCAATCAACACCCCGGCTAAACTGACCCGCTGTTTCTGCCCACCAGACAAATCTTGAGGACGCTGATGTAAGAGCGACAGTAGCTCCAATTTCTCAGCCCACAAATGTACCCTATCTCTCATCGTTGGCAAATCCACCATGTCGTTTTCCAAAGCAAATGCTAAATCTTCTGCAACGCTCAACCCGATAAACTGACCGTCTGTATCCTGCAAAACTGTACTCACGAGATTTGACAGTTCATAGACGCTCCTATCAAAGACAGACTTTCCTTGAATCAATAAACTTCCTGTCATTTCTCCATGATAAATATTGGGGATAATTCCATTCAAGCACTGGCCAAGCGTCGATTTACCACAACCAGAAGGCCCCACAATCAGGACTTTTTCCCCCTCATAAATTGTCAAATCAACATTTTTTAATGTTGGTTCTGTCTGTACTTGATACTGAAAACTAAAATTTTCAAATTGAATAATTGGTTTTTCCATCACATTCTTCTTTATAAAGCAAGAGCAATTTGTATTGCCAAGTTAGCTACTTTGTCTTTTTCATCTAAATCTGCATGATTCGACAGATTACGCATATCCCAATTTTCCTCGGACAAATGATCCGCCGCATAAAAGAAGTGGCAGATGGGAATATTACGAAAAGCGGCTAAGGCTGCAACTGCTGAACATTCCATATCTACACAAATGGCTCCTGCTTCTTTACGCTTATACAATTTTTCTGCGGTCTCTCGATAAATGCCATCCGTTGTCCAAACTTTACCAACGGAGTGAGAAATCCCATTCTCATCTAAAAAGGAAATCAGAAAATCTTGCAAGCCCACATTCACCTCTATCTCATCAGAAGCTGGCAGATAATGATAGCTGGTTCCTTCATCACGAATAGCCATCTGAGGTACAATGATAGATGTTTCCTTAATAGCTTCATCTAAAACACCACATGTTCCAAATAAGACCAATTTTTTCATCCCGAAGGCAATCAAATCTTCCAGAATAGCGACACAAGCTGATGCACCAACCGGTGCATTAAATAGAGCAATCGGTGTACCTTTTACAATAATCCTGTAAATTGGAATCTCAATATTTGCCATGGAAGTGGTGGCCACCTGTTCATGTCGGAAACTCATTAGCATCCGCTCAAAAGTTGCGTGAGCAAAACAAGATACTACTGTTTCAGGAAAATCTGGCAACGCCTCAATCAAATCTTCTGGATTGATAATCGCTCTGCGATTGTTATCAAATTCCTCTAAAATCATCCACTGCTCCTCCCATATATACTCATTCTATTGTAGCACAAAAGAAAATAAGATGAAAATCAATTTTGAAGTTCCTTAAAACTCTCCCTAAGTGTAAAAGAATCTAACCAAACAAAAAGAGTTCAGCTTCTTGCCGACCCTACTTGGTTAATGAGAAAATGTGACAATGATTAAAATGGTCGACCTTGTCGACGAAGTAAACTAAAACTCGTTGAGATTGGCGTCTCAGTCGACAAAACAAACCAAAACTTGTTAAGATTAGCGACCCAGTCGACAAAGCAAATCAAAACTCGTTAAGACTGCCGACTAGAGCGACAGGACGAACAAGAACTTCTTTCTTCTGGCCGAGCCTCGGATGATATGAACCAAAAGCAGTTTTCTCCATCCGAGCCTCGGACGATATGAACCAAAAGCAGTTTTCTTCATCCGAGCCTAGGACAACATGAACCGAAACTAGTTTGCTCTGGCCGAGGGGCGGACGGATTACCCAAAAAGTAGTTCACTTTTATCAAAAAGAGGCTGGGTAGCCCAACCTCCTTAACATATAAAGACAGCCTGATCTTCTCTCATTCAGAATCGTCCATTTCCTTGTCAATCTTATGTTGACAGGATTGATTGTATGTATTTAAAAGCCAATTAAGTATTCCTAGCGCAACCAAATATGTGATAAAACTGCTAAATAGAAACAGAATGAAATCATTTGTCGGACGAGTTTTATAGTGCAATACACCAAAATGATAGTGATAATAACCACTCAAAACTGTCAAACAGAATGCTTGGAAGAAAGTCATGAGTATTCCTAGCTTCTTCTTTTCAACAATTTTTTCTTTCCTCATCACAAAGAAGTAAATTCCACCGCTAATCAGAATAGCTAGCAATTCATCCACATAAGATTTTATTGAAAAGTTAAACAGGAAAAACTTGATAATAATTCCAATACCTAAAATAACAAGTAAAACTCGAAATGCATAAGCTTCAGCCTTGTATGTCCCTTGCCGAATACGCTCGTCCTTTTCGCCATCAAAATAATTCTTTATTTTGTTCATGACAAACCTCCTCTCAGGCTTCATCTTCTAATTCCGATAAATATTTCTCAAATCGCGCCTTCTGCCATTTACCGATAATCTCTAGTAGCAGATTAATCACCAACATGATAGGGAGATACAGCAAAAATGTAATTGGGATAGCCAATAAAAACTTGGCATGCAACGGATTGTTTTGATACATAGCATGATTAACTTGGAAATTTTGAACTAGGATCATGACAGTCACAAAAGCTGTCATGGCAATCACACCCCAAATAGTAAAGGTAAAACTATTAAAATAATTTGCACCTAACCGCCGACAACGCTCCAAAAAGTAAAGAAATGCAATAATACTCGAAAACAAGAATAACTGCGCATAGATTTCCCCTGAATGGACAAAGACACTTCCAATATAAAAGATAAAATTACTAATCATCAGCAAACTAAATGCTTCCGTCCCAGCCTTATTGATTAATTGCTCTTCTCGCTCATCCAAAATCTGACGTTTAATGAATTTCATGATTCCTCCTCCCAAAATAATTGATCCAATGTTTTGTCCAATCGTTTGCAAATTGCAATACAAAGACTCAAGCTAGGATTGTATTTCCCTGCTTCGATCAAACCAATCGTTTGCCGTGTCACACCAATCGCATCGGCCAAATCTCCCTGTGTCATGTCATGCTCTACCCGCGCCATTTTCAATTTAAGATTTTTTGCCATTCTCTTTGTCCTCTCGGTCAGCATCACTTTTTTTCTTTGCCGCGTACAAGGTGAAACCCAAAGTTATATTACTAAAACCCAGAACTATGAACGTCCGATTTTTCTGACTCAATCCTACTAATAAAAAAGTTACTCCTAGCAACAGCCATATCATGTAAGCTGCTCCTACTGGTTTTTTATCATTTTTCATAAATTTTAACTCTTTCTTTACTACTATTATACATTATATTTTGTAAAATGCAATATATAAATAACATTTTGTACATTTTTTATGTCCTTAGAAAAAATTTAAAATAAAAAAGCTCAGATTATTCTTTCTGAGCCCTCAAATATAACTAATCCTTTTTCAAACTTCCCGATTTGGTTTGTGTACGAGCATAAGCCAGCAACAGCACTGTTCCTGCAATAGCAACAGTTAAGCCATTAGAAATCGTTGCAACAACACCTTGTACCAAAACCTTATTGACAGGCTCATTGTAAATCAAAATATCCCCTAATGGGGCAATAACAACCCATACTATAGCATTAGCTAATACTTGAATCACATTAAAAGATATAATATCTTTTACCTCAAAAATCCCTTGCGTAGCACGAATCCGTTTTCGAAACAGCCCAACAATCAAACCAAACAAACCACTGGCAATGACCCATGACCACCAAGGATTCCCATATTGCAATGAATCCTTTAGTGCATGACCAACAAAGCCCGTCAAAAATCCAACGACAGGTCCGAAAATTACACTAAACAAGGCTTGCAAAGCATACTGCAATTGAATACTAGTATTTGGAACAGGTGTTGGAATACTAATCATTCCAATAACAACAAAGAGAGCTGCTCCAATCCCCGTTGCGACAACACTTCTTATTGAATTATTTTTCATAACAACCTCCTTTATTATTTTTCAATCCGTTTGATTTCAATACTCCATTGCGCTCCGACTCCTACATTATAGGCCTTTGCAAAAGAACCTTGATTGATAGCCAGACCAACACGATAAAGAGAATTGATATACAAAATTGGCTGACCAATCCGGACATCCGCAAAAGATTTCCCATAAGTCACCTGATTCTGATAGACCAGCATATCATTATTGTAAATCGTGACCTCAAACCGATCACCAAATTCAGGACTTAGAGTATAAAATTCCTCACGCCTAATAGAAGTCCACAGTGACCCAAAACGAACATCTAAAATATCAATAGCCCCACTAACAAAATCATTCCCAATTGTCGTTTCCACAACAGGAATTTCCACGATATCCTCAGTATCTAGTTCAGGTCCTACCTCCTCAAAAGTAATATGTCCACTAGCTAGTTTTGCCCCTGTATAAGCATAAACATCCCGACCATGAAACGTATAAGAATGCTCCGTATTTTTTCGTCGGTTTTCCACCTCCGAAATCTCACGAATCGCAACAATTCCCACATGTTTCTTGATAAAAGAAAGTGTCCCATTATTTGGCGTGACAATATACTGATTTTGTACAGTTTTGGCAACCACACTTTTGCGCTTAGAGCCAACACCCGGATCCACAACTGATACAAAAGTTGTTCCCTCCGGCCAATAATTCACCGTTTGAAACAAACGATAACTTCCCTCAAAAATATTGTAAGGCGTAATATCATGGGTCAAATGATGTATTTTTAAAGTTGGAGATTCTTCTAACGCCACACCGACCATCGCCGATACAGCCCCATCTACCAAACCGAAATCTGATTGTAGTACAAGTAAATTATTATACATCTTCTCTCCTTCATCACACTTCTATCATAACACAAATTAAATTTCTTATCCATATCTATTTTTTTATCACATCAATAAATACTATCTATAGTTATTCGCCCATCTTAGCAAATGACTAAATATAAAATAACTATTTTGAGTTGATACAAATCTCAAATATTAGAAGATAACATTACCAGCAAAACATAATAATTTCTAACCTAATATTTATAAAATTTCACACCTCTCCAGAATGTAACATATGATTCAAGAAGTTGATAATAAATAAGCCAGTAGCATTTACATATAAAATAGAAAAGCAAAATACTTCTCCCGCTTTCAATACTACAATTTATATTAAGTCGAAAAAAGGAGAGAATAAACTTATTCTCTCCAGATGTTAAAAACTAACATTTATTTAAGCTAATATCGAATAAAATATCGGGAAGACAGGATTCGAACCTGCGACACCTTGGTCCCAAACCAAGTACTCTACCAAGCTGAGCTACTTCCCGTATAGGTAGAAAAACCGAAGCCCTCAGACTTCTTCCACATGCACCCTAGAGGAGTCGAACCTCTAACCGCCTGATTCGTAGTCAGGTACTCTATCCAGTTGAGCTAAGGGTGCTCTAACTATTGAATATATATATTCATTATACCAAAAATATTAAAAAAGTCAAACCTTTTTATGCACCCTAGAGGAGTCGAACCTCTAACCGCC
>NZ_KV815650.1:58754-155039 GCF_001814295.1 Streptococcus sp. HMSC067A03 | reverse complement strand
GAAAATACTATGTAGGAGCTGACGGTAAATGGGTTCCTAATTATTCTAAAAAGTCTTAATTGAATCATAAATTCGCTTTAAATCATAACCCCCAAATCGTTAGCTTTAGGCTCTTTATCAACTGTGGTGGGTGAGGAAAAGCTAACATCGAGAAAGGACCATATTGGTCTTTTCTTTTTTAATGTTTAGCATGATGAAAACAGGCTTCTTAAAGTTTAAAAAATTTCTAAAGCCGAACCCCTAACACTTGATATCTTTAATAAGCTTGTTTGTAACTTCAAGTTTGGAGTTCAAATAATCTGATTCTAGTGCGCTTGTGATGTATTGTTTATGCTTAAGAAAAGTTTTAAAAACAATCTGAAAATAAGAATTGATGACAGCTAAGTTGTTATGGATTAGCTCAAAAAACTCAGCCACCCTCTTCTCTTAAAAGTGAAAAAGCAAAAATTGATAGAGATTATAGTAATTGGTGATCTCGTTTGAGAATCCTAGTGTTTTCTTAATAAATTCGTATGGCGACAAGGTTTGACGGGAAGTCCCTGAATAGAAGGTATTGTGTGATAGTTTTCGACTGTCCTTTTGAAAGAGTCGCTAGTAATTCTTCAGGGCTCGATAAGGCAATGATTTTTTGTCATACTGATTCATGATGGCAATGCATGTCTTCAAGAATGTCCAACCTAAATGCTGGATAATCCAGTTTTTCTTGAATCTCAATGTGAGTATTTTTTTCAAAAACGAATGAAATAGTCATATTAGAGTCTTTAATTCCGATTAATTCTGTGGTATTCTTAATAAGTTTCACGAGCAGCTTTCTAGCGTATTGTGTGGTGCTTTCATTATAATTCTTTTATGAGACTTTTTATGTACACTCAAAAAGCTCTATAATCTCTACAGTGGATCTAACCACTATAGAGATTATAGAGCTTAAATATACTTCTTAGCATCACTAAATTTACTTGTTTGACTTACTATTATCACCTGATAACAATCACATTTGGAAGATAAGAATCAAAAAATTAAAACGCACATTCATTGGTAAGCGAAAATGCTCTTCTTACCAAGGTGAGATTGGAAAGAAAGCTGATAATCCAATTGAAAGCTTCAAGCTCCTACGAGCAATATTATACAGATGTCACTGAGTTCTCCACTTCAGCAAGTCATCAAAAGTTATATTTCTCACCAATCTTGGATAGCTTTAACAGTGAAATTCTTGCCTATCATCTGTATACCTCAGAGTAACCAAAATTGGCAATCCCACAGACAGTTTTATAATAATTTTCTTAGGTAAAAGGGCATTCGTTTATCCATGATTTGAAAGGAGGATAGTTCCTCAGTTGTTTTTAATTTTAATATATAAATGTGAATAAGTAAAAATTAACTATCACATCTTCTTTAAATTCCACTGTAAATTATAAGAATGATGAGAGACTTGTTTTTCTTTAGGAGGCAATATCATATAATTTCCATATTCTGATTTTAAGATATTATCATAATCTTGAGGAACTTGAAATAGTTCACCATTAAATTCAAGAAAGTGACCTACACCAAATTTATCATATCGAAAAATACATTTTTTAGCATCAGAAGTTCCAGTTTCATAAGTAGCAATATAAAGACTTTTGTCAAAATCATATTGACTATTATGCTCTGTCAATTTTTGAATATAATGCCTACTCCCCCTCATTTTAAAAGGAAGATTTTTCAACCATCTTAACAATCCCTTTAGTTTAGACATCGAAGAAGGGGCTAATTTCAAGCGAGATTTTTTCCAATATCTATAAAGCTTAAAGGCTTCATCATAATGTTGCACTGCAATATGATAATCATCTCCAGCACCATCCATCAAAAAGATATCAACATAAACACCTAACGGAACTGGTTCAATAATATCATAATCTTGAACGAGAAGTGTCCGTGTATCAACAATCTTAGGAAGTGGCACTTGAAACCGTTTATCTGTATCAGCAGATATGAGTTTATAATAGGGGTGTTGTTGTTCGTTTAAAATTGCTAATAATTTTTTATAATCTTTCCTAGGCATCATAATATCAATGTCATCATCCCAAGGAATAAACCCCTTGTGTCGTACTGCCCCAATTAATGTACCATACGCTAGATAATAACGAATTTGATTCTCATCACACACTTTTTTAATAAACTGTAAGATACCAAATTCTAATTCTTGAACCTTAGTTAATGTAAATTGTTCCTGCATTTGTCTTCCTACTTTTATTTTAATGTAATTTTCTTAAAGTTCTCTTTTGAAAAAATCGTGCAAGAGCCAGCATTAAGCTACTTGACTTTAAATACTTTTTCATAAACAATAATCTACTATGATATAAAATCTCAAGTTGCTTACTTTTTTGACTAATCGATTTATTGATACTAACAGAATGCTCATGCCTATAGTAATCATCCAGAATTAACAATGATTTGTACCCTTTTTCTTTAAATTTAAATCCAAGAGTAGTTTCTTCTCCAAACAAAAACATTTCCTCATCATAACCATCTACTTCTAGAAATTTATCTGTATCATAAAGTAACAAAGCACCTGGAACACAATCAACATACTGCTCAGATTTACTAAAATCCAATACATCATTTGTTGGAAAAAAACGAGCAAACTTACCTGAATTTAAAATGGCATATTCAAATGAAGTTGGAACTTTCCAAGACAAATCGTGAATTGGCTGATTGTTAATATCGTGTTGAATGGCAGAAATCAAAGCTAACTGAGGTTGTTGCTCCATCGTCCGAACAAATCTTTGAATAAGATCATTAGAAAATACAACATCTGGATTAGATAAAAGAACATATTTAGAATTAAAATGTTCTTTGATATATCTCGTTCCAAAATTATTTCCATAACCATAGCCACCATTTTTATCAGTTTTTATGACTATAACTTTTTCAGAAACTAAAGACTGTAAATCCGCATAAGAATCGTCTGTCGAGCAATTATCCACTACAACAATATGATTAAATACAGGATAATTTTCAATCTCTGTTACTAATTTTTTCACAATCTTTGCATCATTGTAATTTAAAATCATACATGAACAAGTGTCTATCATCTATTCTCACCTTCTTATAACCATCGCTTTTAAACGCTCTAATGTTTCATTTGCCAACTTTTCTTTGAATAAAAGAAGTGACACTCCATACACTCCCACAAACACGCTGCCATACACTACACACGCAAAGAAAGCTGCCTTGACTAAAATATTATACTTTACCACTAACACTACTCCTGACGTGATAAAGGTAGATAATATTGCAATGAGTAATTCTCTCTTTTCAAAAGTTCGACTGACAATCTCTTTTAATGCTTTTAAATGAACAGATAAAACAGCTAATTCTGCTAATGTCGAGGCAATGGCCGCACCAACTCCTCCCCAAGCAGGAATCATTAAAGAATTTAATCCTAAATTAACAATAACCCCTGCAAGCGCACCAATAACAGTGTATTTCTCTTTCCCAAGAGGGATCAATAATTGCCACGCCGTTACACTGCTTAGTCCTATAAAAATTAATGATGGCATTAAAAACTGTAACATTGGTATCGCAGGAAAATAATCTTTTCCTGCTAACACTAAAATGATTTCTTTCGACAGAATGATAACTAAAAAACACATTGGTATTGCAGAAATGATAATAAATTCAAAAGATTTTCTAATCATATTCTCAAAATGCTCACGTCCCTCATTCTTCAAAGCATATGAAATTTTAGGCAACATGACAGCACCTAAGGCAGTAATTAAACTGACTAAAATATTCTGTATTTTAATAGCTGCCGCATAATAACCAACACTTTCATTCGCCTTAATGAAACCTAGCATAACCTGATCAAGGCTAGTAAAAATAACAGTCGTCGCATTGTATAAAAAGAGTGTTACAATCGGCGCTAAATGAATGAATAACTCATACTTTTGATTTCTTTTAAAGCCCAAATCAACATACTTTGATAATTTCAATGCATTTAAAATATTTGAACCAACTGAAGCAAAAACATTTATTCCTGCATATAAAATATAATCAGATGGCTTATGAACAAACACAAACATTAAAATAATCGAAATGATTTTAAATGAAATATTTCTGATTGTAATGTACTGATACTGCTCAATTGCTTGATAAAACCATTCCACCCCTAGCATATTAAACAGAATTGTTAACGATGTAATAGAAAACAACAACGTTTCACTTGAGAAACGTGGAATAGTTATCACTAAAGCAATAAACACTAAATAAGACAACAAAGTACAGATTGAATTGATAATCAATAATTCTGTGACCACCTTTGACAATCTTGCTCTATCATCCCTAACCTCAGCACATTTGCGAATACCATAAGATGGAATTCCCATTGAAGCAACTAATGAAAAATATCCTACGACTGAACTTGCAAAAGCAATTTTCCCATTTGCAGCACTAAGCAATACTCTAGAAACATACGGAAACGTAATTAAAGGAAAAATGACTCCCGACATTTTGAGAATGATATTCATTAAGAAATTATGTCTTACCGACTTTACTTTAAACTTCTCCCCCATAAGGTCCTTTCATTCCAACTCTGTGTTTTTTATTAGAAAATATACCTGAAACTCTAGCATCTAAAAAACTATAAATCGCTAAATAAACCGGTACATCAAAAATTCTTTGCTTATCAAAAATATTCAACAACAAACATGAGCCAATTAAGTAGATTGTTAAACCAAGAGAATACAACAGATAGTCTTTATTTTCTTGTTTGAAACACTTTATTGTAACTTGAACAGCCTTTATAAATAGAAAAATATGTGTCACTATAGTAAATAGCCCAATCTGCACAAAGGTTCCTAGCATACCTAAGTCATCAAGATAATAAATACTCCACTGATTTCTAGCCATCAAAGTGTTTACCGCATAGTTTCCTTTAAGTAAAAATCCTAAACCAAAATAGGCATTTTTTTGAGCCATAACGGATAAATAATGATCCGCTCCTTGAAATCTAACCGCTGTTGATGCTCCGTATTGACCACTAGTTGAGATTTTATCTACAAAGGTTTCTAATAATTGAGAATTAAATATCAACATTCCAAACAGGCATATAAACAAGAGTGTTTTTAACAAAAAACCGCCTTTTGTCTTAGTTTTATAAAAACTGTATATCGCACCGACTGTTAAAACAGAAATAAAAGTCTGAAAGCGAACACGCGTAACAACTAGTAGAAATAAAATCATGAAAGCTAAGAGGCATTTATAAATCAATCCCTTCATTCTGTTATTTAAAGATTGAACTGCAACAAAGACTAAAGTTATCCCATAAAGCATACCGGATTCTATTCTCTGAAAACCATCTCTAATCCATTCTTCATACTGGAATAACAATCTTGAAAAATAAATCTGTCCTCTAAAGTTATACATCACCCAACTAAACATTCTTATGAACAACATAAACAAAACGATCTTTGAAATAAGTGATAAGAATCCCTTTATTGAATTATCAGTATGGAAAATAAATATAATTGGAAAAGCTGCTATAGGCAACAAATACTCTAGTAAAATACCTTTAACCAGTTGATCCCACGAATAACCATAAGTCATGCGGGAAAAGTACACCATAATAATGATTACTAAAATATAGAGGAAAAAATATTGATTTAAAAACTTGAATTCTCTTTTCAATTCAGTATTTTTATCCGATAGTATAGGAATGCAAAGTAAAATCGAAACTAGTATGATAATGATTCTTTGAGCAGAGCTCCCAATTATCTCAATAGGAAAAAGCAGAGGGACTCCTACCATAAAGGCTACAAAGATTACAACAATTGCCTTATATAAAGATGATAGTTTGACCATTGATAAATCCCTACCCCTCTATAATATCTTGAACAATTTTATCCAGATTATCTTTCTCAAAGAACTTCAAGCAATTTTTACTCATTTCATCATGGTGTTCGTCAATATACTCAACACATTCTAAAACAGATTCCGGCGTCATATCCTTTGTACACCTACCAATATTGTATTGTTCAAATGGGCGCAGTAACCCCAACACATTTGTCCCAACCATCGGAACCCCGAAGGCACTATATTCGTAAATTTTATTTGGTGCACAATAGAGTGCGTTTATGATTGGATGTAAATTCGAGTGCGTTGGAACATATGGTGTTAAACCAATATGAGCATACTGGATAAACTCTAAATGAGACGGAGCAGTATGATAACCTAAATAAACAATGTTAGGATTTTCATCCAACAACTTATTTAAATAAGTTTCACCGGAGAGACTTTTACCAATTACATATAAGACATAATCCTCACGATTTCGGATTGCCGCTGCAAATTCTCCTATATTTCTCTCAGGAGTGATGACTCCTGAATAGAGAAGAATTTTCCTTGTTTCAGTCTTGATTTTATCCAGCGCTACTTGAGTTGTTTCAGATATTTCTCCACGATTTATCGAATAAGGTTTATTCGGTAAAACAGTTGGAACCTCTTTTAAATCCCACCAAGCCTGTTGGATGTAAGCTCTATCTAAATCTGGTACAATGACTTTATATGCTTTTCTTCCAAATTCATCAATTGGAAAATCGAGAGCTTTGATATTTGTAAAATGTGGAAATCTCTGAATTAGTTCCATCAATTGCATCACATGCTTATACTCAAACAATTGTTCTCCTAATACTTTAATAGCAACATCAGTAGTTGTCCAAAGAATATCTGACGTTTTCATTGATGCTGCAACAGTTTCTCTAATCGTTTTTCGGTTTAAAAAAACTCGAACAATTCTTGATTTCAATCCAGGCCCAAGATCATAAGGAACGCAAATATAGTTGAAATCACTATTATTCTGCATGATTACCGGTATTCTGTGTGCCTCAGTCGAACTAATCAAATCAACTTTTACATGGTGATGCAAAAGATTCTCAATAAGACTAATGACTGGCGGATACCCCAAAAAATCTCCTATATGTACGACTGTAATTTTATTATATTTTCCCATTAAACAACCTATTCTATGTCAATGACGTCAATTTATAAATAATCTTCCAAAATTTTAACAATTTTTGCACTAGCGAAACCATCACCATAAGGATTGCTAGCTTTGCTCATCTGATTGTAAAGTTCTTGATTTGTCAATAGTTTAGTGAACTCGTTATAAATTGTTTCTTCTTCTGTCCCAACAAGTTTCAGAGTCCCTGCCTCCACACCTTCGGGACGCTCTGTCGTATCACGCATAACAAGAACTGGTTTACCGAGAGAAGGTGCTTCTTCTTGAACCCCACCAGAATCTGTTAAAATCATATAAGACTGCTTCATAAAATTATGAAAATCAATAACTTCTAAAGGTTCAATTAGTTTAATACGTTTCTCATTACCAAAAACCTTGCGAGCAATTTCGCGAACCTTAGGATTTTTATGGATTGGATAAAGAACTTTCACATCTGTATGTTCTGCTAAAACACGCTTAACGGCCTTAAACATATTTTCCATAGGTTGACCCAAGTTTTCACGTCTATGAGCAGTTAAAAGAATCAATTTGCTATCATTTACCCAATCCAAAATTGGATTCGTATAAGATTCAGTAATGGTTGTACGTAAAGCATCAATAGCCGTATTGCCAGTAACAAAAATTGTTGATTCTTTCTTACCTTCTTGTAACAGATTTTTCTTAGCTTGATCTGTTGGAGCGAAATTAAAATCTGAAACGATAGAAACAGCCTGTCTATTAAATTCTTCTGGAAACGGACTTTGAAGATTATAAGTTCGCAAACCAGCTTCCACATGCCCAACTTTAATATTTGAATAGAAGGCAGCTAATGAAGTAGCAAATGTTGTTGTCGTATCACCATGAACTAAAACAATATCCGGCTTTTCAATTTCTAAAACAGGTTTAATTTTTTCTAAGATAGCCACTGTTATACTAAAAAGTGTTTGCCTCTCTTTCATGATGTCCAAATCATAATCAGGAACTATATCAAAAACATCCAACACTTGTTGTAACATTTCCCTGTGTTGTCCAGTCACACAAACAAGCGTTTCAATCTTATTACTTTTCTTTAGTTCTTTAACCAACGGACACATTTTGATAGCTTCAGGGCGTGTCCCAAATACCAACATTACTTTTTTCATAGATTAATCCTTTCCTTAAAAGCCATTTCCTTTGATATGAACAATCTTGTAAGTAAAAGTAATTCTACTTTTCAAACATGGATTTATTTGGATATTTTTCTTCGAAAACTTTAATTAGCTCTTCCTTTGTTTTTTTGAAATCTGCGATTAGAGCTCCATCATTTATACAAATCACTTTATGGCTTCTATTCTTTATATCTTTTAAAATTTCTCTATTATCATCTGCCAGATTATAATATGCACCAAAATTTGTTGGCCTTGGAGTAAATTGACCCGTACATAATTGCCAATAACGAACCAGCCAGTGATTAATCTCATCTTCTTTTCTAAATCGATGATTATATGTTTTTAAAAAAGTATCCGATTCTGTGACAGCAACTTTTTTAAATATTGACTTTTTAAAAGATATAGGTATATGTTGATCATAAAAGCCCAATATAGGTTTCCATGGTAATATACATATATTTTTTAATAAGTGTTTCCTATAAAACAATCGGAAATATTTCTTATAATATTTTTTCAGAACTGTTCGTGAATCAAAATATTTATTTATAATCAATAAATTATTTAATACAATCGGAGCAATCGTATTAGGATATGGTACAATTGGACTAAAAATGCCACTATCTTTAGGCTGTCCGTTAACAAAAAAATCAGAAGGCAGGACATTTGAATTTAAAAACATATCATCATTGAAACTAACAAAATGCTCAGATAATTCTTCTAGATTATGAACATTCAATTCTATTACATTAGAATTAAATGTAGGTAAATTTTTTGAATTAATATAATCACTATGTTTGACATGGACTAATTTTTTACAATCTAGATTAATCCATTTTGGAACATGACTTTCTGTAATAAAATAGACTTTATTTACCCATGGAGCATGCTTTTCAACAGCACGAAACCAATATTTCATTAGCTCCCAATCACGGTAACGCGCGTCAGAGTTCATATCAGCATTCATTCCACATTGCTCAGCATAGTAGTCCTTAACTTTTCTCCAGTTAGAATCATTATTGTCAACCCAAGTAACAACAAAATCTATGTTTTCCATTGTTCTCTCCATTTATAACTACCGTTTCCGAATAATTTTAGCAGGAACACCAGCAATCACGACATTATTCGGAAACTTTTTAGTCACAACTGAATTAGCTGCTACTACACAACCATCCCCTACAGCTGAACCATCTAAAAAAACCGATCCTGCTCCAATCCAGCAATCATTCCCTATTTCTATACCTTGCCAATTTATTCCTTGTTCTCGAATAAAAATATCAGTTCTATCAAAATTATGATTTTCTGCATGAAATCGCACAAAAGGACCCGATATTACATTTTCACCAATATTCAATCCTCCTGCTGCTCCAAAAAGAGTATAATCACCAAAAGAAGAATTTTTCCCTATTTTCATTCCTTTTCCCAAGGTTGATATAGAGCCTGAAGCTCCTATTATAGAGTGATTCCCAATTTTTACATTATCCCCTAATATGACTCCTTTACTTGACAAAGCATCTATTGCTACATAATCACCAATATTGACATTATGACCTAAAATTAATTGCTTTTTACATCGAATTGTTGTCTTTTTTCCAATAAATAATCTTTTATTTATATTAAAGCTTTTAAAGCTTCCACGAATTAATCCTAAAAAATAGTATATACCTCTGTTTATAATGTATAATAATGGAATTGATTGATCAACCTTTACTTCTTTTCCTGTTATAATTTTTATTATTTTATCTACACTCATATATTTTAACCGTTTAAAAACCTTATAATTAGTATGATAATACCATCTCCATAAAAATAACTTTTTTTATTTTTTTCTAACAAACACAATTCTAGATATCATCAAAACAAACTCTAAAATAGAGAATTTTCAGAGTTTACTTCCTTAATAGTCTTTTATATCCAATCAAAGTTTGTTTAGCTGCATTCTCCCAAGTATATTTGCTTAAAATTTTTTCTTGTAACTTTTTATTACGAGGCGAGGAAAAAGCATTATCAACAGCACTACGAATGCTATAGAGATCATCCGGTTCACAATAAAAAGCATCATCACCAAAATACTCTGTTGTTGTTCCTCTACTGCTAATAGCTAAATTGCATCCCATTGCTGCAGATTCAAGATTTACTAAACCCGGTGTATCAAGCCAACTAGGCAGGGTATTAACTTTACATATTTTATAGAGTTCATAAAGCTTATCATTGTCAATTTGGGGAAAATAATGCACTTTAGGATTTGAATCTAAATATTTTTGTATCTCAGCAAAATAGTTTTTATGGTTATCTGATACAGCTCCAACCAGAATTACTGTATAATTTGAATCGTGGAGAGCTTTAAGAAGATTCAATTGATTTTTACGTGGTTCAATTCGTCCCACAGAAATGACCGCATCTTTAAATTTTGAAAATTCATTAGCGTCTGAATTATTCAGATATTTCAAGGCATTATCTTTATCTATACCATTCGGAACAACAACATAAGCATCTGAATGAATCTTAAATGTTTCAAATAATTTCTGTATCTCCATCTCAGAATTTGGCAAAAATAAATCAGTGTTCTCAACAACATAGCGTTGCATTTTAGTATATCCAACAGTAACTAAATTTTTAGTTACTCTTCCCCTTGATTCTTTTGATTTAATCATACGAGCAAGCGCTTTAACTCTCTCAATGTTATCAATGGATAGGAGATTACTAATTAGCTTTCTAGCGCCAATCTGTGCTTGTTTTTCAAAGTCTTCCATTGGCCAAAAAATAGTTGAAAGAGCAACTTTTTTACCTTGTTTTTTGGCATTTTGCATTTGAACATAGGTTTCCTGGATACGAGTAACATTCGTTAAGTGTACTAAATCATAAGCGGATAGGTCTGGTTCTAATTCCAAACTAATATCCACTTCAACTCCAAGTTTTTCAAGCTGTTCCTTGGTCTTCTCGATCTGAACTGTATCTCCACCACGCATTGTAAAGAAATTTTTTCTGCTCTGGATTAAAACTTTCAAACTATTCCTCTATTCTAAACTCTTCCTCATAATCTGCCACAATTTTCTGCCATGTAAAAGCTGCAGCAATTCGCTCACTAGATTTCTTATCCAATTCAGAAATAGCTTTTTCATCCAATAGTTCTATTTCTTCAATAATCTGAGCCAACTGTTCTTTATCCCAATAAATCGCTCCATCTGCTCCTACTTCACGATTGAACCCAACATCTAACAAAAGATTTAACTTAGTGGAAGAAAGAGCTTCGAGTAGTGATGGATTAGTGCCACCTACTTCATGACCATGGAGATAAGCAAAGGCGTGTTCGCGAATATATTTGAGTAATTCTTGATCATAAACGGTTCCGACAAACTTGATACGCGAATCTTTATCAAAACCCGTCTCTTGACGCAACTTCTCATAAAACTTATTCTGCTCAACATTGGTAATCAAAACAAGATCTTTTTTGGAGTGAGACCTCATGAAACCACGAATCATGGCTTCGTAATTATTTTCAGGGACAAAACGTCCAACTACAAGATAATATTCATTCTCTCGAACATTTTTTTTATCATACCAAGAACGAACTTTTTCATCTAAAGACGTTAATTGCGATTTGGTTATATCCGTTCCATACGCAATATAAGTTGTCTTGGGTTGATAACGATTATAGTCTTTGTGAATATATTTTTCAATATTTTTACTATCACAAATTAATAGATCTGCATGTTTCACCATCAATCGCTCAGAGTATTTCCAATATTTACGAACAGGCAAGCTCCACTTAGCTCGTAGCCATTCGTGCCCGTCCGGATTAACCATCAGAGTTCCTCCAAGAGCTTTGATTTTTCTTTTTATACTTGAAATAAACGGACCAATTCGGCAGGCTAAAATATAAAATATCGGTGCTTCGTCCCTGTTTGTTTTTGCTATTTCAATCGCCTTATTTAGAGCAGCAATATCATAGGAAATGGCGCGAGCTGGACCAATGTTTGGAACATCAATATTGAAACAAATTGCTCCATTATGCTCAAAAAAATCTTCTGTAATGCCAGACTTTGCTGAATTTTCCCTCATGCAAGCAACATAATATTGAATATTTTTACTGTTTTGAAATTCTGTTAATTTCTCTACAAAGGTTTCAAATCCACCATATTTAGCTGGAATTCCTTTAGAACCGATAATATAAACTGTTTTTATCATTTTTCTTTCATCAAAAATAGAGAAGAGGAAGTAAGACTACTTCGCTCCGTCTTTCATTAGCACAACTTTAATTGTTTTGAGTAAGATTTTGATGTCTGACCAAATGGTCCAACCGTCAATATAAGCGACATCTAATTTGACAACTTCGTCAAAATCAGTAATACTGCTGCGACCACTAATTTGCCACAGACCAGTGATACCTGGTTTGAAACTCAAACGCCGTTTTTGTTCAGGAGTATAGTGCTCATATTCATCTTTGGTTGGTGGGCGCGTTCCCACAAGACTCATATCTCCTTTAAGAACATTATAAAATTGTGGTAATTCATCCAAGCTTGTTTTCCGAATGAATTTCCCAATTGGAGTAATCCGAGGATCATCATCCATTTTAAACATCCCACCACTCATGGTATTATGTGCCATCAGTTCTTTCTTACGTTCTTCGGCATCTATGTACATAGAGCGGAATTTGTAAAATTTAAAGATCCGACCGTTTTTCCCAACACGTTCCTGAACAAAAATAGCTGGCCCACCATCTTTACGAATCATTGGCACTAAGAAAATCGCTGCAATACCACAAAGCAAAAGTCCAAAGAAAGAGCCAATAATATCTAAAATTCGTTTGGCAACAATATGACTATAATTGTAGAAATTTGTTGAGAAAGTGACTACGCTAAAACCAGCAATCTCTTGAAGCCTCTTCTCACCAATTTGAAAATCTAAGGCGTTAATATTCACATTAACTGTGATTCCCATATTCTCAAACTGAATAACCAAATCCTCAATAGAATAGTAATCACTTGGCAAACTAATAAAGACTTCATCAACAACGGAACGAGTCGCAAATTCAATGAGACGTTCTCTCGGAACAACATCGAAGTTGGGATGCTGATAATAGGAATTATCAAATACAGAAACAGCAGCGATGCAATCATTAAATGAGCAAGTTTGCGTTAGCTGCTGCAAAATTCTATCCAAGCGGCTTGAAACAGTAATGACTAGTACTTTCTTACTACTTTTTAGTCTCGGATGCACTCGCAGATAATATTGTTTAATCAACAAATTGATACAATAAATACAAACAGCATTTAAAAGAATAAAAAGAATAAGATCTTTCCGAGTTAGTAAAAAGCTACCTTTTGACATAAATGAAAAGAAAGTAATCATAACAGTATATAAGGCACTGTATTTTATCGTTTCTGTAAACTCAATCAAATAACCGCGTTTGAAAAAGTGGTAACCATAATTACTGATATAAAAAGCAACGATATGCAGCAATACTAGTATGATGATGTCTTTACTTGTTAGTTTTGAATTCAAGACTAAATTCATAATTGTAGAAATAGTGACAACAGAAAGTAGTTGTGTCAATACAATCTCTATTTTTTGAAATTCTTTTCTATTTTCAAACATCCCTACTCCTAAATTTACTGAACTTTATTTCTTGCCATAGTTCCCATAGTCTCCATAATTACCATAAGAACCGTACTTTTCTAACTGTGTATCATACTTATTTAAAATAACTCCCAAGAATGGAGTGCCTGTTTGCTCTAGTTGCCCTTTAGCTTTTTGTAAAGCTTTACGTTTTACATTTCCTGATTCAACCACTAACGCACTAGCATCACATTTTTGAGCAATGATGGCTGCATCAATCACAATTCCAATAGGAGGAGTATCGATGACAATATAATCATAATGATTTCGTAAAATATCAATCATCATCCCAAAATTCTTACTTTGAAGAAGTGCAGTTGGGTTGGGCGAAATCTGCCCTGCTTCAATCACAAATAAATTTTCAACATTTGTATCACATAAACCGTTTGATAAATCAGCTGCACCAGCTAAATAATCTGTCAAACCTGTAATTTTGTCACGTGTTTTAAAAACTCCCGACATGACTGAATTACGAATATCTGCATCAATCAGCAAAGTGTTATAGCCTGATCGTGCAAAAGCAATAGCTAGATTAGTAGAAGTTGTTGACTTCCCTTCACCAGACTGTACAGAAGTAACAGCAATAACTTTAATATTTTCTCCACTAAGCTGAATGTTGGTTCTTAAAGCGTTGTAATATTCTTCTGACTTTTTGAGAGCTTTCTCTTTATTTTTAGCTAATTCTAATCTTGGCATCATTTCCTCCTATTTTAGTTTATCCATATTCGGCACAACTCCAAGAAGAGTAATTCCTAACGCTTCTTCCACATCTTCTGGCTTTTTCACTCGATCATCCAACACTTCAACGATAATAATAACCATTGAAATCAAGGCTCCTCCAGTTAAGAAACCAATTAAGGTATTGCGTTTGATATTCGGTGAAGAAGGAGAGTTTGGTACTTCTGCTTCTTCTAATGTCGTCACGTCTGCTACTTTTGTAACAGCTATAATCTTTTCAGCTGCTACTTGGCGAAGGCTATTAGCAACACGCGCAGCTTCCTTTGCATCACCATCTGAAACGGCTATTGAGACAATACGTGTATCGGTCGGAACAGTGACTGTAATCTTCTTAGCTAGTGCACTTGGCTGCATATTTAATTTTAAGTCAGAGATTACTTTGGCTAATACATCCTGCGATAAAATGATTTCCTTATAGTCTTTAACCAAGTACGATCCAGCCTGCAAATCTTGGTTTGTCAATGTGGAATTATCACTAGGCTGTCGATTTACTACATAGATCCTTGTAGAACTTGTATAATTAGGCTTTATAATAAAGGTATTATATCCTAAAGTAATGATAGCCATCACAAAAGCTGTCACAACGATGAGAAATTTTCGTCTCCATAGACTTTTAACTAATGATAGAACATCAATTTCCATCGTCTGATTATCTTGATTTTTCATTTCTTCTCCTAAATTAATTCATCTTTTAATAATATTTCTTGATTTTCACGGAATAGCATGTCAGCGTATGCTTTGCCATATTTTTTAGAAATGATTTGATAGGCCTCCTGCATATAAGGGGGGCGCGGACCTAAATTATGCATATCACTCGCTACAAAATGGACTAAATCCTGCTCCATAAAGAACTGCGCCCGTTTCTTCATGAATTTATACTTATCGCCACTAAATAACTTCGGCTTTAGGACACTGGAGCTATTGATTTGCATATAACATCCCATGTTGATCAAGTCTTGCACTTTTTTCACATCGTTTTCCAAGCAATGATAACGCTCAATATGGGCTACAACTGGTGTAATCCCTAAACGCAGAACATTATTTAAAGCACTGTGGATTTCTCTGTACGGAGTTGTCATACTAAACTCAATCAGAGCATAACTCGTTCCACCCAAAGTTGGAATAATTTTTTTATCCAATTTTTCTAAAATATCGCTAGTATAGTAAATTTCGGCACCATAAAGAATGGTGAGGTCGTCCGCCACTTCTTTAGCGATTTGCTGAACCTCATGAAAATTTGCCGCGATTTTTTCTTCAGGAGTTTCAAACATTCCCTTTCTACGATGAGAAGTTGAAATAATCGTTCGAACTCCTTGGCGATAACTTTCCGTCAAAAGCTCTCGCGTATCCTGACGTGTCTTGGGACCGTCATCTACATCAAACACAATATGCGAATGAATATCAATCAATCTTATTTACCTTCCATCACTTTCTGAATTGCCGCTTTGGCTGCATTCAAGCTATCTTGAGTTAATTCCATCATGTAAAGATTCGCATCTGGCATAGCATAAGACGGAAGATCTGTCCGTCCCTCACCTGTAACAGCTTGAGAAGTCACAGTATAACTACCGCCAGATTCTAGTTGTGTATTAATGAGATTCATCATCGTTTCAAGACTCATATTGGTTTGAACTGAATTTTGTAAACCTGAAATAATCTCATTGTAATTCTTCAAAGCATGTGTTGAAGTCAACTTTTTAATAATTGCCGCAATTACTTTTTCTTGATTTTTACCACGGTCGTTATCTCCGCCACTCAATGAATACCGTTCTCGCACAAAGCCTAGAGCCTGCTCAGAATTTAGATGAACATCTCCTACACCAAAATGATAATTCCCGTGCAAACTTGTAAATTCTTGGTCATTATAAACGTCAATACCACCTAACAAGTCCACTAACTTGAGGAAAGAAGTGAAATTGAGTCGGATGTAATAGTTGGTTTTAATGCCATAGAGATTTTCCAATGTATGAATGGACGCTTCCACACCATAAATGCCAGCATGCGTCAATTTATCATTTTGATTGTTGCCACCATCAGCAATCGGTACGTAAGCATCACGCGGTGTTGTTGTTAATAACACTTTTTTTGTTTTGCGATTCACTGTCATGATGATATTCACATCCGAACGAGATACAGACGAAACGGGACCATAAGTGTCAATACCACTAACATAAATGTTAAAGACATCGTTGTTGGTAGCTGGTGATTGCGCATTTTCTATTTTCTTACTAATCTTATAAGTATAGATTTTCTTAATTTTTGAAGCATAATCTGGATGTTCGTTTTCGATAACACTTTCAAAAACACTATTTAGCACCATAGCCTTCGCTTCACCATTCCTCAAAGAATTATAAGCTGCCAGATAAGAAGAAGATTGATCAACCGTTAGATTGACTTTTTTAGTTTTTGCTAAGTTGTTTGTTAATGCCTTGATATTTTTTTCATCATTTGCTGTCGGAGCAAGAACATTTTTCACTTGGCTAATATCTTTAATGTCGCTATTTGCCGGTACCACCACACTCATTTCATATTCAGAATAGTTGGATGTTGCATTTAGACCATTAGACAAATCCAGCACTTCTTTAATGGCATACATCGCACCTGAACTAACTAAAATAGCCAAAATGAGAATAATAGTCGTTGTGACACGCGCTTTATTTTTAAAAATTAAAAAGCCAGTCACTAGTGCTACGGCTACTAGCAAGATTGATAGTAAAATATTCAAGTGCCGAAATGCTAGAATATTATACCGAAACATTGAAAAAACCAATAATGCTGTTAGCAATGCAAAAACGATTAGCAAAGCAATATTTAAGATTCGATAACCTCTCTTCTTAGAAGAGCGCAATCTTTTTTGGACCATTTTAAACCCCTACGTAGAATTATCCATTTTATTACTCCATTATAGCATAAAATAACTGAAAGTTAAACATTCTTTAAGAATTACAAAAACTTTAAATTATAAATGCGTTTTCAATGCAATCTTTCGCCATTACATTTTAAACAACAAAAAAGTAGGAACAATCAATTCCTACCTTGGTTCAAATTTATTCTGTTTTATCTCGATTAACCTGCTCAAAACTTTCTGTGCCATCATTCAATCTATCCCAAATAATCACTTTTCCAGCTTTGAGAGACTTTTGTACATCAATAATACGCTGATTAGAGGAACCTCGAAATTGTAACATGAGATTTCGTTTTGCCTTATCAAAACGACCATCTACCAGAATATCAATGAGACTAAGAAGTTCAAGTTTATCTGGTGTTTCCAGCATCATTTCTTCCCATGTATAGCCCGTCCAAGACCAAATATCTTTGTCAGGCAACTCTCGTCGAATACGCTTGACTAAGGGCAAGAGAATCCCAGTATTCAGAAAAGGCTCTCCTCCTAGCAAGGTCAGTCCTTGAACATAGGGCTCAGCCAAATCTTTCATGATTTGCTCTTCCAGCTCTTGCGTATAAGGAATCCCGGCATTGAACGACCAGGTCGCTACATTGTAGCAGCCCTCACAATGAAACATGCAGCCGCTGACATAGAGGGAATTACGCACCCCTTCACCATCCACAAAATTAAAGGCTTTATAGTCAATAATACGCCCCTTGCTTAACTCTTCACTTTTCCACTCACCTGGCTTCGGTGTATTCCATGTCATTTTTCTACTCCAAATCTATCCAATAGCGCTCTTTCCCGGCTCGTACATCTTCCAATATTCCGCCATTTTTTAAAATTACTGCTCGACTAGCTGGATTATCTACCGCACAAGTCACCAGCACTTGGTGAATATTCTTTGAAGCAGCAACAAGAAGTCCTTCTTTCAGCATCGAAGTGGCATAGCCTCTCCCTTGCATAGATGGACGAACACTATAGCCTATATGACCGCCGTGTTCGAGTAAGTATTCATTTAGGCGCAGGCGCAAATTTAAAAAACCAACTGCTTGTCCTTCATCAAATCCGACAAGTTGTATAGCTGGCACCCAGGTATCAGGAATATTGAGACCCATTTCTGCATCTCGGTTCCCAGCAATCCAATCTTCATAATCAAAATCCTCCTCGTTCCAAAAACCACCATCATGTGCGGCATTCAAACTTTCAAATTCCATTATGAGAGCCATGACTGCGTCCTTATCTTCCAATCTTGGTCGTCTTAATTTCATATTTCACACCTTGATAGAAAGAGAGTGAGACTAGCTTCATGCAGACCTCACTCTTTCCCTTATTTTTTCTTTGCTTTTTGCAAAAATTGTTCTCGCAAACTTGTAACACGAGCTTTCTTGTTGACTCCACCTTTCGAGTGTTTTTCATGATAGCGTGTGACTTGTGCTTTCCCTTTATCGTCTAATTGATATTTTCCCATGAAAGTTCCTATTTTTCTATATGATGTCCTTCAAACTTGATTGTTGAACCATTCATGTGTTTAACACGAGCCGAAATCTCCTTGTGACGTCCATTTACCATCGGACGAGCTTGAGGATTTCCAAGATAACCACAAGTTCGCTTCACAACATCAACTGTCTTAGGATCGCTATTGCCGCAGTTTGGACAAGTAAATCCACGTTCGGTTGGCGTGAAGTCCCCTTCAAAATCGCACTTGTAACAATGGTCAATCGGAGTATTGGTTCCAAGATAGCCCACACGATCGTACGCATAGTCCCAGACTGATTCGAGTGCTTTCGGATTTTGTTGTAGAACAGGATATTCACAGTAGTGAATAAAGCCTCCTGAAGCCCCAGCTGCTGGATAATCTTTTTCAAAATCTAATTTTTCAAACGGTGTCGGATTTTTACGGACATCATAGTGGAAACTATTCGTATAGTATTCCTTATCTGTAATATCTTTTACAAGACCAAATTTTTCTGTATCCAGACGACAAAATCGGTCTGTCAGACTTTCAGACGGTGTAGAATAAACAGAGAAGTGGTAGTCATATTGGTCAGACCATTCTTCTACACGGCGTTTCATTTCACGAACGATATCGACTGTAAATTTCTTGGCTTCTGGATTGTGCTCCCATTCACCACCATAAAAGACTGTAGCCACTTCATACAGACCAATATAGCCGAGAGAAACTGTGGCTCTACGATGCTTAAAGAGTTGATCCACCTTATCATATTTACCTAGACGTTTTCCAAAAGCACCATATTGATAAAGAATAGGAGCATTAGCTGGAGTCGCTTCTTTGGTGCGTTCAACACGGTAGACGAGCGCATCTTCAGCAATATTCATCCGCTCATTAAAAATTTCCCAGAATTTCTCCATGTTGCCTTCAGATTCAAGGGCAATTCGTGGAAGATTGACCGTCACAACACCAAGATTCATCCGACCAGAATTGACTTCTTGACCGTTTTCATCTTTCCAGCCTTGTAAGAAAGAACGGCAGCCCATTGGAACTTTAAAAGAACCTGTTAATTCCACAATTTTGTCGTAAGACAAGACATCTGGGTACATCCGTTTCGTAGCGCATTCCAAAGCCAGCTGTTTAATATCATAGTTTGGGCTATCCGGTTCTAAGTTCAATCCGCGCTTCAACGTGAAAATCAATTTAGGAAAAATAGCTGTCCGATGTTCAGACCCCAGACCTTTAATGCGAATTTGAAGAATAGCTTTTTGAATTTCACGCTCAAAACGATTGGTGCCAAGACCAAAACCAAGCGATGTAAATGGGGTTTGTCCATTTGACGTAAACAAGGTATTGATTTCATATTCCAAAGACTGCATGGCATCGTAAATGTCTTTTTTCGTCTTTTCCCAAGCAAACTCTTCCTGTTTTTCAGGAACGACCCATTCACGCGCATCCTTCAAATGCTTTTCGTAATTCTTTTCAGCATAAGGCGCTAAAACTTCATCAATTCGATCAGCTGAACAACCACCATACTGACTAGAGGCAACATTGGCAATGATTTGAGAAATTTGCGCAGTCGCAGTTTGAATAGACTTCGGACTTTCCACCTCTGCATTTCCAATCTTGAAACCATTTCCCAGCATACCTTTGAAATCAATCAAGCAGCAGTTTGTCATCGGCGTATATGGGCTATAGTCCAAATCATGATAATGAATATCCCCTTTTTGATGGGCATTTGCTACATGCGGCGGCAGCATTTGCAAACCAATTGATTTCCCAACAATCCCCGCTGTCAAATCACGTTGAGTATTGAAAACATCACTGTCCTTGTTGGCATTTTCATTGACAACTGCTTGATCTTTATTCAGCAATTTGCCGATTGTGAAGTTGATATCTGTTGCTTTTGAACGCGCAAAATCGCGTTGGGTACGGTAAGTAATATAACTTTCCGCAATAGCATATTCATTGGCTTGCAACAATTCATGCTCAACGATATTTTGAATTTCATAAATTTTAACACCAGCAGGGAAGCGTTCAATCACCTCTGCTACAATTTTATTGGTAATCCCTTCAAGTTTTGCTTCTAACAACGGCGTCATCGTCGTTACTTCTTGACTAGCTTTGACAAGCGCTTTATAAATCTTATCTGCGTCAAAAGCCACACGACGACCGTCACGTTTTTCAACATAAATATCAGCAAAACCTTGTACTGTTTCTTCTTTTAATGCTATCATGAGCTCCTCCATTCGTATAAATCATATTATATCACTCTCATAAAAAAAATCAATATCTTGTGGTGAAAAACTTAAAATTTTATTTTAAACACAAGATATTGATTAAATCATTTTAATTTATAAAGCTTGAAATGATGAAGTTCCAGGTCAGTTTTCTCATAATTTTTCTGAATTTGTTTTTGCACATCTTGAAGAACAGGCACTTGATTATTCACTAAAATATAAGTTGGTGCATTTTCTTTCAGACTCCTAGCTAGCGCCATTTTGTTTTCATCGGTTCCTTGGTACAAGCTAGGTGTTAAAATTGGCACTGCAGATAAGTGTCTACTCGCCTGATAAAGCGCTGCTGTTTTATCCCAAGCATAGATTTTATCAGTCTTCTTCGCTTTATCTTTGATATAATTTGCCGCAGAAACACGTTCACTTGCTTCACCTGAAGATAAAATATAGTGATTAACAAGCGGAGAACCAATTAAGTAAGCAACTGCTAAAAGCGGCAAGAAAGCATTTTTTGCAACATACGTTCCTAAAATAGATGTAGATTTTTGTACACGGCTATGACGTCCACCTCTTTTAAGTTTACTTTTTCCTAACCACATACTGAGCAGAATCAGGAAGAATGGCAAAACAGGCAACAGCTGATAAGCGCCTTGATCTGGCAAAAAGAAAACAAATAAAACTAAAATTAAGGACGCGAAAAAACTAAATAGCTGCAGGAAACGTTCCAAAGAATTTGCTGGCAATGAAAAACTTCTCACCCAAGAAAACACTAAACCAATTCCAATGATTAACCCACCATAAAGTAAACCATTATACAACAAGTGCTGCCCTGCAAAGCGTAAGCTTTCCAACGGATAAAGAATCTGACTAATCGCAAGACCAAAGCTACCATTTAAAACCGTATAATAGCCTAAAGGATAAAATAGAAACGAAAAGCCTACAAGTGCTGCTAAAAATTGATAAAGGCCATGTACTTTTTTCTTTACACTAATATTATAAGCTGACAAAACAAGGAAAGCCACTAAATAAAACACGAGACTTGTCATCGGATCTGTCATAAACATCAATGTACCGAGCGCACCAAAACCAATAAAACCTCTGTCACTAGCTTCTCCTGCAACATAGCGCATCAGAAAGTACAGTGCACCAAATACAAAAGGAAAAGCAAAAATACTAGAATATAAACCGCCCCAGCCCAAAGCTAAGGTTAATCCATAAAATAAAGAAAGAATCTTTACAGAGGTATTCCTTACAGTTGTTAATTGGTAAACAATTTTAAAAAGAAAAATTCCTGCAACAAATAGGGCAAAGCACTGCACTACTGCAAATAAAATATTGCCCATGAAAAGACTACCCACCCAATTAGTTAGATAATAAAGCAAACCACTCGTTCCATAAATATTTCCATAAATAACCTGCCCCTGCGCCATTGCCCATCCAGCATATAAATTTTGAGATTGCAGATTAGTAGCAAAGTTGGTCAAAAATGGATTGGCAACACTTAAAACACTCAATAATAAGCTCCACAAAAATAAAACGACAAACGGCGTCGGTGTAGGTTCTACAAAAAATTTTTTCTGTTCACTTTCTTCGTGAATACTCTCTACCATTGGCCCTTGTTCAAGCATTGTGTCGTGCATAAAGATTCTCCTTGATATCAGTCTTATTTAGTATACCAAAATCTCCTCTATCTGTCAGCTTGATTCTGACACAATCTTCATCTTTTGCAAAAGCAAGGCATAATATTCCAAATCTCGAAAACGGTGATGACTTCTGTTTGTATACTTTTGCAAAAATTCTTGTTCTTCTTGTGTTAGATGTATCATTATTTCGCCTTCTTTTTACTAAATTATTCGTAAAAAAGAAAAAATTCCTCTCATACAAGAGAAATTTTTATAGCATCGGCGCAAACAATTCGACAATCTCTTTGATTAAACGTTGATACCAAGTATTTTTAATAGTATCCTCATGAATTTCTTGAGAATTCTCAAAAAGGTTTTCAAAATCTTGTTTTAAGTCAAACATAGAAGGCGTTTTATACATCAAAATAGCATTTTCATAGTGGTGAACCAGACTTCGATAATCAAAGTTGATTGTTCCAACCACACCAAAATCATCATCTGCCACCACATGCTTACTGTGAATAAAACCTGGGGTATATTCGTAAATCTGCACCCCAGCTGCTATCAGGTCTGGATAAGCGCCTCGCGTAATGAGTTGAATCAGCTTTTTATCTGGAATGGAAGGGGTCACAATCCGCACATCTACCCCACGCATAGCTGCATTTTTAATGTCTTCTGTCAAGTCATAATCAATAATTAAGTACGGTGTAGCAATATACACATAATCTGTCGCTTGACTGATAATATTTTGGTAGACATTTTTACCCACTTGAGCTTTGTACATAGGCTTAGGTCCGCTTCCATACGGAATATAAAGTCCTGATGCATCTATTGCTTTATTGTCCAAATGATATTGATCAAAATCGCTAATGGTTCCACGGTTGATATACCAGTTCATAAGAAAAAGACGTGTCAAGGCCTTTACTGCACGACCATTTAAACGAATCCCACCGTCTTTCCAGTGACCAAAACGCTCAATGTGATTAATGTACTCATCTGCTAAATTGACCCCTCCAGTATAGCCAATCTGCCCATCAATAACAAGAATTTTACGATGATCTCGATTATTATAAGCTACTGTCATTCGCGGAATCACTTTGTTAAATTTATGGGCATCAATCCCTATAGCTTGTAATCGACTGGTGTAGTCGCCAGGAAGAGTCGCCATACAGCCAATATCATCATAGAGCATCTTCACTTCGACACCTTGAGTTACTTTCTCACGCAGAATATCCAAAATACTATTCCACATGAGACCTTCTTCCACAATATAATATTCCAAAAAGATAAATTTTTCTGCCTTACGCAAATCTTCCAGCATTTTTTGAAACATTTCTTCGCCTAAAGGGAAAAATTGTGATTCCGTACCGTCATATACATCCGCATTATGATCCATGCTAAGAAGTGATTTGATAATCCCATAAGCTGACTTATCTGTATTTTTCAACTCTAAACGCAACTCATAACTATTATCCTCACGAAATTTCATTTGATCCATATTTTTCAACTGTTTCAATTCACTTCTAGACAAACGACGCTCACCAAACATCAGATAAAGCAACGGTCCAAAGACTGGAATAAAAGCCACTAAAAGCCAGGTTACTTTGCTTTCTGGCGTCATTGAACGATTGACAATCGCCAAAATCGTTGCCACACTGAACAAAATCACAAAGGCAATCCATAAAGTAGGCGTCCATCGACCGAGCCAAAAGAAAAACCAAAAAACAAGCACCAGTTCTAACACCATAGTAATGATGCTAAAACCATATTTTGACATCAATAGCTGAAATTTCCTAAAACTCATATTCTCTCCCTATCAGTATTTAGTACTAGTATAACGGGGATTACCTAATAAATCAAGCCAAAGTCAAGTCTTGCTTGATTTTCAAATCATTTTTAAAACTTTCAATAAAAAAGGGAACCTAATTCGGCTCTCCATTTCTCATTAGGCTTCCACCTCTAGACTTATTTTTTTCTTGATGAAGTAAACTGCACCCACTAACAATATCATATCCATAAAGATTGCTAAGTAATGAACAGCTATTCCTGTTTTAGGCAAACCTTTCTTCGGCGGTGTTGCTGGTAGGGTATAGCTATTTTTAAAAGCTTTAACATCCTGATCATATCGACCTTTAGTTTCTAGTATACGCGAACTATTGTCTGTAACAGTCACTGTTACTTTGATCACTTTTTTATCATAGATTACACCTTGAAGTTTCGTATCTTTTTCAGTAATCATATAATGATATGTTCCCACTTTCGTGTACTCAATAGTATCGAAAATCACATCACCATTAACAGCATTTTTCTTGACTTGGTGGACATTATCCTCTGTGCCTTTGAGTTCAAACTCAAATTCACCTGCCTTTAAATCACGTCCAATTAATAATTTCTTAACTTTCAATTGACCTCAACCAATCCTCGTTTATTGAGAACTTCCAAATCATAAGTCTTCTCATTATTAAACTTATCCGGAGTAATCTTAAACTTTCGTTTAAATGGCTAATATCCAGCCGGAGCTTTTATTTCTTTAATTTTATAAGTATCTTTTAATAGATTCAGACTTGTTACTTCCCCTGCACTATCTGTGATAAATTCCCCAACTGTAGTACCGTTGCGATCTCGTATAACCCTAAAGATAGCTCCCGTTAAAGGCATGCCAGAAACTTCATCCTTTTTATGCAGCGTGATTGAGTAAACATAATCTTCTGCATTTCCGCCTGCTTCTCTGTAAGTAGTCTTCATTATGGAATTTATGATTTTTATTTTACTTGACCAAAGTGAAGCAATATTTTCAACAATTTCTCCATTCTGTAAATTATAGTTTGCTTTAGCTTTATAGTTAATACGATAACCTTCTCCTGCTTTGATATGACCTAAATCAACCGAAAATTGTGAGTCAGATATGAAATTGATTGTAAATTGTTCCGTGACATTTATTTTATTCTTCAATACCCAACGATTATTTACAATCACCCACTTACCTTTTTCAATTTTGAAACTGTTCTTAATATAAGAAATTTTAGGAGTACTCAGAATGTCTGTTACTTTGGCATCAGAAATCTCTTTACCAGACTGATTAATAGAAATGTGATAACTGATAATCTTATCTGTTTTATAGCTACCTGATTTTGTAAGATCTATCTTTTTAACTTGTCTTCCCCCTTCAAAATCCACCTTTCCTACTGGTACTGTATTTCGATTTACCGTAAGTTGAAAAAATTCTCTCTCGCTGTTCGTTTTTATCACCTATTACACTTCAAAAAGTTAGTCAAATTCTCTTCCCTCATCTTCTTATTTCTAAATTTTTTCTGAAATACTAAACTTTTTTCATTCTCACATAACTCCAGTATAGAGAATCACTAGCGAACGCAGATAAAATCCACGAAGCGAACAATTTATAAACCATTTGGAGCGGTGGGTAAAACAAACACAATTTAAAGCAGTGGTTATAAAAACTGATGAAATATCTGAACTCAACCTCCTACATTTGCAAGCTACTATTTAGTTTTTCTATTAAGAGTCATTGCTCCAATATCAAATAAGTTATTGCTTCGTTAAAACAACCGTATCATTTTCGCCGTTTTCTTGCTCAATATCCTCAATTGTCAACTGATTACCATTAATCATATAACGCTCAATGTCGTCACCAATCGTCATTCGCTGATTTGTTGGATCAATGCTCACTTGTTTTACTTCTTTCTTACCATTTGGCTCTTCTTCTGTCCACGTGCCACTGTTTCCCTTGATAACCAAAGTGATCTCATCTTCTTCGTCCATACCTTTATAAGTACCGTCTAATTTTTCTACCGAATTTTCTGCAATAGTTGACGAAGTGCTGCTCTCACTTGAGACTGTAGTTGATTGACTGCTTGAGATAGATTGAGATGATGATGAAGTTTGATTAGACTTGGCACACGATGTCAAAATGATAAGCCCTATTAGAAAAAATGTGGCATAGCCAAGTTTCTTTAATTGTACCATTTGATTCCCTCCTTTTTTGATTACATTTCTATTCTACTATTTCTCGTTTCAAGCAGTCAATTCTTTCTCCAAAAGAAAAGCACGAACTTCTGCAATGAAATAAAGAGAACCTGTCACAAAAAGAAGCTGACTATCAGTAGATTTTTTAATGAATTGTTCAATAAACTCCCGATAAGAGGAAACATAGGTTTCAGTTGTCAGATTCCGCTTGTCTATTGCACAGTCATCCTCAAATGTCGTTATCGTCAACCGCACATCTGGCAATTCTTGTTTTAGATAAGACAGCATTCCCTGATAATTTTTACGTTTCAAAGCACCGAATAAAAGAAAAATTTCTTTTTGTTCTTGCTGGCGAATAAACTCCACCAAACGTGACAAAGCGGGTAAATTGTGAGCCCCGTCCAAATAAATTCCTCTCTCAAAATATTCCAGTCTCCCTGCCCAATGGGTCTCTTGCAAAGCCTTGCGTATCCATTTTACTTGTGGTTGCCAATTTTGCTGTTTCATGAATAAAAGAAAACTTTGCAAAGCAACAGCTGCATTTTCTTCCTGATAAGTACCTTTGAGACCCAGCTGTAAACCAACTATCATTTTATCTTGATTAGAAAATTGTCCTTTTGAAAATGAAAAATCCCTACCGTATTCATACAAAACAACTCCCAACTCATCTGCGCGCAATTCGCAGACCCTCCTGGCTTCTTCAGCCAGCGGCCCGATAACAGCTCGTTCCTTTTTCTTGAAAATCCCCGCTTTCTGCTCAGCAATTGCTACTATGGAGTCTCCTAATGTTTCTTGATGATCCAATCCTACAGACGTTACAACCGCAACATCTCCTATCACTACATTTGTTGCATCTAAAAGTCCACCAATTCCCACCTCAATTAAAGCCACATCTACCTGCTCTTCTTCGAAATACAATAAAGCTATGAGTGTTAAAATTTCAAAATAAGATAATGGATCTTGTGTCTGCAAAAGTTGCCTTTCCATTGCTTGAATACGGCGCCCAATTCTAACAAAATCCTTGTCAGAGATTGGTTTATGATTGACACAAATCCGATCATAAATGCTCACCATATGAGGTGACGTAAAGGTTCCCACCTTCTTTTTATGCTCTGCAAATAATTGACTCATAAAAGCAATGCTTGAGCCTTTTCCGTTCGTTCCTGTCACATGAATAATGGGATAATTTTCTTCCGGATGATCCAAAAGACTTATAGCCTGCCTCATTCGCTCTAAACCAGAGCGAAAATTTAAACCAATGCGGCTCTCTAGCCACGTTTCAATTTCATTCATATTCTTCTCCCAGCAAAAAGGGAGTGAAACAGAACCAGACTTTGGTTCATGTCACACCCCACAATTCACTTGAATGGCTGGAACTCTTGCTCCACATGGGAATTAACCAACCACTCATTCGTATACCATAAAAATAACTATTCACACAGCCTTTCAATCTCTTCATTGTTTGTAATACGAAAAGCTAGTGTACGCAATTTTTATTCTTCCATAAAGCTATTGAAAACTTCTTCAATCATATCCCATTCAGCATCTGAATCTTCTGGAATTGGTTGGAGGTCACCCTCGGTTCCGTCTTCATTTTCAGTAAACGAGTAGGCTTGAATTTCTACCTCGCCATTTTCATCTTCTTCTGCGCTAGCTGGAATCAATAGAACGTAGTTTTTCCCAAATTCTTCTTTTCCATCAATGGTCAAGAGAATTTCAAACAAAGTTTCGTTTCCCTGCTCATCCACTAAAGTAATTAGTTCACGTTCTTCGTGTTCATGGTCATGGTTATGATCGTGTGCCATGTTTTCTCCTTTATTTATTAAAAATTTCGATCTAAATAATTTTGTAATATAAGCTGCGCTGCGAGCTTATCAATCACTTTTTTTCGCTTCTTTCTGCTCACATCCGCTTGCTCAATCAACATTCTCTCCGCAGCTACTGTTGTTAGGCGCTCATCTTGGTATTCAACTGGCAAATGAAATAGCTGCTCAATCTTAGTCCCATAAGCCTGACTTGCTTCTACACGTGGTCCGCTTGTATTGTTCATATTCTTAGGAAGACCCACAACAAACTTGTCCACCTTATATTCTTGGACAAGTTCAGTCAAACGCTCAAAACCAAATTCTTCTTGTTCTTCATTGATGGGAATAATTTCAAGCCCTTGAGCTGTAAAACCAAGTGGGTCACTAATTGCAACACCAACTGTTTTTGAACCAACATCTAACCCCATAATTCTCATTAGAGATCAATGCCTTGTCCTTTCAAATAATAACGAACTAATTCTTCTACAATCTCATCACGTTCATATTTACGAATTTGATTTCGTGCATTATTATAGCGAGGTACATACGCAGGATCACCACTAAGCACGTATCCTACGATTTGGTTGATTGGGTTATAGCCCTTTTCATTCAGCGACACATAGACATCTTTCAATGTTTCACTAATCTCTTTTTTGTTTGAATCATCAAGATTAAAACGTACTGTCTCATCTGTAAATCCCACAATTACACCTTCTTTCACTAGAATACCCATATTATAGCACATTTCAAGACTTTTCACAAATGAAAGGGGTTGAAAAAAGCTGAATAAATTTCAGCTTTTTTTGTTTCATATACACCTATAAAATCATGGATTTGCAACTTCTTTAGCACCAGCTGCTTTGACAGATTCAATATATTGTTTGGGTGTTAAATTTTTGATAGTTGAAAACATAGAGCCATATGTATCCAGTTTTGATGCTTCATCAAGGTTGATTTTGCTCATATCAATATTGATTGCAACTTTAATAATATAGTCTTTTGTAATGTCTGTTTTAACATCAACACCGCCCAAAGACTTAAATTTATCCAATCCTGCAGCCTTTTCAAAAGCAGAAATCAAGTGCGGCTTAGTGCTTTCTAAATCTTGACCCGCTAATACACTCTTCATATTTTCAGGAAGTATTTGTTCAAGATTTATCACAAACTTCTTAAAGGTTTTTCCTTCATAAGAAATAGTTTGCGTAAGTGTTTGTTCAATCCCTTGGACAGTCTGTTTTTGTTGAAAAGACTTGGTCACAACAGAATCCTTTTTCACAACACTCGAACCAGTCTTACTATCCCCTGACTGATTCTGACCGGATTTTTGACCACAAGCTGTGAGCAGCAACAAACTTGCTCCTAACAAAACAACCGATTTTCTCATAAAAATATCCTCCTTGTATTTTAGAGCTTTATAAGAATAGTATACCATCTTTTGTAAGCGTTGTCAAAAAGAGCCGTCTAAAAAATCAATTCATGTTTAACAAGTTATTGATTGACTTCCGTTGCACCACTGGCAATCTGATCTTCAACATATTCTTTTGGTTTCATTTTTAAAAATTCTTTTAATTTCATATTCTTTAAATACTCAGTATTTGCGGCTTTATTAACATCCAAAACTTGAAAATCAAACGTATGAGTTCGCTTCAATTCTTGCTCATTTATAATTTCCAAAGAGGTTGAAAAGCCTTGCAAATTTTTTGCTTGTGTAAATTTTTCATCTTCAGCCAAAGATTTTTCCAATAATTTTTGTGCCTCAGCAACTCCAACCTCAGCAACCACTTTTTTTAATTCTTCTTTCATCGGCAAAATTTGTTCAATCGTTAAACCTAAAAATTGGTTCCCTTTGTAAGTAATTGTTTGCGTTTGCTGAACTCCCTCAGCTGTTTTTGGAAACGATAATTTTTTCGTCACAACCGTTTCTTTTTCAGCATTTGCAATAACTGGCAACGTACTATCAATAGATTGTTTGCTTGCTTTTGATTTTGTTTCTTTCTTTTGACCACAGCCTACTAAGACTGTAAGAATAATGGTTAATAAAATTAGGCTTCTTTTCATAGATTAACTCCTCCTCATTCTTTATTTTATCATATTTTTAATATCAATAAACATTGAAATAAAAAAGAGTGGAAATCCCACTCTTTACAAGGCCGCGCGTAAACGCGCTTCTGTATTTTCAACATTACGAACCGAGCGAGGTAGGAATGCACGAATATCATCTTCTTTGTATCCTACTTGAAGACGTTTATCATCTACTAAAATAGGACTTTTCAAAATACGTGGCGTTTCCATAATCAAATCAATCACTTCACTCACACTCAATTCTTCGATATCTACGCCTAAACCTTTTGCATAACGATTTTTTGAAGACACAATACTTGCAACCCCATTTTCAGTTTTTGTTAGAATATCTAACAATTCTTCTTTTGTAATCCCTTCTTTACCAAGATTTTGTTCTTTATAAGTTAACTGGTGAGCATTGAGCCATGTTTTTGCTTTTTTACAACTAGTGCAACTTGAGACAGTATAAATTGTAATCATGTAAGTACTCCTTTCGCCACACGGTACTATTATCATACTATATTATACCATAAAATCCCTCCGTCTTACGACCTATTTTTAAAAAATTATTCCTCAATCTCAATCGCATCGTCCAAGTCTAGAGTCACTTCCTCTACTTTGTTTGCTGATTTAATTGCTTCTGCATTTTTTTCATCTTCAGTATCATTCTCAATCAAACCATAGTGAACTCGAACCTTGTGATCAATTTCATCAAAAATTTCTGGATGATCTGCTAAGTATTTCTTAGCATTTTCAGACCCTTGCCCAATCTTTTCATCATTGTAAGAATACCACGCGCCCGCTTTTTTGATAATATCTAGGTCTGTTGCAATCTTGATGAGCTCACCTGTTTTGGAAATTCCTTCACCATACATGATTTCCACAAAGGCTTCTTTAAATGGCGGAGCCACCTTGTTTTTCACAACCTTAATTTTGGTTTCCTTACCGACATTAGTGTCCTTTTCATCACCAGTTCCCTTGATTTGAGTATTGCCACGGACATCCAGACGGACAGAAGCATAAAATTTAAGAGCTCGACCGCCCGGTGTTGTTTCTGGATTTCCAAACATAATACCAACTTTTTCGCGTAGTTGGTTGATGAAGATCGCAATCGTTTTGGTTTTGTTGATAGAAGCAGATAGTTTACGCATAGCTTGACTCATCATACGCGCTTGCAAACCAACATGGCTATCTCCGATATCACCATCAATTTCAGCACGCGGTACAAGAGCTGCCACAGAGTCGATGACCACCAAATCTACTGCACCAGAATCAATCAATTTCCCAGCAATTTCTAGTCCTTGCTCGCCAGAATCTGGTTGAGAAAGGAGTAATTCGTCAATATTAACCCCAAGAGCTTGCGCATACGCCGGATCCAGAGCGTGCTCAGCATCAATAAAGGCCGCAATTCCGCCTTCTTTCTGAGCCTGAGCAACAGCATGGAGGGCCACTGTCGTCTTACCAGATGATTCTGGTCCATAGATTTCAATAATTCGACCTTTTGGATACCCTCCTGCACCAAGTGCAATATCTAACGCCAAGCTACCTGAGCTCATAACTTGAACTTTTTGTTCAGCGCGCTCACCCAAACGCATAATTGCCCCTTTACCAAAATCTTTTTCGATATTTTTAAGTGCATTATCTAACGCTTTTTGACGTTCCTCACCAAATTTCTTTGAAATTTCTTCTAATTTTTTTTGTTTTTTCGCCATTTATTTCTCCTGTATAGTGATAAATTAATTTTCTCGACTATCTAATTATTATAGCATATTTTCGTTTTTTAATAAAGTTTTTCGTAACTGATTGAAAGCATGCAGAACAGCTATTTTTCGTACATCAGTCCGACTACGACCGGCAATATTAACCTTAAAAGATTGTACATTCTCTGTGGTTGCTAAGCCAATATAAACTGTCCCTGCCGGATATCCTTCTAAGCTGTCTGGACCTGCCACACCCGTCAAACTCACTGCATAGTCACTGGCAGTCAATTTTCTGGCCTGCTCAGCCATTTTCTTTGCTGTAAAAGCAGAAACAACTCCATGTTTTTCCAAGTCTGCCAAAGGAATGTCCAGCATACGGCTCTTTTCCTCCATACTGTAAGTGACAAAGCCACCACTAAAGACATTAGAGGCTCCAGAAAAGTTTGCCAAAGTTGCTTGAAAAAGGCCTGCAGTCAAACTTTCGGCTGCTGTAACAGTCTTGCCTGCTCTCCTCAACAATTCAAAAGTTGTCTGCGCTAGAGAATTATCATCTCCATAAGCATAGAAAAGGTCCACTAAACGTTGTTTCTCAAAAGTCTGTACAGCTAAAATTTTCTTTTCCAAATAAGCAAACTTAGTATCTGCTTCTTTTTGACTGCTAGCCTTTGTGGACAATCGCAATGTCACCTCTCCCGTCTTAGCATAAGGAGCAATGGTCGGATCGATCTGAGCATCAATTAAATCTCCTAAAAGAGTTACTAATTGACTTTCACCAATGCCAAAGAAGCGCAAAACTCTTGAATACAATTTTTGATCCGTTGCTAAAATCGGAATCAGCTCATTGTTCACCATAGGTTTTAATTCACTAGGTGGACCGGGCAGAACAACATAAGTTACACCACTTACTTCAATCACGCCCCCTACCGCAAGTCCGGTTTCGTTTTGTAGAGAAGTCGAATCTTCCACTATCTGAGCTTGCCGCTCATTATTTGGTGTTCGAACATAGTCCAGTCGACTCGCGAAGAAACGATCTAATTTTTCCATAGCTACTTGGTCAAAGACCAACCTGCGATTTAAAAATTTTGCCAACACCTGTTTGGTCAAGTCATCTTCTGTTGGACCCAAGCCACCACAAAGAATGACAAGATCGCTCCGTTTCTTTGCAATTTCCAAAATAGATAAAAGACGATTTTCATTGTCACCGACAGCAGTCTGGAAATAAACATCAATCCCTAGACTCGCTAACTTTTCCGATAAAAATTGAGCATTCGTATTGATAATTTGCCCGGTCAGAATTTCAGTACCTACAGCAATAATTTCTGCTTTCATAGAACCTCCTATCTTACTATTCGCAATTTGGTCTTATTTTATCATAAAAAAGATTAAAATTTGTTAATAAAACAATTTTCAAGTTGCTCAGCATATCATCTATAGTATCTTGACAAACAAAAAGAGACATAGCCTCTTTTTGTTTGTCAATCAATCTAATATGACTGTTCTAATGAGCCACTAATCTGTGTGATATCAACGACCTGATCAACTCGTTCAAAAACATTTGGATCATGCGTCGCAAAAATAACCACAGTGTCTGATGCAACTAAACTAAGCAACAAATCAATAATTGATTTTCCTGTTTGCTGGTCAAGAGCACCTGTCGGCTCATCTGCCAAAATGACTTTCGCTTTTTTTAATAATAATCGCGCAATTGAAACCCGTTGAGCTTGACCACCGGAAAGCTCATAAATTTTGGACTTCATGACAGACTCATTTAGTCCAACCTGTTTTAAAGCTATCAGAATTTCTGATTTACCCGCCAATAGTTTCAAGTTGTCGAAAACTGTTTCTTCTTCCACCAAAGCATAATTTTGAAAGACATAGCCCAGATAATGTTTAAAATAATCTTTTTCCTTCATTTTCCAAATATCTTGCTTATTGAGCAAAATTCTGCCTTGATCTGGTTTTTCTAAACGAGCAATTGCATTTAACAATGTTGTCTTTCCAGAACCCGAAAGCCCAACTAAAGCATAGGATTGATTCCTTTCAAAATGTAGATTGACATGGCTGTAGACGGTTTTTCGTCCATATTTTTTCGCTAAATTTTCTATCTCAATCATAGTATTTCAAAATCTCCTTTTATAATCTGAACACGATTTTTTCTGACGTTCATTAAAGCAAAATAAGACATAGCAGTTATCTCAAACGCATAAAGAACTCCTACTAAACCAACTACTAGGAAACTACCTTTCATCACTAAAATTGTCAATGCACTGATGAATAAAATGCCTGCTATCAATGGCAGTAAAGACTGAAAAATTTCTAGATAGCTACTTGCTCCTAACAAACTTTGTAAAGAAATCTTTTTCGCTTTTTGTTTCATGCGAGTGGTAATATATTCATAAATAATAAAGAACTGCGCCAAGACTAACATCAGTAGAGCAGTAATCGTCCCTGTCAGTTGGCTAACAATGTTTTCACGAGCTAATAATAGTTGCTCTGAAATATTTGTCATACTAGAAAAATGAGTCAAACCAGCTTGGCTAATCTTTTCTTTTATCCATTTCTGTTTAAAAGCTCCTTTTGTTGCAAGAACTGTATAATAGTTATCAAAAGCTGCATCTGCTGGTAGATTGTGAAAATTGATTTGCACTAAAATCTTGTTCACTACTTCTTGTTTAGCCAATAATTCATCTGGACCGTCTTTATGGTTAAAAAGAAAAGTCTTCTGTCCATCAGGAATTTCTACGATTTGAAAATCCTCAGCTTTTAAAGCTGAATATCGGAAGTGCTCATAGTTAATTATCTTACGAATATTGTCTATGTGAGCCATCTGACTTTTTGGAATATAGATAACACCTAAGCTTTCTTTCGGTGCTTGCCCATACTTATTTTGAGGATACAATTTTTTATTTTTATTCATCAATCCTGTATTGACATAGAACAATGTTTCTGCAATTTTACTATCGACACCATTTCTTACCAGCTCCTGCTTAAATTCTTCCGGAGCGTGCTTAGTTCGATCTGGGCTAAGGCTAGATTGCTCTGAATAAAGCCAGCCATCTGTCCCAAAAGATTGAATCAATTGTCTATGCTTCGCAGCATTTTCTTTTATAAATGTTGAATCAATTTGATGATTTTCATCAGTATGAGTAGCGGTATTTTCAAACCAAGTGATCGCAGCATAATCTTGAGCTATTTTCCAATTTCCCAAAACAGCTATTTCTTGGGCAGATTTGGAAATGGTTTTAACACTTTCCGATGCAGTCACGCCAAAGATAAAGCAAGATAGCAAAATTCCAAAAAGCCAGATATAAAGTACTAACGGATTTGATTTTTTATTCTTCAAGACAGTTACAGCTCCCATAAGGCGAACATTTAAAGCAAAAAGTAGATTGACAAGTAAGCTAATAACCATCAAAATAAAGAGATTGAGAAATAGTAATAAGCTAAACGTCTTAACATAAACATTTACCATACTACCTTGCCATAAAACAAAAAGTAGCCACACAAGGATTCCTGTGCTAATCAAAATAGTAGAATCCAACCAAAGTGAACGCCGAAATTCTCTATCAAAAAGCCCCAGACTGCGCTGAATCATAGCTTTTTTAACATAAAGCATTTTGACTGCAAAAAGAAGCACAGCAAAAACAAAAAATAAAGTCCAAACTGCCAGAGAGCGTAAATTCATAAATAGAAAGTTGATTGGCACTAAGTACCACGGAAGGTCTGCTCCTGTGTAAGTCAAGCCAAATCGCTGCAATTCTGTTTTTAATTCTGTCGGTAGCGCCTTACTAGAATAATACATACCAGTCGCGGTACTTGCTGCCAAGACTCCTCGACCCGTGATATAAGATTGATTTTTGCGCTGTATCTTTCCAAAAACAAATGTAGCTTGCTGACCACTTTTATCTAAAAAAGGACGATAAATAGTTAATTGCTTTTTATCTGCAATTTCCTGTATTTTATCAAAAATTTGGTTTTTATCAACCTCACTAGAGCCCGTCAATGAAAAAGCTGCCTGCGCAGGATAAGGAATGTCGTTCCCAAATTCTTTAACAGCACCTAAAGATAAAAATGATATTAGTAAGACAAATAAAGAAAGAACGGTTAGCCGCCACTTCATACAAGACTCCTTTACAACAAAAACAAAGAGGGAAAAACTGAAATTCTACTATGCAGGCTTTCCCCTCCACAATAAGTTTATTAAATCGTATGACTATTAGAATTCATACCAAGAATAAAATGACTTTGCTTGAATCCATGACCAATGTTTTGTAGCTCCTGAATTTGCCCAGCCATAATTTGATTTGGCATAGTCTTTTACATTTCCCCATATATCGGTCACAGATGAGCCGCTTCCAAGACGGATTGGTGCTTCTAAATAATAATGCGAGTAGGCCCATCCATTTGATGTTACACCATAATTCCAAGTATCCTTATAAGTAGGATGAGGATGCTGGGTATCTGCCGAGACCCCACCTCCAGCCAAAGGACTAAGAGTAAGGGCAAGAGCACCAATAAGTGCTAATTTCGTAAATTTATTTGAACTATTTGATATGGTTTCCTCCTTTATATATATGGTATATCAAATATTGTCTTAACTAGTATAGACTTCCATTTGATGAAAATATCATAACGTGTTATTTCCTAATTTGAATGAAATGTAAACATAATTCACACCTTACTTATTAAAATGGCCAGATACTTGGATACAGTAACAAAAGTATCATCAATTGTAAACAAGCTGTTCTCATATTCTCCCTCCGTTTCTTTATAAATTTTCACTTCTATGTTATAATATTTGAAATCACTTTTTTGAAAACGCTAACTTTTTTCGCACTATATTATTCTGAGAGGTTTGTAGGTTTGTTATGAGGTATGATTTCGGAGCTGTTTATAAAGAAATTCGCAAATCAAAAGGTTTATCGCAAGCAGATGTATGCGGAGAGGTTCTATCCCGAACAACTCTGGCTAAATTTGAAAGCGGGAAGGCTACTCCCAAATACGAAAATATGGAATTTTTACTACGTCAAATCAATATGAGTTTTGAAGAGTTTGAGTATATCTGTCACGTCTATAACCCTAGCCCCAGAAGTATCATATTTAACAAAGCTTTAAATATAAGCTCTATTAGTGGCACACAAGATTTAGAAGAGCTACAAGAACTCTGTGAAAGATATCTTCGTAAGGAATACGATTTACCAATTAAGCATATTCATGATTTGTTAAAACTTTTCATTTCTATTAGAAAAAACGGAGTTAAAACATTAACAGATGAAACAATCTCTATCACCAAGCAGTTTTGGAATTATTTAGAAAAAGAAGATACTTGGTATAAAAATGATTTTAGGATTCTAGTATCTATTTTACATCATTTTTCGATGGATACCCTACATTTGATTACTGATAAAATTTTGGAAAATTTAGAGAAATATAAAGACTATAAAAATTTTCAAAACGATCGCTTAACTCTTCTCTCAAATTTAGCAGGAATCTATTTGCACCATAATGAATTTCACCAATGTGAAAAAATTGTCACACTAGCTTTAGAGACTGCACAAAAGTTAAAGAGGTATGATGCTTTAGCTTTATGTAATATTCGATTAGGAATTTGTCAAAATAATAATAAATTAATCAAAAAAGGATTGGTCTTATTAGAAATCACAGATGAACTGGATTTATTACAAGATATGAAACACGAAATCAACCATTTCCACAGGTCTTAGCTTGGGGTTTTTTATCAACTAGGTTCAAATTCTTTCCATATTTTAATTTATACAAAGAAAAACCAGACAGTTCTTGCTGCCTGAGTTTCCTTGGTTTACTTGTGTTAGATAGAATCAAATGTGATAAAATAAAAGAATAAAACTTTAAGGGGCTTCCATTATGTGGGCAATTTTTGCATTTTTTTCTGCTTTGTTTGCAGCACTGACATCTATCTTAGCTAAAATTGGGATTGCCGGGGTTAATTCTAATCTAGCGACAGCTATTCGAACAGTAGTCGTCGTTTTGATGGCTTGGGGTATGGTTTTTTTAACTAAAGGACAAATTGATTTAGCTAACATCAGTAAGAAAAACTGGATTTTTCTGATTTTATCAGGCCTAGCAACAGGCGCTTCTTGGCTTTGTTACTACCGAGCATTGCAAGAAGGAGAAGCCTCCAAGGTCGTTCCTATTGATAAGCTTAGTGTTGTTCTCACGCTCATCCTTGCTTTTATCTTTCTCCACGAAGATTTTACTATGAAATCCTTAATTGGCACCATCTTGATTACCATTGGAACCTTAATCATGGTTTTGTAGCGTTCGACATATTAAAAAGACAGTTTTTTCTCTAAACTGTCTTTTACGTTATTCGACTGTCATCTTTTGATTCCATTTTATTGTATGTTTAGTGAGGATATAGTACAAATTTAGCAATATTGGTAAATGCTTTTATGCCTTATTTTTTAGGATTCCATTCACAACTTGTTTCATGATCATTGACCAATCCTGCTGCCTGCATGAAAGAATAGACACAAACAGGACCGACAAACTTGAAGCCTTGCTTTTTCAGCGCCTTGGACATGCTTTCTGACAACTTTGTTTTAGTCGGTGCTTCCTTGTAGTTCGTAATTTGATTGTCAATCGTCTTGAAATCTACAAAGGACCAGACAAAGTCATTAAAAGAGCCAAACTGCTTTTGAACAGCCAAAAAAGCTTGGGCATTGGCTCTGGTTGCATAGAGCTTCATCTTATTACGGATAATATCCGGATTGTCCAAAAGACCATCCAAGTCTGAATCTGTCATCTGAGCAATTTTCTGCGCGTCATAGAAATGAAAGGCCTCCCGAAAAGCCTGACGTTTATTCAAAATGGTCTCCCACGAAAGTCCCGCCTGATAGGTCTCCATGCAAAGCAGTTCAAATAACTTCCAATCATCATGAAGGGGTCGACCCCACTCTTCATCGTGGTAGGCTACATACAAGGGGTTGTTCATTTTTACCCAACCACAACGTTTAGTCATATTCTCACTCCTATTTCACCAACATCTTGAGAGCTGACTTGATATAATTTTCAGCCGTATCTGTTGTGCCTTCAAAGAATTTCTTGATTTTCTTGAGTTCAGCAGCCCTGTAGCCCAGGGCCAGCATGGCTTCCATGGCTTCTTCCAACTCTTGGTTGTCCGATGTCACTGCTTGGGTCTGAGGCGCAGCCACTTGGCCAGCCGCCACGACCTTGTCTTCCAAGTCCAACACCATCTGCTGGGCTGTCTTTTTGCCTATCTTGGGAAACTTGGTCAGATAGGTGATGTTTTTCTGCTCAATGGCTTGCACCAATCCAGCATTATCATCGGCTGCGATTATCGCAAGAGCAGAAACGGGGCCAATACCAGAAACCGAAATCAAATTGAGAAAAAGCTGTTTTTCATCTTCTGTGCCAAAACCGTAGAGGAGCTGCGCATCTTCTCTGATCACTTGATGAACAAAAACCTGAATTTCTTGATTGAGCTGACCTGAATAGGCATAAGGGTTAGCCACATGAAGGATATAGCCAATTTGTCCTACTTCCACCACAATATACTTGGCTGTAATTTTACTTAAAATTCCTTTGAAATATTCGTACATCATGTCTCCTTTTCAACCCTTTTAGTATATCATATTTTGGAGTTAGAAAATAAAAGAAATCATTCTATCCTTTTGACAATCACTTTACAAAATTCTTGGGTAGTTAGCTATTTATCCATGGATATCTATCTTGCTCTTCTCTTAACTATAAATTTGTATAGCCTAGTATTGAGGTATTCATAATATCTATCAAGAGAGACAGTCTGTCAATCCTTTTGTCAAGCTCGGCAGAAATTCTCTTCTCTTGTCTTTTTAGCTATAGGACTTTTCATAAGGACAAAAGCAGCCATTCAGTAGATCTACTAGCTGAAAGTCTTGCAGATGATTTTAAAAACAGCTTCAGTCATTGTTAGCTGAAGCTGTTTTAGAGTTTCTATAAATAGTTTCAATACTTGCCCAATTCTCGCAAGCTGGTGTGGTTTTCCTGAATGCGACGGAACATTTTTTCCATATCAGATTTGGTAAAGTTTACCAAAACTGGACGACCGTGAGGGCAATTGTAGGGATTGTCACATTGCGATAACTGGAAGATCAAATCACGTGCCGAATCATTATCTAAGCTATGATTGGCCTTAATAGAGCGTTTGCAACTCATCATAATCGCTAGTTCAGCTCGGTATTTCTTGATAGAAACTTCCTTGGTAAGGAGCAGCATATCACACATCTCATAGATACCCGACTCGATTTCCTCTTCCTTCATCCAGATAGGGTATTCCCTCAGAATAAACTGATTGCTGCCGTATTCGTCCAAGAAAACTCCGACTTCTTCCAGCAGATTCATCCGCTGCTTGAGCCGCAGCATATCGTCCGCTGGAAATTCAAAGATATAGGGAACCAAAAGTTGCTGCTGACTGTCATCCACATCACCGATTTTTTCCCGATAATACTCATATTTGACTCGCTCCTGCGCTGCATGCTGGTCGATAATATAGAGACCACCATTTCCTTGTGCAAAGAGGTACGTGCCATGCATTTGCCCGAAATATTCCAGTTCTGGAAAAGTTGAAGTTTCTTCTCCATCTAACTTATCTAAAGCTCTTTCTAAGCTTGATTGATCCAGTTCTGGATGATCTAGCTGATCGTAAGAAGGAGTTTGCCTTGCTGCAAATTTGACAGAAACTGCTCTGGAAGCAAGCATATCTGTATCAGTATGCTGCTGATCAAATGTAGCATTTTCCTCAAAAGGAAGATTGCTTTCTGATACTTGAGGTCTAACAAAAAAGTCATTTCTCTCTTTGTCATAATAGAGTCGGTTTTCTTTGAGCGGAAGGCTCGTCTGCTCCGACTTATTTGCTCTGTTAATGGTTGATTTTGCTAAATTCTCCAAAGCATCCGGAATCAAATCCTGTTCTTTTAAACTCGCAGCAATAGCTTGCGAAATCAAGACCATCAGTTCTCGCTCCTTGGAAATCCGCACTTCTTGCTTAGTCGGATGAACATTAACATCCGCAAGGTAAGGATCAATCTGGATAGCAATCACAGCAATCGGGAATCGCCCAACCATGAGCTTACTACCGTAACCATCAAGAATAGCTCGATTGAGCAGGAAATTCTTGATGTAACGACCATTGATGAGAATGGTGATGTAGTTACGATTGGCACGCGTCAACTCTGGTAGACTAATATAGCCTGATACTTCAAAATCCAGATTAGAAGCTGAAATTTCAATCATTTTTTTGGCTGTTGTTAATCCATAGATACCAGCAATTGCTTGACGCAAATTTCCTGTTCCTGCTGTCCGAGTCAACTCTTTACCATCATTGAGCAAGATAAAAGCGACCTCTGGATGAGCTAAGCTCAAACGGTTAATCATATCTACAATGTGAGATAGTTCTGCTTGCTGACTTTTCATATATTTCAAGCGAGCAGGTGTGTTGAAAAAAAGGTCTTCCACTTTGATTTTGGTACCCTTAGGGCAACTACTTGGTTCCACAGTTTCAATTTCTCCCCCCTGAGCAATTAAACGCGTCCCATGTGTTCCACCATTTGTCGCAGTTTCAATTGTCAAGCGTGAAACAGAAGCAATAGACGGAAGCGCTTCACCACGAAAGCCCAAAGTCCGAATCCGAAAAAGGTCGGCTTGCTTCTTAATTTTACTTGTTGCGTGCCGCCGCAAAGCCAAGGAAACCTCCTCATGCTCAATTCCTTCACCATTATCGATGACTTGAATACTCTTGAGCCCTGCTTCTTCAATCTCAACTATAATTTGAGTGGCACCAGCATCAATGGAATTCTCTATCAACTCCTTGACCACGCTGCTAGGTCGCTCGATGACCTCACCAGCCGCAATCTGATTAGCAAGATTTTCTGGTAATTCTATAATTTTTGACATAGTTTTCTCCGTAATTATTCTAGCTACTATTATAACATAAAGCCGTTTTTCAATCAGAACTCTAGTACGAAAAGAATTGTAATTACTCCTTCGCAAAACAACCAAATAGACAGGCAAAGCAACCACTTAGGCAAAAGCTCTTGTTTTCCTAGCTAAAATAATGTTTAATAGACTTAGGAAAAACGAATCCTCCTTGCAACGAAAGTCAGCAGCAGGCAAGATACAATCTAGAAAGAAGGGATGTTTATGAAAGTTCAATTGCATATTGATGAAAAATTTTCAGAAGAAAAGGTTGTCATTGAAGCACCAGCTTTATCAGATGCTATTCAACAGTTGCTGGTTTTCACTCAACATCTCGGTGGCACTAAAACCATTCGAGCCAAAAAAGAGGAGGAGATTTACCTATTAGATACTGCTGAAATTCAGAGAATTTACACTGAAAACCGCCAAGTTTGGGTTGAAACAGCGACAGACACTTATCTCTTAGGGCTTCCACTTTATCAAGTTTTGGAATTGCTTCCCACTGATTTTCTACAGATTTCCCAATCTGAAATCATTAACATCGAACATATCGATCATCTGAAATTGACTGGTAGTGGTCTGATTCAGATTGCAATGAAAAACGGTCAGATAACTTATTCATCTCGCCGTTATCTCAAAGTCATAAAGGAGAAATTACAGCTATGAAAAAAACATTATTCAGAGATGCTCTAGGAGGCACTGTAATCGGGCTACTCCTATCCACCATCTATTCTTACTTTTTTGCTCCTGTCTATCATCCACTTAATCCTTATTCAGCAGTTGGTCTTTGGATGGAACAGCACCATATTCATGAAGCTTTAGTTGTGCTCTATTGCGCAGTGATCTGGAGCTTTATTGGCTTGCTCTTTAGCCTAGGAAAAGAGCTTTTCAAAAAAGATTGGAGCATCCTCAAAGCAACTATCTGCCATTATGGACTTATGATTTTAGGATTTATTCCTCTAGCTCTTCTAGCCGGCTGGTTCCCAAGCAAACTCATTTTTATCTTACAGCTGATTTTAGAATTTACTGTTGTGTATCTCATCCTGTGGGCAATCTTGTTTTATCTAACCAAAAAGAAAATTGAACAAATCAACAATGGATTGAAGAAACAGAATCAATAGTAAAGAAATAACCACCAAGTGAATTCTTGGTGGTTATTTTAGCTTATTCTGCTATATATCAATACAAAACCCTACCTACTTTAATAGTAACTGAACAGAAAAACAGGAATTTATTTTAGGCATTTTCATAGTTGTATCTATCAGAGATGTTTTTTCATATCTGATACAGCCAGCATCACTTCCATTGGAGTCATGTTATAGATGTCCAACTGACGTAATTTTTCTAAAATAGGGGATTCAGTTGTTTCTGTGAATAAAGATATCTGCTCAGATACTTGATTTTCCTTACTATCATTAGCTCCTTTATTAGAAGGATTGAGAGACGGTTTCTCATTTGCTTGTTCTTCTAATCGTGTTAAGATCTGGTCTGCTCTCATCAGCAAATCATTCGGTAAACCTGCAATTTTTGCCACATGAATCCCATAAGATTTATCCGCAGGACCAGCTTCAATCTTATGAAGGAAGGTCACTTGCCCATCTTTTTCTAAAGTTGCTACATGAACATTTTCTAACTGTGTCAAGCTAGTTGACAAGTCTGTCAACTCATGATAGTGTGTGGCAAAAAGGGTCTTTGCCCCTGTTCGATTGTGGATATATTCAATAATCGCCTGAGCAAGAGCCATCCCATCATATGTCGCTGTCCCTCTTCCCAACTCATCAAAAAGAATAAGAGAGTGCTCTGTTGCTTGAGAAATAGCATGATTTGCTTCCATCATTTCTACCATAAAGGTTGATTGTCCAGATACCAAGTCATCTGCCGCACCAATTCGAGTGAAGATGGCATCAAAAATTGGTAATTGAGCACTCTCAGCTGAAACATAGGAACCCATTTGAGCCATAATAACAATAATCGCTAATTGACGCATATAGGTTGACTTCCCACTCATATTTGGACCTGTAATTAGCTGAACGTTGACATTTTCATCCATTGAAATGCTGTTAGGAATATAGGTTTGTGCACCCATGACCTTTTCTACAACCGCATGCCGTCCCTTATCAATTTCAATGGAAGGACGTTCAATAAATTCTGGGCGTACAAAGCGTTGCTTTTCAGCAACTGCTGCAAAACTTTGTAATACATCAATCGTTGCCAGAGTTTGTGCCAAGGATTGCAGACGCTTGATATATTTGCCAGCTTCTTCACGAATACGCATAAAAATCTCATATTCTAAATTAGCAGATTTTTCACGCGCTTCCAACATTTCGCCTTCAATACGAGCCAATTCCTCTGTACCAAATCGTTCTGAATTTTTCAACGTTGCTTTTCGGAAAAAGTGGCTAGGTACGTGCTCCAACTGTGAATTAGTGACATGGAAATAATAACCATCTTTTTTATTGTAATCAATTTTTAGATTATTAATCCCACTAGCCGCCCTTTCTTTCGCTTCGATATCAGCAATCCAGCTCGTACCATCTCGCATAACCACTCGATACTTATCTAAGGTTTCATCAAAACCAGTTTGAATGATATTCCCTTCAGTAATAACATTTGGAGCATCGGGAGAAATTGCCGACTGAATCAAGTTTGCCAATTCTGGAATGTCATCCAAGTTTTCAATCAACTGTCCCAAAATAGGATGATCAATTCCTTGTAAAATTCCCTTAATCTGAGGGACATTGCTCAATGTTGCCGCCAACTGCAATAAATCTTTCGGATTGGTCTTTCCAAACGAAACACGACTGGCTAAACGCTCAATGTCATACACACCTTTGAGACTATCTGCTAAATCACTGCGCTCAAAAAAATAATCTAGAAATACCTGCACGACATCCTGCCGCTTAAGGATTCGCTCTTTGTCAATCAAGGGCTGCTGAATCCATCTTCTTAAAAGTCGCGTTCCCATAGCTGTCTTGGTCTCATCCATCAGCCAATACAGACTACCGTGCTTCTTTCCTGTACGTGCATTCTCTGTTAAATCCAGACTTGTCATAGTTGCATAATCCATCTGTAAGAAATCCTTGATTTCATAATGATGAACTCGCTTTAAGTGACTAAGCTCCCGCAGCTGCGTCTGATGAACATATTCTAACAGTTTCCCAGCTACTTGATGTTCTAAGCGAGACAATTCATCCCCTAATAGCTGAACATCTTCAAAAGCAGTTCCCACCTGTGATAATAACAAATTCATTTGATTTGCCAACACTTGGTGCTCTGATTCAGGTAATTCATATCCTAAGACCACTTCACGCGCTCGCAGGTTCCGAATTTCTCCACAGACTATGTTAAAGTCACTGAGACTTGTGACCTGAAATTCACCTGTAACCAAGTCCATGTAAGCCAGCCCATATAAATTTTCTAGTTTATCTAAAGCTACCAAGAAATTATTTTGACTATCTGGTTTTGAAGAATCAACGACTGTCCCCGGTGTGATGACTTGTACCACCTCACGTTTGACTACACCAACTGCTTTTTTAGGATCTTCCACCTGCTCTGCAATCGCTACTTTATAGCCCGATTCAATTAAAACATCAATATACTGTTGCACCGAATGGTAGGGAACTCCTGCCATCGGGATTGGATTTTCCGAATTTTTATTACGGCTAGTCAGAGCAATTTCTAAAATCTGTGCTGCATTGATCGCATCTTCATAGAATAATTCATAAAAATCTCCCATACGAAATAGCAAAAAAGCATCCGGATAATCTTTTTTTATATCTAAATACTGTTGCATTCCCGGAGATAGTTTTTCTTTTGTCATTCTCAGCCTTTCCGTTTATTAAATAGCAATGAGAGTCGGACAGAAATTAAATATTTCGGAGACACTTAATTTCGTCATCCCACTCACACTACATCTTGTCATTAGAACTATATAAATAAAGGAAGCTGAGCGCTTCTATCTCAGCTTCATCATCTTCTCCTCTTAATCCATTTTCTCAAGGAGCTGCTCTTCCATTTGTTTCGCAGCTGCTGTATCACGACAGATCACTAAGAGCGTGTTGGCTCCTGCTACCGTTCCTAAAATCAACTCTCCTTTATTAGCATCCACGAAGTTAGCTAAAATAGAAGCGTCTCCTAAGCGTGTATGAAGAACCAAGGAAAATTCAGCCCGAGAAACTCCCTGCAAATGATAAGATAAGAATTCAACCAGATCAATCTTGTTTGTTTCATCCGCTAAAACATAATAAACTTCATGGTTTTTCTTGGCTTTCGTCAAGCCAATTTCTCGTAAATCTCGAGAGAGGGTTGTTTGTGTGACAATAACTCCTTGTACTTTCAAACGATCCTGAATATCTTTCTGTGTACTTAGTTTCTCTTCCTTAATTATTTTCTTGATCAGTTTATGACGCTCAGTTTTTTTCATTTTATCCTCAACAATGTATATTTATACTCTAAATTATATCAAAAAAATTGAAGATTCGTCAAAAAATATGTTAAAATACTAGTAAAAGACCAAAGGAGAAACCATGAATAATAAACAATTGATTGCAAGCGAATTGGCTAAGGTCATTGACAGCTTAGACCAAGATGCTATTTTTAATTTACTAGAACAACCAAAAAGCTCAGAGTTAGGCGATATTGCCTTTCCTGCCTTCTCTTTAGCAAAAGTAGAACGTAAAGCTCCTCAAATCATTGCTACAGATATTGCAGAAAAGATTGATACGACAAACTTTGAAAAAGTGGTAGCAACAGGTCCTTATGTAAACTTCTTTCTTGATAAATCAAGAATTTCAGCTCAAGTTATTAAAGAAATTGTAAAAGAAGGAAATAACTACGGGCAACAAGATGAGGGGCATGGAGAAAACATCACAATTGACCTCTCCAGTCCTAACATTGCAAAACCCTTTTCAGTTGGTCATTTGCGCTCCACCGTTATCGGAGATGCTCTCTCTAATATTTTCCGTAAACTAGGCTACAACACCATTAAAATCAACCACTTGGGTGACTGGGGTAAACAATTCGGACTTCTGATGGTCGCTTATAAAAAATGGGGCAGCAAAGAAGCTGTTGAAGCCAGTCCAATTGACGAGTTATTAAAACTCTATGTCCGAATCAATGCGGAAATTGAAACCGATCCTGAACTTGATGACGAAGGACGTCTTTGGTTCAAAAAATTAGAAGACGGTGACCCTGAAGCTACGGAATTATGGCAATGGTTCCGTGATGAAAGTCTGAAAGAATTTAACCGCATCTATAAATTGCTTGGTGTTGAATTTGACAGCCTAGCCGGTGAAGCCTTCTATAATGACAAGATGGACGAAGGAATTAAGCTCCTTGAAGAAAAAGGATTGCTAGAAGAATCTAAAGGAGCAAGCATCGTCAATCTTGATGATGTCAACCTTCCGCCAGCTATGATTAAAAAATCTGATGGTGCGACTCTCTACATTACTCGTGATATTGCTACAGCTATGTACCGCGCCCGTACTTATAACTTCGTCAAAAATGTTTATGCTGTGGGTCAAGAACAAGCGAACCACTTTAGACAATTGAAAGCTGTTTTAAAGAAAATGGGATTCGGCTGGAGCGACGATATGATTCATGTAGACTTTGGTTTGGTGACAAAGAACCGTCAAAAATTGTCTACACGTAAAGGTAATATCATTCTGCTTGAACCAACCCTTCAAGAAGCTATCAGTCGTGCGAAGAACCAAATTGAAGCTAAAAATCCTGATCTTGAAAACAAAGATACTGTTGCTCGTGCTGTCGGTGTGGGAGCTGTCAAATTCTACGATTTAAAAACAGACCGCCGCAACGGTTACGACTTTGATTTGGAAGCAATGGTGTCCTTTGAAGGAGAAACAGGTCCATATATCCAATACGCTTATGCGCGTATCCAATCCATCCTTCGCAAAGCTGATTTTAAGCCAAGTGTTGAAGCAACATATAGCCTTAAAGATGCTGAAAGCTGGGAAATCATTAAACTGCTGCAAGATTTCGCCCGTGTTGTTAAACGTGCAGCTGACAATTATGATCCATCACTCATTGCAAAATATGCTATCAGTCTTGCACAAGCATTCAACAAGTTTTACGCTCATACGCGTATTTTGGACGAAAGTCCTGAACGTGACAGCCGCTTAGCTCTCAGCTATGCAACAGCTGTTGTTCTAAAAGAAGCTCTTCGTCTTCTCGGTGTTGACGCTCCAGAAAAAATGTAATTATTTTAATGGTATCATAAAAACCTATCGATATATCGATAGGTTTTTGTCTTATAGCCCGTATAATTCTTCGATTTTTAGACCAATTCGTTTAATATCTTCATTCAAGCCACGAAGCTCAAATGTATCTAAGACTGGAAAGCCAAATCGTTCTGAATATTGTTTAGCTGTTAAACAATATTGGTGGTTAAAATTACGATTACCACTGCCAACAATGCCAAAACAACGCTTATAATTTTCTTCAAAAGCAATAAAATCACCTAAATCATTGGTAAGAATTTCGATATCGCCATTGTCCAGACCATTTCCACCTTCTAAGTAAGTTGGCAAAAAAGCTATAAAAGGCTGTGACATGGCGTAAAATGGTCGTCCTGCTTTCACCATATCTTTTATATCCACTTGCTCAATCTCAACGCTTTCATGTCTCTCTTGCAAAAATGCAGATAAGCGTTTGATAAAACTCGCTGTATTTCCACTCAAACTAATATAAACTAAGGAAATTTTCATAGTTTCTCTCTTTCTAAAATTAAAACATATCTATCATTCTCTTAAAATTTTAAGCTGATAGATATGTTTTGTCAACTATTGCAATTCTTTTTTTGCTAAGTCTTGTTGCTGCCGTTTCATCTTGAAAAAGACAATAACAAGGAAAAGAATATTAAAAGCAAAATAGATAATAGTCAGAATTCTTGTCGATGAAATTGCTGTAGCACGCATCGTTTGATCTTGATAAAGATAGTTTAGCGGCATCCCACCTACGTAATTGTAAATTGTTCCAATAATTCCTAATAATACATAGGCAATGTAGGCAAAATTAGCGTATAAAATGTTTTTCTTAACAATGAAAACAACAGCAGCTATCAACAACAGAATAGAAAGGATAGTTAATAATTTATGGGGACCATTATGAAGAAAGACAAGACTCTTTTCAGTCACTTTCACTATTTGTTTTACAACTGTTTCAGATAAACCTTTGTAGGAACTTGTATTCGTTATTTTTTCACTGCCAAAAAAAGTTCCTATGAATGTAAACGATGATAAAATGGCTGATAACGTCAGCAATACATATAAATAAATTGGTCGTTTTTTCACAATAAGCCTCCTGCTTAAAAGAGTTTTCAGTTTTATTTATTATAACGTAAGCAGTAAAAAAAGGCAACAAAAATAAACAAAGTTACAAAAAATGTCATTCTGCTTATACTATCAAAAATCATGGAGTCTGGGACAATATCAAACTACTCTTGTTGATATACGAGCAGGCTAGTAAGTGATCACTCAAAGCGTTGCTTTGTGGTTTCGTCTTATTCCCTTATTTGCCTTACACTTATCAGAATAAGAAGAAATGAAAGCCACATAAATAAAAAATCTGGGAAAATCCCAGATTTTAAACTAAGCGTTCAAATGCCAAATTTCATTGTTATATTGGGCAATGGTACGGTCTGCTGAGAAGAAGCCTGCTTTCGCAATGTTAATCAGAACTTTTTCAAGCCAAACATCACGGTCTTCATAATCCTTAAACATACGTTCTTTCGTTTTGATATAATCTTCTAAGTCAAGAAGCGTCATGAACCAATCTTTATGAATCAATTCATTATAGAGACGTTCTAAGCGTTCTTTCTTACCAACTGCGAGAACCGTATCACTAACAATGAAATCAACCAACGGTTTGATTGCTTCACGAGCATAGAAATCTGATGATTTGTACGCTTCTTTCGCATACAGATCAATAACTGTTTCAGAATCTTCACCAAAGATGTAGATATTGTCTTGGCCTACCAATTCAGCAATCTCTACATTAGCGCCATCCATAGTACCAAGTGTCAATGCACCATTCAACATGAATTTCATGTTACCAGTACCTGAAGCTTCTTTAGAAGCAAGAGAGATCTGCTCAGAAATATCACCAGCTGCAATTAAGAAGCTAGCTGCAGTAACATTGTAATTTTCAACCATGACGACTTGCAAATATGGAGAAACTTCTGGGTCATTAGCTATCACCTCTGACAAACAAAGAATCAAATGGATAATATCTTGAGCAATTGTGTATGCTGGAGCAGCTTTACCACCAAAGAAGACTGTAATTGGACGTGCAGGAATATTCCCAGCCTTGATGTCCAAATATTTGTGAATGACATAAAGAGCGTTCATTTGTTGGCGTTTGTATTCGTGAAGACGTTTGATTTGGATATCAAAAATAGAGTTTGGATTGATTTCAACACCTTGGTGTTCCTTCAAATGACGAGCCAATTTCCGTTTGTTGTGAGCTTTGATTTTTTCAAGTTCAGCTTTTACATCAGCCTTGTCAGAAAAATCAAGTAAATCTTCTAATTTTGAAGCATCATGATGCCAATCACGCCCAATCAAGCTATCGATATAATTTGATAAACGTGGGTTTGCATGCATGAGCCAACGACGGAACGTAATACCATTTGTCTTATTGTTGAATTTTTCTGGATAAACATCGTAGAAAGCTTTAAGCTCTGAGTTCTTCAAAATTTCTGTATGAAGTGCTGCAACACCATTTACACTATATCCATAGTGAATATCCATGTGCGCCATGTGTACTCGATTGTTTTCATCAATAATTTGAACAGCCGGATCTGCATATTCTGCTTTTACACGTTTATCCAATTCTTTGATAATTGGAACCAAGTGTGGAACAACTTCTTCCAAGAATTCAAGCGGCCATTTTTCCAATGCTTCTGCAAGAATAGTATGGTTTGTATAAGCAGTCATATTACGAACGATTGAGATTGCTTCATCAAGCTCAATCCCACGTGCAGTCAAGAGACGAATCAACTCAGGAATGACCATTGATGGGTGAGTATCATTAATTTGCACAACTGCGTAGTCAGCCAAGTCATGAAGATTGCTCCCTTTTTCAATCGCTTCATCAAGAATCAATTGCGCACCATTTGATACCATGAAGTATTGTTGGAAGATACGAAGCAATTCACCTTGCTTATTACTATCATCTGGATAAAGGAATAGAGTCAAATTACGAGCAATATCTGTCTTATCAAAGTCAATCCCATCTTCAATGATACTTGCATCTACTGAGTCAAGGTCGAACAGACGAAGACGGTTTTTAGTAGCTGTTTTATAACCAGGCACATCAATGTCATAAAGAGTTGATGTTAAAGTGAAATCAGCAAATGGTACTTGATAGCTACGGCTTGATTTTACTAACCAATTTTGCTCTGTCAACCAGAAGTTTGGAACTGTTGTTTGCTCATTATTTTTCAAGACTTGTTGGAACAAGCCAAAGTGATAATTTAGTCCAACACCATCTCCATTCAAACCAAGAGTCGCAATTGAATCAAGGAAACAAGCAGCCAGACGTCCCAAACCGCCATTTCCAAGTGAAGGTTCTAATTCTACTTCTTCAACTTCAATTAGATCTTTACCAGCGTCTGCTAACTCTTTTTTAACATTGTCATAAAGGCCAAGGTTAATTAGGTTATTTGACAAAAGTTTCCCAATCAAAAACTCGGCAGAAATATAGTAAAGCTTCTTTTTACCAGTATTAACTGACTTTTGTGCACTAGCTAATTTTGTATAGTTTAAAAGGGCAATATACAATTCTTCATTGCTACATTCAGCAATTCCTTTTTGATAATTTTTCTTAATATATTCTTGTAAGTTTGACATTTTTTCTCCTAGACTAGAAAACAAACACTAGAGTTCATTTTCATGATTTAATAATTTTTTATTTACACGACGATATGTTTTCGTCAAGCTATATAACTCTGCTTCAACCACAGGATTCAATTCATCTGCTGTCATACGCCAGGACCAATTTCCACCAATAGTTGATGGATAGTTCATGCGAGCTGAACCGTCTAATTCAAGTAAATCTTGCATGGTTGCAATTGCCATAAAGCTGACAGAAGCAAAGATAGTCCGTAACATAGCATGAGGTACTGTTTCATATTCCTTACGATTGGTGTATTGAGCCATATATTCACGTGTAGCATCATCAATTTCATCGCGATACCAACCAAGAACAGTATTATTATCGTGCGTACCTGTATACATGACAGAATTGTTAGGTGCTAAGTGTGGACTATCAATGCTTTCGCTGTCTGGATTAAAAGCAAATTGAGTCACTTTCATACCAGGGAAGCCTGTCTTTTCACGTAAAGCAATCACTTCATCGGTCATAAAGCCCAAGTCTTCAGCAATAATATTCAGATCACCTAACTCTTCTTTCACTGCTTTAAACAAAGCATAGTCAGGTCCCTTAACCCATTTACCAGGAGCTGCTGTATCAGAACTAGCAGGGATTTCCCAGTAAGATTCAAATCCACGGAAATGATCAATACGCACTACATCATAAATCTTGAAGCTTTCACGTAGGCGTTTAATCCACCAACTATAACCATCTTTATCCATTGCTTTCCAGTCATAAATTGGGTTCCCCCAGAGTTGGCCAGTTGCAGAGAATTCATCTGGTGGGCATCCCGCTACGCATGTAGGCTGCCCTAGCTCATCTGTTTTAAAGAAGTGTGGTTGTGCCCAAACATCACAGCTATCAGCTGCTACATAGATTGGCATATCGCCGACAATTTCAATGTAATGTTCATTGGCATACGCTTTTAATTCTAACCATTGTTTAAAGAAAAGATACTGCGTTACACGATGATAAGTCAATCTGTCAGCTAATTTTTCACGATAATGAGCTAAACTAGCTGCTTCACGACGCCGAAGAGCCGCATCTGGCCATTCAGTCCAAGCTTTCAAGTCAAAATATTCTTTAATCGCCATGTATTCAACAAATACTTCAAGCCATGATGAATTGTCAGCCACAAATTTTTCATAGGCTGCCAAATCTCCACATTCTAAGAAACGTTTCACAGCTTTTTCCAAAACAGGTCTGCGATTGTTAAACACTTTCGCATAATCTACTTTTCTTGGATCCTGACCAAAGTCTAACCCTTCAAGATCACTTTGCACAAGCAATCCTTCTTCAATCAATCGATCAAAATCAATAAAATGTGTATTTCCCGCAAATGCAGAGAAAGATTGATATGGAGAATCTCCATAACTAGTTGTTCCTAGTGGCAATATTTGCCAGTAACGTTGCTTAGTTCTCACCAGAAAATCGACAAAATCGTAAGCACTTTTCCCAAATGAACCAATTCCATATTTTCCTGGCAGAGAAGAAATATGCATGAGAACACCACTTTGACGCTCTTTCATCTTTTTCACCTCAATAAATTTTTCTGTTAAATTTTGCATTCATTTAACGAAAACGTTTGCGTTGATTTGATTATAACTTAATTCCAAAATGGACGCAACCATTTTTCTGCTTTTTTTATTATTTTTTAAAATATTTTGGACAATCCTCTCCTTTTCTTCTATATTTTGTCAACATTTTTGAGTGAGAAATAAAAAATTTTTAAGATTTTTAAAAAAAATGTTGCAACCGTTTTCTATTTATGGTATACTAATCTCAGTTTAAGAAAACGTTTGCGTAAACTAATTAAATTATTATCTTATTATTTTATTCTTTAGGAGGAATAAATCATGAAACATAAAGTGTTGAAAAGTGTTGCAGTTCTTGGAACTGTAGGATTAGCTAGTTTGTTACTAGTAGCTTGCGGTAGCAAAAATAATAAATCAGCTTCTTCTGGTGATGGTAAAAACCTCACTATTTACGTAGAAAAACAATACGAAAAATATGTAAAGAAAGCAGCTGAAGCTTTTGAAAAAGAAAGTGGAACAAAAGTTACTATTAAAACTGGCGACCAACTTAAAGGTCTTGAAAATCTTTCACTTGACAACCAATCTGGCAAGGCTCCAGACGTTATGATGTCTCCATATGACCGAGTAGGTAGTCTCGGTTCGGACGGCCAACTTTCAGAAGTGAAACTTGACAAAGGTTCAATGACTGATGACACAACAAAAGCACTCGTAACTACAAAAGGTAAGACTTATGGCGCACCTGCTGTTATCGAAACATTAGTAATGTACTACAATAAAGACCTTGTTTCTAAAGCTCCAACTACATTTGCTGAATTAGAAGAACTTGCAAAAGACAGCAAATATGCTTTTGCCAGCGAAAATGGTAAAACAACTGGTTTCCTTGCTGACTGGACAAACTTCTACTACACTTATGGTCTGTTAGCTGGTAATGGTGGATATGTCTTTGGTAAGAACGGTACCGATCCTAAAGACATTGGACTTGCAAATGACGGTTCTATCAAAGGTGTTGAATACGCTAAAACTTGGTATGCAAAATGGCCAAAAGGAATGCAAGATACTAAAGGTGCCGCAAACTTAATTCAAACTCAATTCCAATCAGGTAAAACAGCTGCTATCATTGAAGGCCCTTGGAAAGCCGCATCATTCAAAGAAGCTAAAGTGAACTATGGTGTTGCCACTATTCCTACACTTCCAAATGGTAAAAACTATCAAACCTTTGGTGGTGGTAAAGCTTGGGTCATCCCTGCAGGATCTAAAAATGCCAAAACAGCTCAAAAGTTTGTTAACTTTTTGACTTCGACTGAACAACAAAAAGCTTTCTATGATGCTACAAACGAAGTACCTGCAAACACAGAGGCTCGTAAATACGCTGAAGGAAAGAATGATGAATTGACTTCAGCTGTTATTAAACAATTCCAATCTGCTCAACCTATGCCAAATATCTCTGAAATGAGTACTGTATGGGATCCAGCAGCAAGTATGCTCTTTGATGCTGTAAGTGGTAAAAAAGATACTAAAACCGCTGTAAATGATGCCGTTAAATTGATTAAAGATACTATCAATCAAAAATTTGGTAAAAAATAAAACAGATTGAGGTAGGATAGAACTCGATTGGCAGCACCAGTCGAGTTCTATATTTTAGACAAAGGAGGCTCTGATGACTACACAACAACAGCCACGTAAAGCATTGCTGCTCTCCCTCATCCCAGGACTTGGGCAAATTTATAATAAACAAAAAGCAAAAGGGGCTATCTTTTTAGGAGTTACCATTTTATTTTTGATTTACTTTTTCGCCATTGCTGCTCCTGAGTTAGGAAACTTAATTACTCTCGGTGAGGTGCCTGGACGCGATAACTCTCTTTTCATGCTGATTCGTGGTGCATTCCACTTTATTCTTGTCATTGTTTATTTCATCTTTTATGCTCTCAATCTAAAAGATGCTTATACTATTGCGAAACGTTGGAATAATGATTATCCAGTTCCTACGACTTTCAAAGATATGTTAAAAGGAATTTACGCTAATGGTTTTCCTTACCTATTGATTATTCCTTCATATATTGCAATGACTTTTGCTATCATTTTCCCTGTATTGGTTACTCTTTTAATCGCCTTTACAAACTATGATTTCCAACATTTGCCTCCAACCAAGCTCTTGGATTGGGTTGGCGTGACAAACTTCACTAATATTTGGCGACTTAGCACTTTCCGTTCTGCTTTTGGAGCCGTTCTTGGTTGGACTATTATCTGGGCACTGGCTGCCTCAACTGTCCAAATCGTTATTGGTATTTTTACCGCTATTATTGCAAACCAACCATTTATTAAAGGAAAACGCATTTTCGGCGTTATCTTCCTACTGCCTTGGGCTGTCCCAGCATTCATCACTATCTTAACTTTCAGTAACATGTTCAACGATAGTATCGGTGCAATCAATACCCAAGTCATTCCGCTTCTTGGTAAAGTATTGCCATTCTTAAATGGACATCTGATTCCTTGGAAAACAGATCCGACCTGGACTAAAATTGCTCTAATTATGATGCAAGGTTGGCTTGGTTTCCCTTACATTTATGTATTGACACTTGGTATCTTGCAATCCATTCCAAACGATCTTTACGAAGCAGCTTACATTGATGGTGCAAATGCATGGCAAAAATTCCGCAATATCACTTTCCCAATGATTTTAGCAGTTGCTGCTCCTACACTCATCAGTCAGTATACTTTCAACTTCAACAACTTCTCTATCATGTACCTCTTTAATGATGGCGGTCCTGGTACAGTTGGTGGTGGTGCAGGTTCGACTGACATCCTCATTTCATGGATTTATCGTTTAACGACAGGTGCAGCTCCTCAATACTCAATGGCTGCTGCGGTAACACTTATCATTTCTCTTATTGTGATTTCAATCTCCATGATTGCGTTCAAGAAACTACATGCATTTGATATGGAGGATGTGTAAGATGAATAATTCTATTAAATTTAAACGCCGTTTAAACCACTTTTTAACTTATTTCTATCTAGTGGCTTTATCTATTATCATTATCTATCCTCTCTTGATTACGATTATGTCTGCTTTCAAGACAGGGAATGTCCTTGCGTTTAAGCTAGATACAGATATTAATTTTAGCCTAGAAAACTTTAGCAAGCTTTTTACTGAAACTCTTTATGGGACTTGGTACTTTAACACTTTAATCATTGCTATCTTGACAATGATTATCCAAACAAGTATAGTTGTACTAGCTGGTTACGCTTATAGTCGTTATAATTTCCTAGCTAGAAAACAAAGTCTGGTCTTCTTCTTAATCATTCAAATGGTGCCAACAATGGCTGCCCTGACCGCCTTCTTCGTTATGGCTTTGATGTTAAATGCGCTCAACCACAGTTGGTTCCTCATCTTCCTTTATGTCGGCGGTGGTATCCCAATGAACGCTTGGCTCATGAAAGGATATTTTGATACTGTGCCTATCTCGCTTGATGAGTCCGCTAAATTGGACGGTGCTGGTCACTTCAGACGCTTCTGGCAAATTGTACTGCCACTCGTTCGTCCAATGATTGCTGTACAAGCTCTCTGGGCTTTCATGGGACCATTCGGAGACTACATCTTATCTAGTTTCTTACTTCGTGAAAAAGAATTCTATACAGTTGCTGTTGGTTTACAAACCTTTGTTAGTGATGTGAAGAATTTGAAGATTGCTTACTTCTCAGCAGGCGCTATCCTGATTGCTTTGCCAATCTGTATCTTATTCTTCTTCCTACAAAAGAACTTTGTATCTGGTTTAACAAGTGGTGGCGACAAGGGATAATCTTGTCCCACCCTCTTTTATTTATAGTTGTATGATAGCTAATAAACTTTGCTTTATTAGCCATTACCTGATTATAAATTTTTAGAAAGAGTATCTTATGCTACCTTATCCATTTAATTATTTTTCTAGTATTTACGGTTTTAAAAAGCCTTTTGCCAACCGAAAATTACTGACCTGGTTTCAATTGATTTTTACAAGCATCTTTTTAATTTCCTTATCCATGATACCAGTTGCTGTGCAAAACGCGTCTCTCAAGACTTATCCACTCACTACTTTTGTAGATGGTGTTTTTGACCCTGTTACAAAGGAAGTAATGGACGATATCACAGAGAATGCTAAAATAGAAAATCATCAATTCAGCTATGCTGGTCAGCAATCAACTCACAATAGCAAAGCAGGAACTGTCCTTCTAGGGAAAGAACAGTCTACCTTAGGAGAAAAACTAACACTTGCTTTTGGATCCAAACAACTGATTATCAGCAAAAAAGGAAAAAAACTGGCAAACATTCAATATCAGCATATCAATCAAGCTGCTCTAAAAAATAAAAAGTCGCTCAGTGCCGCCATTTCACAAGATTGGTTTCAACAAAATCGTGTGACAGTCAGTCTATTTCTCGTTCTCCTTTCTGGCGGTCTTTTGACACTGAATTTCTTCATCATCATCTTAGGAGCTACCTTTTTCCTTTATTTAACGAAAAAATCACGTCTTTTTTCTTTTAAAACCGTCAAAGAATGCTATCATTTTGCTTTGAATTGTTTAGGTTTGCCAACTTTGATTGCTGTTGCAGCAGGGTTATTGTTCGGTCAAGCCATGACCACTATGATTACCATTCAAAACATTCTTTTTATGCTTTATCTCGTCATTATTTTCTATCGGACACATTTCCGTGATGAAAAAATGAAAAAGTAGGAGGTTTTTTATGCGAGTTACTATTAAAGAAGTTGCTAAATTGGCAGGAGTTTCGCCTTCTACCGTTACCCGTGTTGCCCAAAATAAATCCAGCATCAGCGATGAGACCAAAAAAAGAGTCCGTAAAGCTATGAAGGAATTGAATTATCATCCTAATCTCAATGCACGTAGTCTTGTTAGCAGTTACACACAAGTCATTGGTGTTGTTTTACCTGATGATTCCGATACTTTTTATCAAAATCCATTTTTCCCTTCAGTATTTCGTGGGATTGCTCAGGTAGCTTCTGAATTTCACTACGCTATTCAAATTGCGACCGGGAAAAATGAAAAAGAGCGCATGGAAGCTATTTCCCAAATGGTTCTAGGGAAACGTGTGGACGGGCTCATTTTTCTCTATTCTCAGGAAAATGATCCATTAGTGAAAATGGTTAGTGAGGAACAATTTCCTTTCTTAATTTTAGGAAAATCTCTTTCTCCGTTTATTCCTTTGGTGGATAATGACAATATCCAAGCTGGATATGATGCAACAGAATATTTTATCAAAAAAGGCTGCCGCAATATTGCTTTTATCGGTGGTAGTAAAAGACTATTTGTAACGCAAGATCGTTATAAAGGGTATCAAAAAGCGCTGGAAGATTACCACTTAGAGCTTGATCCTCAAAACACAGCATTTGCAAATGAATTTTTGGAAGAAAAAGGATATCAATTCACAAAACATCTTCTAAATCATGATTCAAAAATTGATGCGATTATCACAACAGATAGCATGCTAGCAGAAGGGGTCTGCAACTATTTAAATCAAAATCAATTATCTATTCCTACTCTAGCTTTTGACTCTATTAAACCCAAACTTGACTTGGCAGCTTATGTTGATATTAATACGCTAGAACTGGGGCGGATTTCTTTTAAAACTATCCTGCAAATTATCAATGATACCAAAGAAAATCGACAAATTTGTTATCGCCAAGTAATTCCACATCGCATTATCGAACAATAAAGAAAGGAAGTTTATGACTTTCCGATCATTCCAAGCCTACTTAGATGACCAAAATCTCATCACTATCGAGTTAGAAAAACAATTTTATACTGAACAATTACAATTTACAATCGAAACGGTTGATAGCACACAAACTTTACAGATAAGATCTCTGGAAGAACAAGACGACTTCGTGCAATACAGCCTTACTCCTCTAAAACCGCTAGATTTAACTGAACATTATTGGATTTACGACCAAGATTGTAATAAAACGTTCTTACAATTTCGCCATATTGTGAGAAAGCCAATTTTTGACCACACTTTTACTTACAACGAAAACGATTTAGGAGCTCATTATACCCCGGAAGCAACAACTTTTAAGCTCTGGGCACCAATTTCTGAACAAGTATTACTTCATTTACAAAATACTGTTTACCCAATGACTCTCGGAGAAAAGGGAGTGTGGCAAACAGAAGTATTCGGAAATTTTGATGGAGCTGCTTATTACTATCTACACAAAGTAAATGGTCACTGGGTAGAAGTTCACGACCCTTATGCTCTATCGTCCGAAAGTAATTCTGGAGCTAGTTACATAATTAACTTAGAGAAAATTTCTCATCCTATCCATCGAGCACAGACACAAATGTCAATGACAGAAGCCATTATTTACGAGATGAGTGTGCGAGATTTTTCCATGCAAAAAGAAGCTAAGTTTACTTATCCTGGTAAATTCAAATCTCTGACAGAGTCTCCGCAGTTGCAAAAACACATTTTAGGGATGGAGTACATCAAACAATTAGGTGTAACTCACATTCAGCTCATGCCTTTGTATGATTTTGGCAGCGTTGATGAAAATCATCCAGAGCTCGTATACAACTGGGGATACGACCCTATGCAATACAACCTTCCCGACGGCAGTTTTACAACTAATCCACATGATCCATATGCAAGAATCGTTGAATTGCAAGAAGCCATCACTACTTACCACCAAGCTGATATTAGCGTTATCATGGATGTTGTTTATAATCATGTCTACGATCCTAAAGCCTATGCTTTTGAAAAAATCGTTCCAGGTTATTTTTTCCGCTACGATCACAACGGTAATTTAACAAATGGTACATTTTGTGGAAATGATGTAGCAAGTGAACGAGCAATGGTTCGTAGCTATATTAAGCATTCCCTCAAACAATGGTTGACGATTTACGGATTCGATGGATTCCGCTTTGACCTCATGGGGATTTTAGATATAGAAACCATGAAACAGATTGCAGAGGAGTTGCAATCTCTCTATCCGAACGTCTATCTTTACGGAGAAGGCTGGCGTATGAATACAGGTCTAGATAACAATAGACTGGCTCACCAGTTCAATGCTGACAAATTACCAAGTTATAGTTTTTTCAATGATCATTTTCGCAATACAATAAAAGCAACCATCGCAAAAGGCGAACAAATACAAAAAACAAATTCCATAAATTCTATAGAGAATGTTTTAACTGCCAATATTGGTTTTACAGGTACTGAACACTTTATCGCACCGCAACAAGCAATCAACTATGTAGAATGCCATGACGATGCAACTGCTTTTGACTATTTTGCGATACAAAATCCCAAGATTGATTTAAAAGAGCGACTTGACAATGCTCGACTTGCTCTGCATCTCTCTTTGTTGACACAAGGAGTACCATTCATTCATAGTGGTCAAGAATTTTTCCGTAGCAAAAATCTCATTGAGAATACTTATAATACTCCAGATACTATTAACCGTCTAGATTGGCTACGCTCAATTGAATATGAGAAAGATGTGGCATTTATCTGTCAGCTCATTCAATTCAGAAAAAAACATCCACTCTTACGTTTGAAAACACGTACAGAAATCAAAAATTGTTGCTCTGCTCAATGGCTGAATGAATCTATAGTCGAATACAAAATCAAAGAAAAAGAAAATCAAATCACTATCCTCATTAACTTTGGGAACAATTCATTTATCTATCCAAATCAGGATAAACAAGCTGTGTTTATCAACTATCCTAAAATCAGCCTTGATACTCCTCTCGACGCTAACAAAGATTACTATACTGTCCCTGGAAAACAAGTTCTCGCACTTAAATAATTATGGAAAGAAGACTTGCTTTATCAGTCCTGCCCACTTTTCAAAGCTGTGCTTTTTGAACCCAGCTATTGTATCTTTGATTTATTTCATTCTATACTTTAACACAAAAACTCTTTAACTCACTTCCTATTGATTTTGATCTTAAAAAAAGGTAGACAGTCTTAAAGGTATCTAACAAAAAACCATCAGATTAGCTAATTCAGCTAATCTGATGGTTTTATTCTTCCACGAAACGTCCAAGAATGTGAACATTATCCGCTACCGATACAAAAGCATGCGGGTCTACTTTTCGCATGATATGCTTGAATTCGTTAAATTCAGCACGCGTAATAACTGTAATCAAAACTGCTTTTTTCTCATGATTGTAGGTGCCTTCTGCACCATTGATAATTGTTGCACCACGATGCAACTTATTGTGAATTTTTTCAATAACGTCTTCAGGATAACTGGTAATAATCATAGCTTGCATCCTCTTTTGTTTGGTAAAGACGGCATCTGTCACCCGACTCGAAACAAAAATCGTAATCATCGAATAAAGCGCATATTTCCACCCAAAGGTCACACCCGCAATAATCATAATCATCCCATTGACAATAAAAGAAATATTTCCGACATTTCTGCCCGTTTTCTTCCGAACTGTCAAACTGACAATGTCTGTCCCACCACTAGAAATATTGGAACGCAAAGCAAAACCAATCCCCATTCCCATAATGACCCCACCAAACAATGCATTGATAATTGGGTCATTTGTTAAACTTACTTCAGGAACAAACTGGATAAACAGTGAGCTCATGGAAACCGTAATAAAAGTAAACACCGTAAACTTGTGCCCAATTTGATACCAAGCCAAGATCATTAGTGGGATATTGATGAGATAAAAAGTTACAGAAACAGGAATGGCAAATCCCAAAAAACGTGTACTTAAAGCGGCTAAAATCTGTGCCAATCCCGTCGCCCCACTTGAGTACACATGCCCTGGTTGAAAGAAGAGATTAACTGCAACAGCAGATAAAAAACCATAGATTAGTGAAGCAGATATTTTTTCATCATACTTCTTACGGGAGATACTTTTAAGCACTTGTATCAATTTAAAATTATAAGCCAAACGGCGCAAATAATAACGAAATCGTTTATAAATCTTAGTTTTCTTCATGAGTTTCTACTTGTAAACTTAATTCCTCAAGCTGCTTAGTGTCAACTAGACTTGGCGCCTGTGTCATAGGATCACTTGCTTTATTATTTTTAGGGAAAGCAATCACTTCACGGATATTTTCCTCACCAGCTAGCAACATGACAAAGCGATCTAGTCCGATAGCCAACCCACCATGTGGTGGAAAACCGTAATCCATAGCTTCTAGCAAGAAACCAAACTGATTAGTAGCTGCTTCTTTAGAAAAACCAAGGGCTTTAAACATTCGTTCTTGCAAATCTTTATGGTTAATACGAAGACTTCCACCACCCAATTCATAACCATTCAAGACAATATCATAAGCAATAGCACGAACTTTACTCAAATCACCTTCTAACTCATGAGCTGTGTCTGCTTGTGGAAGGGTGAATGGGTGATGTGCACTCATATAACGTCCTTCCTCTTCTGACCATTCAAACATTGGCCAATCCACTACCCAAAGATAATTAAATTTCGACTCATCAATCAAGCCTAGTTCTTTTGCCAAACGGACACGAAGTGCACCCAAAGTTGCATTAGCAACTTCTACAGTATCAGCTACAAAGAGAACCAAATCATTTTCTTCAAGCTGTAAAGCATCCGTCAACTCACTTGTCAAATCTTTCAAAAATTTAGCAATTGGACCATTTAATTCATCCGAGGCCACTTTGACCCAAGCAAGTCCTTTTGCACCATATTGTTTTGCCTGCTCTGTCAGCTTATCAATATCTTTACGAGAATATTTATCAGCAGCATTTTTCACAACAATAGCTTTAACTACTGGTGCTTCTGAAAAAACTTTAAAGTCAACTTCCTTGACAATATCTGTCAAGTCTTGCAAAAGCATTTCAAAACGAGTATCTGGTTTATCGCTTCCATATAAAGTCATCGCATCATCATATGTCATTCGTGGGAATGGTAGCGTAACATCAACTCCCTTCGTTTCTTTCATCACTCGAGCAATCAAGCCTTCTGTAATATCTTGGATTTCTTGGTCAGAAAGAAATGAAGTTTCCAAGTCAACCTGTGTAAACTCTGGTTGACGGTCTCCACGCAAATCCTCATCACGGAAGCACTTCACAATTTGATAATAACGATCAAAACCAGCATTCATCAACAATTGTTTTGTAATCTGAGGACTTTGTGGCAATGCATAGAAATGTCCTTGGTTCACTCGACTTGGCACCAAATAATCACGCGCACCTTCTGGAGTTGATTTCGTAAGAAACGGAGTTTCTACGTCGATAAACTCAAGCTCATCTAAGTAATTACGAATTGAATGTGTTACTTTAGCTCGTAATTTCAAATTTGCCAACATTTCAGGACGTCGAAGATCTAAATACCGATAACGAAGGCGCGTATCATCATTCGCTTCAATACCATCTTTAATTTCAAATGGAGTTGTTTTGGCTGTATTGAGAATTGTCAAAGTCTCCACATGCAGTTCAACAGTTCCTGTTGCAAGTTTATCATTTGCCTGCGTACGTGCTTCTACTTTTCCAGTCACTTCAATAACATATTCGCTTCGCAAACTTTCAGCGGTTTCCATGACTTCTTTGGCTACATTTTCGGGATTGATAACTAGCTGCATTATGCCTTCACGGTCACGTAAATCAATGAAAATCAAGCCTCCCAAGTCACGACGACGGGATACCCAACCTTTTAAAGTGATTTCTTGACCGACATGTTCACTACGAACACGTCCAGCATACATTGAACGTCTCATTTTTATTCTCCAAACTTTTAATTCTTTTACTATTTTACCACAAAAGAGATGAAAAAGAAGTCCGCTTTTCAAAAACTTCTTATCTTAACCTAATCTCTCATAAAAAGGAGACTAAGTTTCATTTCTTAATCTCTCTTTCATATAATTCAGGATGCAAAACCTTAACAACATAACTTAAGGCTAAGCGCAACAGTCCTGCCGCTAAGCCAAAAATCGGTGCTAAAAATCGAAAGAAAAAGTCTCCTCTCACAAAATAAGCAATACCACCTATTACTAAAAAAACTATTATAAATTGAAGTATAGATGGAATGACAATTTTTTTCATCAGTTATTCAACCTCTGTTCACCTTACACAAATAATAGCAAAAAGCCAGTACCTAGCTTTTGCACTTCTCAACTAAAATCCTACTTGCTTAAAAATTACTTGAAAATCTTCTTGGATCTGATTTAAATCGACAATTAATTCTTCACGCGTTTGATTGTTTTTGATAGTGACTTGTTTGCTTTCAATTTCACTTTCGCCAAGAGTTATTAACACTTTAGCACCAAAGGTGTCTGCTGACTTGAATTGCGCTTTCAACTTACGATTTAAATAATCACGCTCAGCTGTAAACCCTTGCTTGCGAAGTGCTTGCACAATTTCCAATGCTTTATTATTAGCACCTTCTCCCAAAACTGCAATATAAACATCTAAGCTATCTTCTAGCGGCAATTCCACACCTTGCTTTTCAAGAACGAGGAGGAGGCGTTCCACACCCATTCCAAAGCCAAATCCAGCTGTCTCTGGCCCACCAAAATAAGCAACAAGGCTATCATATCGACCACCTGCACAAATTGTCAGTTCATTACCTGCTACATCTGCGGTAAATTCAAAAATCGTATGATTATAATAATCTAATCCACGAACCATATTGGTATTGATAATATAAGGAATTTCCAGCGCCTCCAACAGCGACCGCACAGCTTGAAAATGAGTTTGGCTTTCCTCATCTAGATAATCCAAAATAGACGGTGCATTTTCAACAGCGAGTTTATCTTCTTTTTCCTTACTGTCTAGCACACGGAGAGGATTTTCTTCCAGACGACGCTGACTATCTTTAGAAAGACTGTCTTTCAACGGCGTCAAATAATCAATCAATGCTTGACGATAAGCGGCGCGACTCTCCGCATTCCCTAGACTGTTCAACTGTAACGTCACATTGCGAATACCAATTTCATTAAAAAATTGGGCTGCCATAGCAATCGTCTCTACATCTGTCGCAGGATTGTTTGAGCCAAAACACTCTACACCAATCTGATGAAATTCCCGCAAACGACCAGCCTGCGGACGCTCATATCGAAACATTGAACCCATATAGTAAAGTTTTACCGGTTTTTGGATTTCTGGTGCAAATAGCTTATTTTCCACATAAGAACGTACGACAGGTGCTGTCCCTTCAGGACGCAAGGTAATATGGCGATCGCCTTTATCATAAAAATCATACATTTCTTTCGTCACAATATCGGTGGTATCTCCAACAGAGCGACTAATCACTTCATAGTGCTCAAACAGTGGTGTGCGAATCTCATCATAGTTGTATTTTTTAAAAGTATTACGAGCAAATTCTTCCACATACTGCCATTTCCCAGAATCCTTTGGAAGAATATCTTGTGTTCCCTTTGGTTTTTGTAATTTCATAGTCTTTCCTCGAATTTATATAATATAATTATTGTACCACAAGTCCGTTATTTTGCGGGACATTTGAAAATATTTCCCATAGAAAACTTCCCTTTACTGAAAAAACTGGCTAGTTTGTCCAAAAATTTGTCAAGTAACTTTACTTTACAAAAAAAATTTGATATACTACTAAAGTTGATGAAAATCATCATTGAATAGATTTTAAAAACTAAAAGGAGAATTTAAAATGGCAGTACCTGCACGTCGCACTTCAAAAGCGAAAAAAAACAAACGTCGCACTCACTACAAAATTACAGCTCCATCTGTAACTTTTGATGAAACTACTGGAGATTACTCACGTTCTCACCGCGTATCACTTAAAGGATACTACAAAGGACGTAAAATCGCTAAAGCTGCTGCAGCTGAATAATAGAAGGGAGCTATCATGCGCGTAAATATCACACTTGAACACAAAGCATCTGGTGAACGCTTGTACCTTACTTCTAAAAACAAACGTAACACTCCAGACCGTCTTCAATTGAAGAAATACTCACCAAAACTTCGCAAGCACGTTGTGTTTACAGAAGTTAAATAAGGTTTCATTACATTTCAGTACATGCTGAAAACCTTGATTTCATGCGATTTTTGAAATATTGAATTTCATTACAAAACATTTGAAATCAGTTCTATGGCAACCTTTTTGGCAACCTTTTTTGAAATAAAAAAGAAAGTCAACAATCGAAGAATGAGAAGTCCTAGAAGATTCTTAGGGCTTTTTTCATTCCTAAAAATAAGTAGAATAGCATAGTCTTTTCAATCATTTGTGGAATATAAAAATCTTCCTACACCATGTAAGAAGATTTTTCTTTTTTTACTTGCTTATCCAAGAGCTATGAATAAGCTCATTGATTGGGTGACTATATTTTGCATAATTGTAATGATAGTGATTAGAAGCTCTAGATAGAACATCCCCTGTTTTCTGGTCAGGTTGGACATATTTCTCAAATTCTGCAATAGGAATTATAAATAATTCAAGCCCCTTAATCTCATTATCTGAAACTTTACTTATTCCATAAGCAATACAATCAATATACTTTTCATTATGGTATTTTTGGAATTTCTTAACAGAATCATAGTTTGCTTCAACTGTAGTGGTTTCAGAATCTATCGGAATTGTTCTAGTTACTGGTAAAATTCTAAATTTTTCTTTACCTTTTGTTGCTTTCAAATAATTTCCTTGATTCATTACAGCAAAACCTCTAATGGATAAATTATATCTGATAAATTCTTTTAAAAATTTTCTTGTGTTACTCATTTTCCTATCCTCTTCTATGTTTTCCTTTATATCCCAATCCTAGACCTACTAGCAGGCTAAGTCCTAGTAAACCAAGCATAGATCCTTTTGAGCCTGTGTTTGGTAGTTGCTTGCCTCTTTCAACCCTTGAATAAGTTACAGGAACTACCTTAGAATTAGTAGGCACTTCTTTAACCGCTGCATCAATAATATCTACAACATTACCTTTAGCATCAAGAACTTCTTTAGGCTGACCGCCATTTTTACGGATTTCATCAGCCTTATTTTTCAAATCTTGCAAACGTTTAGCATCAGCTTCAGCCTTATCTTGTTCAGCTTTAAGTTTAGCTAATTCATTGTACTTAGCAACCTTTTCTTTAGCTGTTGCCTGCAACTTAGAAAGTACTTCTTTAGCAGTTTCAAGCTCTGCACGAGCCGCTGCTGCCTTAGTTTGAGCTTCTGCAAGTTTAGAATTGAGTTCTTTAAGTACAGCTGGTTTGTTAGTTAAAGCCGTTTCAAGGTCTTTAGCCTTTTTATTAGCTTCATCAGCAATAACTTTTACCTTGTCACGGTTAGCTGTCGCAGATTCTACAGCCTGTTTAGCTACCCCATTAGCTTTGGTAAGTACTTCAAATTCTTCCTTAGCTTGTGTAAGAGCTTGTTGAGCTTTAGTATTTTCTGACTTAGCTTTCACAAGTTCAGCCTGAGCCTTAGAAAGAGCATTAGCTTTATCTACTGCACTAGCTTTAGCTACCGCAAGAGTTTCCTTAGCAGATTGCAATGATGCCTTATCCGCATCTAACTGTGCTTGTGCATCTACTACCGCTTTTTCGAAAGCAGGAATATCTACTGTACCTGATTGTAGGTTAGCAAGTTGATTTTGAGCATCTGCCAAAGCCTTCATAGCAGTATCGTATTTAGTTTGAGCCTCAGCCAACTTAGCTTTAGCATCTTGGTCTGCTTTTACTGCTGTGTCGTAAGCTAATTGAGCTTTAGCTACTGCTTTTTCATCTACAATGGTTTTTGTTTCATAAACAGGAACAACCTCTGTTTTTCCACCTGTTAAAGTCTGGTAAGGATTGTCGATAGCTTCTCCATTAGTGTTTAACATCAAAGCATAAGTTGCCGGTGCAGAGTACCCCAGTCCGTTAAATGTTGTATAGAAGTCTACACCTACCCCAGCTGAGTTGTAGTTGCCCCTAAGACCAAGCAAAGCGAGAGCATCTGAAAAATTATCACGTGAAGTGCCTGCTGTTGATACATTAGAACCCGTACCAGTAGAACCGTAGAGCATATTTCCTACAAAAGCAAGCAAATTAGCCTTTAAATCAGCCATAGTCTGATAAGCACCATTATGTCCTTGGTACTGTACTTGGTTAGCTACTACACCATTTAAAAGTTTTCCTGAACCTTGAACAGCATCTAAGTGTTCTTGAGTTTGATTTGATTCTGTTACTTTTTTAATAGACTCTGGTCCCCAGAAACCATTAGCCTTGAGTTCTGCTTCAGACATATTGTTATATGCAGGGAATGTTTTATTAAACAAATCTTTTAGTGCTTGTTTAGTGGCTGCTACACTCTCTTTAGTTACTTTAAGTGGTTCTGTACCAACCTTAGAACGCAAATCATTAACCAAAGCAGTATAGAACAAAGCTAAGTCAGTCAATTGTTCGTCTGTTAAATCATGAACTGATACCTTAGTCGTGGAATCTGTATTAGAGAATTGCGGATTGTAATTACTTTTCCAACTTTTAAATACTGAACGATTAGGTGCTGCAATATCAGCTAAAGAACTTCCTGGAACATTCTCTACACCATCAGCAATAGCTTTACGAACATCAGCATAGGAGCCTGTACCCTCTGCCAAAGCCTTAATAGCTTTTAAGTAAGCATCAGAAGTTACTACCCCATTTGATTCAAAGAATTCAGATTTAGCTACTCCTTCCTTAAGGGTTGCCTTGCCACCAGTTGTTACAGTTTTAGTACCGACCTGAACCTGTTTAGTTGTACCTGCCTTAGCTACATCAAGAACTTTTTTAGCGTCTTCTACTTTCTTAGTAGAATCAGCTTCAGCGGATTTAGCAACACCTAATGCCTGTTTAGCAGACTCTGCTACCTGAGTTGCACCGTTTACAACTTTCTTAGCATCTTCAATAGCCTTAGCTTTATTAGCTTCAGCAGACTTAGCAGTATCCAAAGATTGCTTAGCTGTATCTAGGGCTTTTTGGTCGTCAGCTACCTTCTTAGTAAGGTCATCAACATCTTTTTGCAGTTTAGTGGTATCAGTTGAAGAATTTGAGAGGTCATCTACCTTCTTCTGAGCATCAGCCACAGCACTTGCAGTTTTATTAGCATTAGCTTCAGCCTGATTAACTACTGTTGTTTGGTCTGCTACCTTTTTAGCAGTATCAGCTTGAGACTGCTCAGCAGACTTAACAGAGTCCTCAGCCTTAGCAAGCTCATCTGATTTAGTTTGAGCATCAGCCTTAGCTTCTTCAACCTTTGCAGGTGTAACTGTTTCTACTTCTTTAATCTGATTTGTAGTGTCATTAACAACTTGGTCAGCACCCTTAACAGCCGTATCAGCCTGAGTAACTACCCCTTGTTGTGCTTCCACAGCCTTATTTGCAGTATCCGCTTGAGACTTAGCTTCTGTTACTTGCTGTTCTGTTACTTTAGCAACAGGAGCATCATTCTTAGCATCAGGATTTTCTACAGTTTTAACAATACTCTCCTTAGCACCTGTACCTACCTCGTCAGCACTTACCGTTGTAGATACCCCATATACAGATGACAGAGCCAATACAGATACCACAGCACCCGTGCGTAACTTTTTAATGGTACCATGACCATGAGTTTTAGAATTTGACATAATGTTCTCCTTTGTTAAATAAATAAGTCTCAAAAGACTGTTTTATAAATATTATATCACATTTGCAGTCTTTAGTATTATATTATTTTTAAAAATTCAGTCTTTAATAGGTGGTATTTTAATTAAAAGAAACTTGTATGATAGTTAAGAGGTGCTATCATGACTAAAAATATGAATTTAAGAGAGTTTGTTGCTAAACAAATCAGACATTTAAGACTGAAGAATGGAATGACTCAAGAATATCTAGCAGAAAAAGCTGATTTAGGTTTCAATTACATTTACCGTTTAGAAAATAAACAGTTAAACGTTAAAATAGAAACCATTGAAAAAATCATGCAAGCACTTGAAGTTGACGTGAATACCTTTTTCAATATTGAAAATCAGAATAAAGGCAAGGAATTTGTGCAACTCATTGAAGATATTGAAAATCTCCCAAAAGAAAAAAGAGAGCCTACTATTAAAGCTCTCAGAATATTGTTGAAACAGATAAGGTAAGCCAAGTCGTTTTTTGACTTGGCTTTTTGTGTGCTCTAAGATAAGTAATTATCAAAACCATTTCGAGTTTGGACTGATTTGATAAACTTTTCTACATTCTCCCAATCCTCATATTCATCAACTATCTTAAACAAATCTAATCGTTCAGCTACTTGACAAAATACCTCTAGATTTTCTTCTGATTCAAAAATCTTTTCGATTAAAGGGAAGTAGTCCATAGCTTTTTCTATTACATTTAACTTAGTAAATATTTGATATTGATCATCTCTTTTAGAAGTATAGTCATAAAAAAAGCTATTCCAGATGACCCAAGCATAATCCAAAGTTTTTGTCCTTTTACTCGGATTTTTTAGCTTTTTTAAACTAGACTGACTGGATTTTTCCAATGATTGGATAAATGTCGCATTGACTATTTTTTTTAAATCTAACTTATCTAACTTATCAGAAAGTATCCTATTTACCTCTTTGACAGTATTGTCATCTCCGTTCTCAATTTCTTTCGAGATTATTTCGGCAAATTTTTCTAATTTTGTTTGCGTATCACCATTTGATTCAGAACCAAACGAGGGGAAAATTTCTAAATAATTATTATGAGACACAACCTTTCCAGACAATAAATTTTCAGCCGTTTTTTCATGTACGTGCAAGTTCTCTACTAGATAAGCGACTTTGGCTTCATAATCTCCGCTAATACCTTGTTCTTTCTTAAAATCTTGAAAATCTTGCATTTTGTGCATCAAATTGAGAGTCACTGTAACTAACATACGTTCTTCTATTTTAATTTTGTTTTTCATAGAAACATCTCCTAAAGTTAAAGTATCTTATTTTATCACATAAAATATAGAGATTTCAAGAAGGGAGAAAGCTTTTAGGGTAAAACGTTTTCAAAAAATAATGATGCTTGATTAAACTCTATCATGCTAAATTATAGTTTTTTTAATCTCTAAATAATAGTCTTTATAATCCAGTATTTACAAGGGGTTATGAGTTCATCAAAAATTCCACAGTTTCCTAATTTTTAAACAAAAAAGATTATATCAAAAATATAGCATTTCTTAGGTAAACATATTTTTTTAGTTTTTATACAATAATAATGTGAGATAGCTATCACACACTAATACATACCTTCAATAAATTTGAAAAGCCGTGAATTTTTTGATGTATTTAATAAAACGGTTAGAAAAGAGGTAGCCTGTGGAAGCTACACAAACAACAATACAAGGTCGTCTTATCGGCGCATCGGAAGTAAAAGATTTTACTTCTGGTCTCAGCACTGGTCAAACCCAATTAACTATCGGTGTACGAACTCCAGACGGTCGGTTCAATCAAACAAATATCAAGGCTGATATGGTTAATGTATCTGACTTTGCAACTTTGTTTGATGAAAAAGTCGAAATTGTTCTAGAGAATGTTTCTATCACTGCATATACCAATGGGAATCGTGCTGCACTCTCAGTAAAAGCTAAGTCTGCTTTTATTGAACTTGTTTAATGGATAGTGGGGAGTATTTCCCCTTATCCATAGAAAGGAATTGTTATATGTCGTTTATATCATGGCTAATTATCTTATTTACTGGATTTCTTTATTTAGCTCTTAGGATTAGTGAAACTATCGAAAAGCAGAGACAGGCTCAGATGCTTCAGTTAAACCTCCCAGCAATCACAGCAGATATTGAGCAGGTAATTGAAGAAAGCGCCACTGTTTCAGGTCAAAAACTTCTTTTTGATAGTCGCTACATTCGATTTTTGCAAAGTAGCAATGACAATCGTTCTTACCTTGTTAGTTTTCCTATTATGCTATCTAAGAAGCCTGTTGATGAAGAAGAAGAAAGCTATATCCAACAAGTCTTTTTAACACAGTTTAGCAAATACCTAGCTGAATCTACAACCTATGAAAGCTGGTCCGACAAAGGACACAGACTGCAATTTGACACTCAATTTGGAAAAATTTTACGGTATAACAATCAATATTACCTTAATCTCCAAATGTCTTTTTCCTACATTTAGAAAGGCACTATACATGAAATGTTTTCTTGATGCAAGCCTATATGACTACGGGGCTCCATTCTTTTGGGATATACCCGTGGAGCGTGTGCCCCATGCTCTATTGGTAGGTTCCAGTGGTTCTGGAAAAACTTATGCGACAAAAATTTTCTTAGCTCGTTTTGCTAATAGTTACCCAAAATCCCCATTCCTTATTGCGGACTATAAGGCTGATTCTGACTTTGCCTTTTTAAATGACTGCAAAACTTTTAAGCGTTTTGATTCTGTATCAGACATATTAAAAATTGGCTTGAACATTTTAGAAAATCGTCAAAAAGGAATTGATAAATCACGAGAATTTGTTGTTATCTGTTTTGATGAGTTTAATGCGTGGCAAAATAGCCTTGACAAAAAGGAGCGTGAGCAGGCAATTAAAGACTATACTCGCTTAATTCAGCTAGGACGTTCCTTTAGAATCTATGTAATTATTTCGCAGCAAGATGCTCATAAAAGTTCACTTGGTCTATCAAGGGATTCGATAGGTACAGTGATTGCACTAGGCAAACTCTCGAAGGAAACTGTCTCAATGCTCTTCTCAGATGAAAAAGAAAATATTGTGAGAAACAACCCTCGAGGTGTAGGATACATGAAGGTAGATGGGCAAGATAGTCGTCACATCATTGTACCAAGTTATAACATGCTTCCTTTAGAAAACCTGATTCGGAAAGCTGTTCAACGTTCAGACCGCTATTTCTATTCTGATGAGACAGTTGCCGAGAGGTAGCCTTGCGGCGGAAACGCTGGCTTACTGTCTCGCCAGCTTTAGCTGGCTGTTATACGGGGGACATGTAAAGACCCCCGTTCCATTTGACCTTGTTTTTAAAGCTTTGTAAATTCCACTTTAGGGTAAAATACTCAATTCCCTTAAAACGCTGTTATATCAACGTTATTCTACAACATTTTATTTAGGGTGACCGCCACCTTAAAGTGTGGGAGAATAAAAGCATAGGAATTTAGCTACATTACAATAAATAGTTAACCAAACCAATATTTACCGCCCGGTTAACTTTCACTCTTTAGGCGGATAGAAAGAAAATAAAATGATTTGTAGAAATGAAATTGAAAAATATCCTCAAAAAGATAACGACCATAACCTAGTCATTATGACCAGTGTCGATGAAGCTACATTTGTCATCCAACCGACAGAAGATACTGTAGGAGAATATCTAGATAATTGGCATCAAATTGCTTTATCGCTGTCTGAAACAGTAGCAGAAAAGCTATCCCTCCCTGTTCTCTTTGGAAATTATGTTCCACTGAAAACCCCACCAGCAGGCTATACAGACGGATTTACCTTTCAGAATCTCCCCTATTACTTTGCAATTGCTTGGCATCAAACTAATTTCACTATGGGGATTATCCTAAAAATTTCTGCATCAGCTTTGTCTCACTATAAAACCTCCTATCAAGACTATTATGATGAAGTAATTGACGTTCACAATATAGCGCAACTGCTGTACGCTGACTATTATGACTTGCGCCTCTCTCGTATTGACCTTGCTGTTGATTACTTTAATTATTCAATGTCTGTCAATGACCTGTATCAAGGGCTGAAAAACAAGCGATATATCATTACTAATCATAAGGGACGTAAAAATATTTCTAACATCAGCGCTCAAGAAGTAAATGGTCAAGCGCAAACGATGTATATCGGTAGCAAGAAAAAGAATGTAAATGCTCTGCTGCGTATCTATAACAAGTATCAGGAACAATTAGACAATCAAGGTCGCTATATGCACTTAACTAAGTATTGCAATTCTTGGGTACGTATGGAAGCTTCTTACAAAGGAACTTATAGCAATCAAATACTAACCTTACTTCTTGATATTGATAACCCTCAAGATTTGAGTAAACTCATTGTCAACAAAATGATTGATAAATATTGTTTCCATGATGCAGAGACTGGTCAACCGTTGCAATTCACTAGTGATTTACTTAAAGGGGCTGGCATCTTCCCAGAGCTTGAATCTTTGAACTCTCGTAACAATGACCTTTTATCAACCATTTCATATTTAATGAAGGGTAGTGGACTCTTTCCTCTTCTAACGAAAATTGAAAAAGTCTGGGGCACTCAAGCCCGCAATCACTTCATCATCAGGCTCATTCAAGAGTATGAGACCAACTACACCCCCAACCCAGACGTAGGGTTATGGTTAAATAAATTTAGTAGGGAACTTGAGAAATTTAATTTTGAAGATTTTCTTGAAGATGCCTTTCAAATTTTTTACCAAAAAAACAACATCACTCCTAAAGATTCCGCCAAGAAGCCTAAAAGTGATGTTGCGGATTAGCGAGAGATAAGCAGTAGCTTACCCCTACTGCTATTATCTCATATTTCAATTATATTTACCAAAGAAAGTGAGAATAGTATGTCTAGCAATAATTTTGATTTAAAGCAAATTGAACTCATGCTTCTTACTGTTATTGACCTACTAAAACATTTAAATAGTGAAAAGAATAGAACTGGTATTATTTATACTCAAAAAGAGTTATTAGATTTACTGAGTATATCTCCAAATACATTGAAGTCATGGGAAAATAGAGGTCTTAAACGTTTAGAACCACCTATTGAGGGTACTAGAACCGTTTACTATCATATTGATACTGTTTTAGAGTTTTTAAGCCACAACTAGAAGTGAAATGTGCTAAAATAGGAGTATCAAAAAAGAAAGTGAGATACTATCTATTTTAGCTTTTTTCAATTCTTCGATTGATTGAAGAGAGCAGCAATGAATATAGAAAAAATTATCCATAAAGGAAAAACCGTCCTCAAGAAAGTAAAGGACAATGGCGAGATTAGTTATTCAGCAAAGAGCATCTATCTAGGCTTAGATATAAAGACTGGAAAACCTGTAAAAACAACCGTAACAGCTAAAACCCTACGCTCCTTAGACCGTAAAATTATTCAAGCTAAAATTGATTTTGAAGAAACTGGTTCAACAAGGAAAGAAACTTTTAGCATTGCTACCTTGTCAGATTTAGCTGAACTGTGGTTCTCCAACTACGAGACTTGGGTCAGCTCAGATAACACTCTAAACCGAGTGAGGAACTATCTAGATACCTATATCCTCCCCCAATTTGGGCAATATCAGCCTGATAAAGTTACTTCGTCTGATATTCAAAACTGGGTTAATGAGCTTGCAACAAAATCAAAAGAATCTGTAGATTCTGGAATAAAAAGAGCTGAAAAAGGCTGTGCTAAAGATTTTGGAGCTATTGCCCATAAATTAAGTGATATTTTTGATTTTGGAATAACACACTTTGAATTAAAGCATAATCCTGCTCAATCTATCAAAATTCCCCCAAAACCTAAAAGCAATCAAAAACGCATTATGGTTCTTCATGATGAAGATTTAACTATCTGGCTAAATTTCGTTGATACTTTACCTAATACTAGGGCTAATCGGCGATTTAAAGTTATCTGCGACAGTCTACTTGCTTCAGGAATGAGAATCAATGAGCTATTAGCTTTGACTATCTATGACCTTGATTTTGAAAGTTCTGAAATATTAGTCACTAAAACTCTTGTTTGGAAAAATGCGAAACCTAAGTTAGGATTAAAAGGAAAGGTTGTTTGTAAAAATACTCCTAAATCTGATTCGGGCAATAGAAAAATAGCTGTTCCGTACCAAATTATTGAGCAACTTCAAAACTTCCATGATGAAATGAATCTTTATTTCAAGAAGAACGGTCTTTCAAAAAGTAAGTTGATTTTCCCAACTATTTACGGAAACTATATGTGCGATAGGAATGAACGTGCGACACTCAAAAGACGATTACAGGAAGTTGGTCTACCTGACTATGGTTTTCACTTATTCCGTCATACACACGCTTCTATGATGTTAAATGCTGGTATGAATTGGAAAGAGTTACAGGTTCGTATGGGACATAAGTCTATCAAGACTACTATGGACATATATGCCGAGCTTGCCCCTAAAAATCAAACACAAGCGGTAGATATTTATTTAAATAAAATTGCGGAGCTAACCTCATGAAATTCATGGCAACCTTTTTGGCAACCTCTGACAGTTTTATCCAAATCAATAGCTTATAAACCTTGATTTAATAAGGTTTGTCACAACTAAAATAGATTTTAAGTATTCCTTACAGAGGTTAAATAAGGGTTATACAAATCAATACCAAAGAAAAACGCTGATTTCAAGCGTTTTTTCTTTTTGTCAATTGCGATATATTGCACTGTATTTCAATTTAATCTCTACCTTTTTTAACACCTAGTTTGACTATGTTTTTAATCAATAGTATATAATATAAAAAAAGGAGAATCAATCGTGGAAAAGAAAGCTATTATATCTAAAGATAAGATTTATCGTTACAAACTATCTCGTACTTGGGACTCTACAAAACCTACAATTCTATTTATTGGATTAAACCCATCAATCGCTGATGAAAATGTTGATGATCCTACAATCACTAGATGCATAAATTTCGCAAAAGATTGGGGATATGGAACTTTACTTATGGCTAATTTATTTGCTTTTAGAAGTACTTATCCGAAAGATATATATTTAATTGATGATCCTATCGGAAAAGATAATGATCATTATCTTTTAGAATGTGTAACACAGTCTGATTTAATAGTTGCTTGTTGGGGAAACAATGGTACTTACATGAACAGGGAAAAAGTCATTAAGGAACTAGTACCAAATCTATATTGTCTTCAGAAAAACAAAAATGGAACTCCACATCATCCCCTCAGGCTCCCTAGAAATATTCATCCACTACCATTCAACTTCTAATATCGTTTTTCAAAAAATAGATATTTTCTCGAAAGAACTTGATTCTTCATTATAATAGACATTCATTTTTGTCTGTTTCAATAGACTTTTGCATTATTTCCCTAATGCTAAGTTGATAAACTAAGGAAGTGCTACTATTATGAAGAAACTACTACCCCATTTCTATTGATGTATCAGCTATCCTTCTTGTCGCTTTGTTCAACCAAGGGAAATCAATTATTATATGGTGAGTATTACTGGTATTGACCATGAATATTATAAAAAAGTAAAGAATCATACGACAATAAATAAGAATGACTATACTTTTGGAGGGCGGTACAATAGTGCTAGTGTGATTTTTATATTGTTTAAATAGTCTGCAGACTATTACTCCTAAAATACTATAAATTATTTATCTAATTCATATATAGAAGAGGATAGGGATTCCCTTGTTCATCACGTACTATTCCTTTATACACTTCAAATCCCATATGTTCGTAGAAACCTTTGGCAAGAGATTTCTGTTCGTTAACAGCTACATCACAAATCAAATATCTGCTTATTCACATTTTAGCAGTTTCCTATCTCTATGACAAGCTGAGCTACTTTTTCAACATCTAGAAAACAAATACCCCAACTGTCTTCTTTTGAAAATTTGTTGATAACAGATTTAACACTTTTCAACAACTCCTTAACAGCGGAATGCTCCATTTTTTCTCCTCATTCCTCATTCTCTTCACCAATACAGCATTCTTCATGCTCATCTAAACTTTCATCTGCTTGAATGGTGACTTTTTTAATTCCATATATTTTAAGATGTTGGCGAATAAGCTGTTGAGTTTCTGCTTGTTGTTCGGGATGTTTCATGCAAATATGAATCATCGCAAATTTTTCTAGTCCATCGGTTGTCCAAACATTTAACTGAGTTATTGCTTGGATATTCTCAATTGTTTGAATTTCTGCATAAAGATCGTTCAAATTCACATCACTCGGTACGTGATCAAGAAAGATTTGAACATTTTCCCAAAACTTTGGTAGTGCTTTACTTAAGATAAAGGTCGAAATGATGAGCGAAAGCAACGGATCAAGAAAATACCAGTTTGTAAAACGAAGAATAAAGGATACGAAAATAACAGCCAACCAACCTAAAATATCTTCTAGGAAATGCAGACTAAGAATAGATTCATTGTGTGTACGTCCATGACTAACCACCCTGCTAGCTGCAAAGTTGATCACAATTGCAAAAATGCCTAAGACAAGCATACCGTCGTAGTTCACCCGTTCAGGTGCAAATAATTTAGGAACATTTTCAACCAGAATAAGAATAGAACCCACTATTAAAATGGTAGAGGTCAACATGGCTCCCAGTAAACTATACCGTTTATAGCCTAATGTATAGTTTCTATCACCTCGTCTATTGGAAATTCTTTCAAAAAATGCTGATAAGCCAATTGCTAAAGCATCACCCGTATCATGCACCGCATCTGCTAGCACAGCACTAGAATTAAAAAGAACACCAAAGGTAAATTCAATAATTGCAAAAGAAAAATTTAACAGAAATGCAATCCAGACATTTTTACTTGATTTCATGATCTTCTCCTTCTAATTGCACATTGAGATTTCATTTTATTTGTTGTATAATGTATTCAAAACAAAACACTTTGTTCACTTATATTATCTACTATTTTAATGGAGGAAACAAGAAACAAATCTAATGCTTCGTTTGATAGCGTACATTTAGGGAGATTTGTTCGGAAACGATGGATAGACGAGTTAAAAAATCACGCGCAGCCATTTATCAGGCATTCATCACTCTTTTAAATCAAAAAAGTTATGAATGCCTCACAGTTCAAGAAATCATTGACCTTGCAGATGTCGGTCGGTCGACTTTCTATGCTCATTTTGAGACAAAAGAGGCACTACTTGAAGAAATGTGCCAAGATTTGTTCCAGCATACGTTTATTGAGCGCTACCAAGCAAGTGAGCTTTTTGATGCAACAGCTCATATTTTTTACCATTTCAGGAAAAATCAAGATAAAATAGCCACTTTATTATTATCTAAAAATATCTATTTTATTAATCGTTTAAAATTAGAGCTAGAACACTATCTCTTTCCTCTCATTCGCGAAAAGCTATTGATACAAAAGTCTGATTTACCAGAACAATTTTTAAAAAATTATGTCACAACAACTTTTATCGAAACAGTTACTTGGTGGCTAGGACAACGAAATAAAATTGAAGAAGCCACTATTACATCCTACTATCTGGAGCTCATGCACTAATATAGAGCTATAATTTCAGCTATTTCTATGGTATAATTTTCTAAGAACCCCTTAGGAGTATTTATGAAAAAACAACATTCTATCTTTTTATTACCAGGAATTATCATGGTGGGTGTCGCTTTGCGGACGCCTTTTACAACGCTTCCAACTGTTTTAACGAACATTGCTAGTGGGCTTCATGTTTCGGTGAGCTCACTTGGTCTTTTGACTAGTCTGCCCTTGATCATGTTCGCTCTCTGTTCTTCATTTTCAGCGCGTTTAGCGAGTAAAATTGGGCTAGAAAAACTGTTTGCTCTTGTCCTCGCTCTTCTTACAATCGGCTCTTTAATTCGGATTTTTAATCTACCACTCCTTTATATGGGAACCATTCTTATTGGAGCTTCCATTGCAGTGCTTAACGTATTACTTCCAAGCGTCATCCAAGCCAACCAACCGCATCGGATCGGGCTATTGACAACGATGTATATCACTTCTATGGGATTATCAACAGCTATCGCTTCCTCTATTGCTGTGCCCATAACAGAAGCCAGTTCATGGAAAGGGTTGGTACTTTGTCTGACAGCCATCTGTCTTTTAGCATTTTTAGTTTGGTTGCCAAATACTTCCTACAATCACTACTTAGTCAGCAAAGACAAATCAAGTCAAGGCAACACTATTTGGAAAAATAAAAAAGTCTGGGCTATTATTATTTTTGGTGGTCTGCAATCATTGCTTTTTTATACTTGTCTAACCTGGCTACCAACTATGGCAACGCAAGCTGGCATTTCAAATGCTTCTGCTGGATTTTTAGCTTCTGTTTTTAATCTGATTAGTTTGCCGTTTTCAATGACCATTCCCAGCTTGACAACTCGACTCTCTCCTCGTTATCGCCTCATCATGCTTGGTCTAATATCATCATCCGCTCTTATCGGCATTAGCATGTTACTGATACAGACAAATAATTTTATGTATTGGCTCATTATCAACATTCTAATTGGTACAGCCGTAAGTGCACTCTTCCCTTATCTTATGGTTACTTTTTCAATGAAAACAAGCAGCCCTGAGCAAACCGCACAGTTATCTGGATTAGCACAAACAGGCGGGTATGTCCTTGCTTCTTTTGGTCCAGCTCTCTTTGGTTACAGTGCAGATTTTTTCCGCTCTTGGATACCAGCTATCGTCATTTTGCTTGTTCTTACAATCATCATGATTATTGCGCTCTTTTATGTAGAAAAATCTGATAAAATTTTATAAAAAAAAACGAGAATGAAATTCGAAACTAGATTTCTATGAAATCACACGTTCGGCTTCATTCTCTTTTTTCTTTAACAAAGTTTGAGACATTCTTCTAAATCAATATCTCGCTCTAAATGCTCTGGTGTCCAAGGGATGAAAATATCTGGTATCACTCCTTTATCATTCATTCCTTGTCCTTTATCAACGGCAAGGCTCCGTGAAGTCGGAAATACAAATTCATAATCCCCAAAATCCACTGTGCAGCAATTAGAATAATCTAAAATTCCTAGAGTTGGTCTACCTATCACGGTAACTTTGTCAAATGCTTTCATCATCGAAATGAAATTATCCCCTGATGAACCACAGTAGACATCCGACAAAATAAACAATTTTTCTGGTTTTGCTTGTCCAGTCACATCTGGTAAAATCGCTTCATCTGATTGATCATAAAGTACATACCCCTTGTCTTTATTGACAGCCAATTCAGTTATAAACTGCTCCAGCATATTTCGAGTTTCAGGCGAAATATCTTCTTGCCTTAGCATTGCTTGAAAATCTTGTAAACGCAGTTCTACATTACGCTTAGTATATAAAATTTCCATACCATCATCAGAAAAAGTCACGTCCTTAAAACTTTTGCCATCAGAAAGTGCATATTGCAATAAAGGAAAATACAACGAATCCGATCCACCATGATTAACACGCACATCAACAATAACATTCTTTGCTGTGCTAATAGCCGAGCTACTTTCTTGGTATAAGTTTGCAATGGCTTCTTCATCAAAGAAATTTTCCATTTTCAAATATAGAGTTTCTTCTGATAATTGTTTATATTCAAAAGCAGGAGTGTGTGTAGTCAATTTTGTTTCCTGTACTGAAATTGTCTGCTCTTGCCCATTTCGCAGCAAAGTCACCGTATCAGATTTAGCCACAAAGTAGGCCCACTCCATATATTGGCGCTCTTCTGTCTCACTGACAAAATAATCACGATACACTTGATAAAATGCTGGAATTGTTTGATTATCTATCAAAATTATCTGGTCTGCAACGCGTAAGTCCGTATCAGGATTTGCATTCAGTATATATAGTCGATTCTCAAATTTTCTCAGCCGAAACCCTAGTGCCTGCCGATGTTTGGGATGAAAACTAACGTGACTAATGATTCCAAAACTTGCCAGATAACACCGCATTTGATAAAGAAAATCCTCATCCTTCATCTCGTTTGTGATTTGCCTGCGATACATGTCTGGATCTGCTCCTTTTAGATCCTTTTTGGTTGACGAATCCTGTTTCATCATCGCCACAACCTGTTCAAAAATTTCAATTTTCGTCATCAAGTGTTCTCCTCCATGTTTCTTCATCTGGTAATAACCCTATTTTTGCAATTTTGGACACATGACGATTGCCAGCTACATAAAAGCAAAGTGGCTCTTCTCGCCAATGATCTGTACAGGTGACGCCGATTCGTGGACGTGAACTAATTTGCAAAGGAAGTGCATCGGCTGCCAGTTGCAAATGTGATTCTTGCAAATTCTTCCCATCAAAGACTTTACTAATCCCTGCAAATTTGGTTAATTTCCCCGGACCATTAGCAAGTAATGTACCATCTGGTAATTCCAAGGCCCGAATCAAGACGGCTTCTGCTATATTTTCAGCCCTCGTCACTAAATTCAGCATCTGATGACCGTAAATCTGATAGATATACCAATGCCCTGCTGATAAATACATAGATTCATTTTTCGGACTGCGTTTACCATGCGCACTATGGCAAGCACTATCTTTTGCACCCAGATAAGCTTCCGTTTCAACAATTCTTCCTACGGGTTTTCCATCCAAACAAAGTTGCATGCCAAGCAAGGCTTTTGCTGTGGCAATTGTATCTACTCGCATCAGCTCTTGAAATTCTTTTGAAATCATGGTCTTATTATAACATGAATTTCACACAAAAAAGCAATCGTATTTGTCCAACTTTTGAAGGCAGTACAATTCGATTGCTTTTTTCTTTAGGAGATTAATATGAGAAAAGTTTTTTAGGATTATCTATAGTATAAGAAAGTTAACTTAAATTTGCCTTAAGGCTTTACAGTTGAATCTCATTACAAAAACTTATAAATCATTAAAAAAACTTGAAATCACTTATATCCTATGCTAAAATGAAATCATAGGAGGAAGAGTATGTATCAAGAACAACGATTAAATAAAATATTAGAATTACTTGCAGAGAAAAGACAGCTTTCTGCAAAGGAAATGGTTGACTATTTTCACGTTTCTAAAGATACCATTCGCAGGGATTTTTCTATTTTAAATGAGCGTAAGCTCGTACAACGGACTCATGGCGGAATCCTTCCTTTAGAAAACAAACAACAAATCCTCTCCTTCAATGATCGTAGCAAAAAATTTACCAAGGAAAAAAGAAAAATTGCTCAAAAAGCGTACGAATTGATTAAGGAAGAACAACTGCTTTACTTTGACGTCTCAACAATTATCTTGCAATTAGCTCAATTGATGAATCAAAAAAACACTATTTATTCGCATTCCTTAGACAATGCTATCATGCTTAGTGGCCAGAAACAGATTGATTTTCATCTACTTGGAGGCAAATTCTATCCCAAAAACCGCTTCTATTATTCCTTAAATGAAGCTGAATTATTAGAACATCTTCAATTCGATATTGCTTTCTTTGGAGCAGCAAGTTTGAAAAATGGACAAGTTAGCTATGAGGATGCTGAAGATGCCTATATTAAAAAACTAGTCATGCAACATAGCCAAACGAAAGTATTGCTAGCCGAGCAGGAGAAATGGCAAAAAAATTCCAATTATATTTTAAGCGATATCAGTTCATTCGACTATTGGATTACAGACCAAAAGCCAACTACAGAAATCAAGACACTCCTACCTGACACTTTAAAAATCATCTACTAAATTTACGGAGGATACAATTATGAATAACCAAAGTATTCGTTTGATTGTCAGTGATATTGATGGAACCATCTTAAATGACCAACATCAGGTTGACAAAAATCTGAAAGAGCAAATTCCGCTTTTAAAGAAGAAAAACATTCCCTTTGTCTTGGCATCTGCTCGCTCTCCACTTGGTATGAAGCCAATCGCGCACGAACTAGGGCTTGGTGACAATCCCTTAGCTTGCTACAATGGTGCTCTCGTTATTAAAGGTAATCCGCAACATTATGAAACTATCATTGAACACCCTTTGGATAAAAAAGAAATTCGGACTTTCATTGAATTAATCAAGCAAGAATTTCCAACAGTTTCTATCAATCTCTACTCTGGAAAGAACTGGCTAGCCGACCGTTTTGATAAGTGGATCCAGATTGAAGCTGACATCACTGGAGAAGTCCCCACAATTCAAAATCTACTCATTCTTGTCTTAGATGTACTTGTCCCAATCCACAAACTTCTCTTGATTGATGAACCTGCAATAATTCAGCGTCTCTACAATTATCTCCAAACTCTTGATTTTCCCAATACAGCTTTCTATCTTTCAAAAGATAATTACTTAGAGGTCACTGCTAAGAATGTCTCCAAAGAAAATGCCCTCCAAGAAATCGCTCAACACTATCAAATTCCGCTTCATCAAGTCATGGCAATCGGAGATAATTTTAATGACCTTCCGATGATAAAGTTAGCTGGTTTTGGAGTCGCCATGGGAAACGCCCCTGAACCTGTGAAAGTTCAAGCCACCGCTATTACTCAAACCAATAATCAGCACGGTGTTGCCAAGGCCATTGAAGATTATATCTTGATTGGATGTAAATAAAATTGTCAAAGTGCTGGAACATAAACGTTCTGACATAATAAAACTACTGAGAAATCCTCTCTTTTTACAAGTCGTATCATCCCTTTCTCCCATTCTAAAAAGCTGAGATTTCTCTCAGCTTTTTATGATTATTTAAAATCCTTGGCATCGCCGTCATAATTTGCCCATTCTTTGCTAAAGAATCGATTATTTATCTGATAGTTAGGAGCTGGTTTTGGATTTGAAATAAAAGGATTCACAGCCTTATCAAACGCTAGCCAACCAAGCCATCCCATATGAATCGTATCCTGCATAAAGTAAGGTTTTCCGCCATCGTTTGAAAAGTCAGCAATATTCTTGAATCCTTGACTTTCCAGTTGATAACGAATTTTTTTCACAGCCTGTTGGTATTTTTCCTGACTCAATCCTGTGTAAGCCGTCCATTTCGCATTAACGGGCGGAATCACAAAAATTGGATTGGTTTTTGACTTTGCGAACTGATTCAAGACAAGCTGCAAATCATTATACTCAGGAGATTTGGTATAAGAAAACCTTTTTTGCGTTCCTTTAAGTTTCTTTATGCGCTTTCGCAAGCGATGTTTATAAAACTTATTGTCAATTCCTAAGTCATTGTTTGTTGTATTCCTCTGAGCATCTCTTGTCGCAAATTTCTCTAGATCTGAGTAAGAAAATTTATCTGGCAATCGATTGACCTGAGGTTGTACTAATTTTTCATAATTCTCATTATGTTCGGAAAAAAGGGAGCTAAAAAGAGCGTCTTCGCGGTTATTCAAGCGGCTTATAAGGCGAATGTACTGTTTATCGAAATTTGACAGTTTCTGATTATCAGCGACTTTTTTTACATTATCTTTCATAGCTACTGTCGGATACAGTTGTAAGAGACGCTTCGCCGCATATTGAGCAGCAATGTCTCCTTCTTGTTGGTGCAAGAAACTAGTTAATTGATCACTATTAAAATATTGTTGAAAAGCTGCAGGGCTGTAACCTTTTTTTGTAAACCATTGAGGAGAAATCACATAAACAGCTGTTTTATTTTCTATTTGGGGGAGCATTTGTTGCATCCCAAAATATTGTGTGAGAGATGCCGCTCCACGTTGTCCCAAAAAATATGGACGATAATTCCGCTTGTATTTTTCAGACAAAACAGCAGGGTGCATACTATCAAATCGCAACCATTCACTTGACCCAAAGTAAGGAACAAAACGATGCTTTTTATCTGTTAAAGCACGTACTTTTTGTGTTCTTCCTTTGAAACTTCCTGCTGTCAGGGTAACGGCTGAGCGCTTTTCAGATTGATAATCATGTCGCTGCTTGGTTGGATAGAAAAATAGTAAGGTTACAACCATCAAAAAGGCACAGATAACCGGACCTAAAATGAGCCATAAACGTTTAAGCATTACGAAGCTCCGTTACACCTTCAATAATTTTATTAGCTGTATTCCAATCGTCGCGACCAAATTCTGATACTGGAACATGAATATCAAAGCGATTTTCTAACTCAACAATCAATTCAACTGTTCCCATACTATCCAGAACGCCTGCATCAAACAAATCTTCATCCATCATGTCTGATACATCTTCCATAAACAATTCATCAATAATTTCCAATACTTCTGCTTTTATATCCATTAGAGAACTCCTTTTTATTTTTTAAACCATAAATCATTCAAAAATCCTGAAAAGATTAAGAATGAAAACATTACAACATTAAAGGTGATAAACATTCCCGCTACTTGCGTCCATTTGTTATCTGACAAGGGAGGTAAATTCTTCTTTTTCCGCTCTTTATTGATGATCTTCTTCTTTCGCACCCAAGCATCATTGATAACGAGTCCTAGACCGTGAAAGAGTCCATAAGCAATATAATACCAAGTGACTCCGTGCCAAAAGCCCATGACTAGCATATTGATGATATAAGCTACACTTGAAGTGGTATTCCGATTTTTAAAAACTTTGTTTCGGATAAGTACTGTAACCAGACGCATAAAGACAAAGTCACGGAACCAAAATGATAAACTCATATGCCAACGATTCCAAAATTCTTTCAAATCATGCGAAACAAAAGGCTTATTAAAGTTAATCGGACTTTTAATTCCCATTAGATTGGAAATAGCAAGGGCAAACATTGAATAGCCTGCAAAGTCAAAGAACAAATCCAGTCCAAAGATATACATTACTCCTAGCGTTGGTAGATTAAACCAACCACCCATTTGTAATGCGTACTGCTTCAAAGGCGGTAATATCATAGAGCCGAAGATATGTGCTAAAATAAACTTATATAAGAAACCTAGCATGATATAATGCACTGATTTCTCAAGCATATCCAACAATTCATCACGCTCAGGGATCTTTTCATAGTCTTGATTAAAACGTTTGAAGCGATCAATCGGTCCACTTGAAAAAGTTGGCATAAAGAGCATGAAACGTAAAAATTCCCATAAACTAAAGTCTTTGAGCACACCATCTCGAAGTTCAATCATCATTCCTACTGAACGGAAAGTTAAGTAGGAAATTCCTAAAAAGCCCAATAGTGATTGATGACCATAAATAGCCGGCGTTACCTTTACAAAGAAAAGCGGCAGAACAGAGAGCGCAACATGTAAATAGAATATCCACTTACTATCTCTTGTTTTTCGATAAATTTTATAAGTCCAAACCCAAAGCATTTGCCAAAGAACATAAAACAGTAGAGCATAGATTTGCGTTAATTTAGGTCCAATTAACATAAAAATGATGAAAGCTAAACTAACTAAGGCCTCATAAATGGGAAATCTCTTTTTGAAGAACAAACCAACAAAGATAGGCAAAACAGCTAAAATGATATACACAAAATATTGTGGATCCCCGTACGGTTCCAAATGAGGAATCTGTCTTATGAAATCCATCATCGATTGTTAACCTCACTAATCAAACCTTTAATATCAATCTTCCCATTCGGTGTTAGTGGTAAAGATTCACGATAAAGGAATTTTGAAGGCATCATATAAGACATCATAATATCTTGTAAGTCGTCCTTGATAGCTTTTGTGATGTCGATCTCACGCTCAAATTGTTCTTTCACTCCGTCTTTCAAGATAACATAGGCTAAAAGATTTTGTACTTTATGATCTTTGTTATATCGCGGTACAGCCACAGCCGAGTCGACATATTTGGATTTGTTCAGATTTTGTGAGACATCTTCCAGCTCAATGCGGAAACCATTAAACTTAATTTGGAAGTCCATGCGACCACCGTAAAGAAGTAAACCTTCGTCAGTCATGGTGCCAACATCTCCTGTATGATAGGCTGGTAGCCCTTCAAATTCAAAGAATGCTTCAGCTGTTTTTTCTGGATTATTCATATAGCCTTTTGACACAGCGGGTCCAGAAACGATAATTTCGCCTTGCTCACCGTTTGGTAACTTGTTTCCATCTTCGTCAATAACAAAGGTTGGTGAATCTAGTTTGGTATAACCAATCGGTAAGCGTTTCATGTTTGCTAGCATATCATCTGTTATGGCAACGGCAGATAAAGCCACCGTTGCTTCTGTCGGACCGTAAGCATTGATAATACGCGCATTTGGGAAACGGTCACGCAATTTTTGTGCTGTTTTAACCGTCAATTCTTCCCCGTCAAAGTAGAAATGCGTAATGCTTGGCATTTTTTCAGCGTTGAAATCTTCCGATAACATCGCCATATCTGCAAAAGATGGTGTTGATGTCCAAATGGCAATCGGCAAATTCAAGATAGTTTCAAATAGCTGCTTGAAATCTTGCGTAATGGCAGACGGAACCGCAAAAAGTGTGCCTCCAAGTGCTAAGGTTGGCGCCCAATACATAACCGATAAATCAAAAGAATACGGTGGCTGTGCCAGCATTTGTGGCTGCTCTGGAGTCGCAAATTCCTTATCTGTAATCATCCAGTTAGTGAAGCTGAGCAAATTATCGTGCGAGATTTGCACACCCTTTGGCTTTCCAGTCGTTCCTGAAGTGAAGATGATATAGTAATTATCATCCCCTTTAACAGAATGTGTAAGCTGGTAAGGCTTTTTTTCTGCAAAAGCTGCTTGAACTGTTGCTAAATCAAGAATTGGTATCGATTTATCTTTCAGTGGAAATTCATTGATTGCAATGATGAGACTAGGTTGTGCCACTTCCACAATTGCTGTCACACGTTCAAGGGCGGAATGACTATCAATCGGGATATAGGCATGACCTGACTTCGTTAAGGCTACAAAAGTCGCCAACATGTCGTATTCTTGCCCACCAAAAACTACTACTGGTGATTTCTCAGGAAGCGCAAGGCTATCAATCTTTGCAGCAAGGGAATCTGAGTCCACTTTCAAATCATGATAAGTATGAACTTCTCCGAGGACATTGTAAACTGGAAAATCTGGTTGAGACTGAGCAAAATACTCAATCGTTTCAATCATATCATTAATTACTGAATTGGTCACAATCTGCTCCTAAAATTCATTGTAGATAAAACCACCTTGACCTTGGCCAAGATAATTAAAGAAATAAAGCAAGGCTAAAAATATCACAAAATAAAGTAGCGTCTGCCCAAAAAATTTAAAAATTATTTTATGTTTTTTCATTATATTCATCACTTTTGTCTTACTTCTAAGATAGACTTAGTATATTTTACCATTTTCTAGCGCAATTTTTCAATACAAAACATTCTTTAATTAATGAATTAAGCTAGAATTAAGGTTTATTTACAACAAACCTAGAGAAATCACAGATGTACTGTCTCAAAAAACTAGAAAAGAAAATGGTTTTAGACTTACATTTTAAAAATATATAAAAATTTTATATATTTTCTTGACTTTGAAAGTGAAAAGCACTATACTATGTATAGAAAAATTATATATAAAAATATTATACATAGGAGGTGACTCATGTATTTTCCAACATCTTCTACCTTGATTGAATTTCTCATTCTAGCGATTTTGGAAAGTGAAGATTCCTATGGCTATGAGATTAGCCAAACGATTAAATTGATTGCCAATATCAAGGAATCAACCTTATATCCTATTTTAAAAAAGTTAGAAAAGAAGCGTTACTTAACAACTTATTCTCAAGAATATCAAGGCCGAAAACGAAAGTATTACTCTCTTACTCCAAATGGACGAGAGCAATTAAGTACACTCAAAGAAGAGTGGAAGTTATATACGACGACAGTCAACGGCATCATAGAAGGGAGCGTTCGTCATGACAAGAACTGATTATTTAGCCGCATTAGAGAAATACTTAAAAACATTACCTGAGGCAGACTATAAAGAAGCGATGGATTATTTTACGGAATACTTTGAAGACGCTGGATCTGAAAATGAAGCACTAGTCATTAAAGAGTTAGGAGATCCTAGAGACGCAGCAGAAGAGATTATTCGCTCGCTTTCAGCACATTCGACAGAAGAGATAAATTCTGATAGTGCAGCAAAACAACCATCTCCGAATATTCATCCTTCACAATATGCTAGCGACACTTATATTTTTGAAGATTACTCAACCGTCTCTGAATTGCATATTGATGTGAGTACTAAAGATATTCAAATTGAGCCTTCACCTGATGCTTTCTTTCATATCAAATACTACAACGGAAAGAGCAGCAACCAGTTAAGTTCGATTGTTCGTGACAAGAAATGGTATATTACAGAAAAAGGAGCAGCAAACTCTAGTGGTTTGAACTGGATTATTCATGTTATGAAAAATGGTCTGGATCGTCATCCAGTTTGCATTCAAATCCCAAGTGGAACTCTTCTCCAATCTTTCTCATGCCAATCTTCTTCGGGAGACGTCAATATCTCTCAACTGCAAACGCAAGAAGGAACGATTGAACTTGCAAGTGGTGATCTATCCATGCGGCATTGTCAATTACAACAAACCAATGTGACCCTTACTAGTGGCGATATCCATCTAGCACATGCCAAATTAACAGATTGTAAAATTACTCTTGTATCAGGTGACCTCGACACGCATTCTTTAGAAATTGCTGGTAAAACCTCTATTCAAACAACAAGCGGAGATGTTACGCTTCATTTGTTGCACCATGATTTTAGCTATGATATTGAAACGGTACATGGAGATATTTCTATTTCTGATCAGCTCCAGCCAAGCCACCAAATTGTTGGCAACACAATCCATCATAAAGTATCAACTTCTACAGATTCTCTTGCTATCCAAGCTGTCAGCGGAGACATCAATCTTTATTAGAGGTTTAGCATGAAACAGATTGATTGGTTATTCTTTGATGTTGGCTCACCTTTGGTAAATGAAGAAAAAGTCTATCAAGATCGGATTAAACAGGCTCTTGCTGATACTAATATTTCTTATGCAGCATTTTATCAAACTATGATCCACTATTTTATGGAAAATAAAAAAGGCGATGTAGAAGCTCTGAAATATTATGGCTTGAAATGTCCGTCTTGGAAGTCTGATTTAGAAACCCTATATCCTAGCTGCAAACATGTGCTAAAAACTCTTCACTCACACTACAAGATTGGTATCCTTGCTAATCAATTGCCGAATTTACTGGCAAGATTGAGAAACTTTGGTATTGATTCTTACATAGATCTCATTATTTCTTCTGCCGATGTTGGCCTGGCAAAAGCTAATCTAGCCATTTTTAAGCTGGCTCTCCAACAAGCAAACTGCTTGGCTAAACACGCTGTGATGATTGGCGACCGTTTAGACAATGATATTCTTCCAGCTAAACAACTTGGTATGCGAACTATTTGGATCCGGCAGGGTTTTAGTCGCTTGACTCACATAACTAACCCAGCAGAAACTCCAGATTGGACTGTTGATAATTTGGCAGAAATAGGAGATATTTTGAAGAATTAGTAACATAAAAAGCTAGAGCAAGAAACTCTAGTTTTTTAATGTCATTAATTTTATTATAGCATATATTTTCCTTCAAAAATAGACTTGTTTTTTGCTATTGTACTATATTGAAGCCCAAGGAAGGGGAATTGTTTAAGCAGTTCCTTAGTGTTATTCTTAAATTGTATGATTGGTTTTATTGTGAAGGTCAAACGAAAGAGGTTGGGGCTCCCCAGCCTCTTTTCATGCTATTTCCAACCTCCGCCCATCCCATTTGCGTTTTGAGTAGTTAGGCTAGCTGTTGCAGTCGTGGATTGTCCATTGACTGTAATGGTGTAGCTTTTACCGTCTTTGATAGCAGCTGAGCTAGCAAGAACGGATTGGAAATTCTTAGTCGCAGTGTAGTTGAGGATTTCTTTTCCTGACGAATCAGAAATCGTCACCTTAGCACCAGCATTCCCAGATACATTCGTAAGGATAGAGGCCTGTTTAGAGTTTGAGCCAAAACCCATTGCCATGCCATTGCTACCGACCATTACAACGGTGCCACCAGTAATGGTGCCATTGCCATCATAGTCAAGAGCACCATTGCCACCATTTGTGGGACCGTCCACATAGACTTCCCCACCTGAAATGGTCAAATCCCCATTAGAATCCAAACCGTCACCTTGTGCGTTAATCTTTATCTTACCACCAGTAATTGTCAGGCTGACACCAGCAGTAGCTTGTCCCGGAGTCTTTTCACTACTGCTACCGTCTGCGGCATTGATTCCATCGTCATTCGCTGTCAAGTCTAAATCCCCACCGTTAATGGTTACGGTTTTGCCTTCCAGCGCTTCTTCGCTCTTTTCTACCTTAATCGTACCACCATCAATAAGAGCAGTATTAGAAGCATGAATACCATCATCTCCAGCGTGAATGGTTATCTTGCCAGAATGGATATAGAAATTCCCCAGAGACGTATTTTTATCATTGTCTGCATGAATTGCATCATAAGTAGCAGTCAAATTCATTGTTGCGGCTTTGATATTGATTGCGTCATTAGCTGAAAGGGCGTTTTTATAACCTTTAATCGTATAAGTTCCGCCTGAAATACGCAAATCATCATTAGACTCAATAGCATTCCCATAATTGCCTTCTACCGTCAAACTGCCAGAACCATTGAAAGTGAGATCATCTTTACTGTAAATTGCAGCATCATACTTTGTATTCTTGTGATGGGCAGAATCCGAAATCGTATTCTTACTACCTTTTGCAAGGGTGATAAAAGTCTTATCTGCATTTTCTACGACAATTGCAGCATCTGTTCCAGTCATCCTGACACCATTCAGAACTAGCTGAACCTTATCTTTTTTCTTAACTTTCACAATGATTTGAACGTTTTCACTTGAACCCGACAAGATATATGTCCCAGCTTTAGTAATTGTCACCGTAGATCCCGACACTTCTGCACCAGAACTAGAAGCCTTAGCAGATGAACCGCTCAGACTAATCTTAGTTGCTTTTGATTCATCATAAGAAGCATCTTGGTCACGCTTGGTAAAATAATTGGACAGTTTAACGGTCGTTACCTTACTGGTGTTAGAGGAATTGGTACTGGTTGAACTACCGTTTTTCGCACCACATGCTCCTAAAGCAACTGTCAATAGGACAAGCAGAATCAAACGTTTGAACTGTTTTCGTTTTGAGGTTGATCTTCTCATGGCTGTCCTCCTTTTATAATTCATTTTCTTTTGTGACATAGCGGCTAATGGCAATCTCTAAATTCCCATTTCGCGTCCGCAGAGCGTCTACCAATTCTTTCTCTGTCATCGTACCATTTAATTGGACAATATACTTAATCTTGAACAAACTTCCCATATCAGAGGTTTTGACATTTGCTAGTTCAACATAGTTGGTCGCCTTTTGAAAGATGTCATCAAAGACCGTCTCATAGTCCAAACTTTCTGGAATGACAACGGTCACTTGGCGCATGGAATGTTTCATCTGCCCGAAATTCACCGTTTCCAGCAACAACATAACTACTGACATAATGATTGTAAAGACGCTGGCAAAGACAAGATAGCCCATACCGACAGCAATCCCAATCGTCATCGCAAGGAAAATCGCCAGCAATTCCTTAGCACCACCCGGTGCTGAACGAAAGCGAATCAAGCTGAAAGCTCCCATAACTGCAACTCCTGCCCCCAGACTACCATTAACTAAGAAAATGACAATGGCAATCAAAGTCGGCAGCATAACCAAAGTCATCATAAAGGACTTGCTGTAAATGGTTTTGTACTGATAAACCTTAGCTAATATCAGTCCCAGCACTAAGGCAACACCAATCGCACCAAACATACTGGCTGGATTGATTGTTGTTCCTGTAAAAACGTCATTAAATAACTGATCGAACATGTCTGATTACTCCTTTATAGTCTGTTGTTTTCTTATAGGCGACTCCATATTTTGAGAAAGATTTTGGAAAAACGTGGTGGCGGTCCAGAATCTCTACCAACCAGAGCGGATACGCCCCAGGTACCTTAATTTCCATGATGACATGGTTGTCAGGTAGCAGGTTCTTGCCATCTTTTCCTGCTAACAAACTTAATTTTTTCGTTCGATAAGCGACATCATCATCAATGGTAATCCGCACATTTGAATCTTCCAAACCTTTTAAAGAGTAGCGGTTGTAGTAAATATACGTCATGGGCTGCACACCTCCATACCGCTTGCAGAGCCATTCGATTTCTTTCTTAATCTGCGAATCCTCAAGCTGGCATTCCCCCGCGAGGTATCGCTCTGCTGTCAACAACTCAGTCGCAATCCGACGTTTATACACAACCTTACGCACTTTTTTCTTGATTTCCAAAAAAACTTGGCTATCAGCCTGAGGGCTAGCGTCATAAGTCCGCACGCGCAATTTCTCCTTGAAATAAGGCTTCTCCAAAGACTCCCGAATCATCTGATAGGTCGGCGTGTCATAGTAGAGATTGCCAATCGTAGAATAGGCATGCTCGTCTTCTGCCATATACGCTTCAAACTCCTTTAGCAAATCTGCCAACGTTTCCTTTGAGATGACATACTTGGTTTCTATCCGTTGAAATTTATCTTTAAATGTTTTTTTAGCCATGAGATTGCTCTCCTTTGTCGTTCTTTATCTACGTAGTTTACGGGCAAATCCTTAAAAGAAAGCTAAAGAAAACTTAAAGAAAACAAAACACCCCCATTTTCTGGAGGTGTTTAATAGATGTCTGTAGAATGAAATAGAAAACAGAAGCTAGCGCAATCTTATTCTTCACTCTTCTCTGCTTTTTCTTTTTTGATAAGAAAACTGAAAATAATCAGAATAGCTGCTACCAGAAAAATCCAGTACAACACATCATGGCTACTTCTCGGACCAGAGTAGAGGGAACGCGAAAAATAAATCATCAGATACAAGGAAATGTCATTATAAAATTCCCAGTTAAAGTGATAGCTGCCTACTGGATAGGACCGCTTATGCGAACACTCTGGCACAAAGATCTGCAAAAGCAAAAATGTTCCCAACACAGCAAAATAAATCACATTGAACACGTCTAATTTCGGATAAGGTTCAACAACCAAGGAAACGAATATCATCATGCTCAACAGATAAAACCGCCACCGAAACCAAAATTCGTTATTAAAATGAAATCTTATCATCCCATCACACTTTCTAATTTTCTGCTCGTTCTTCTTCGTCTTTATCCTACCACTCTGACAGACAAACTTCAAGTAAGATGAAGGAGAAATGTTAGTTGATTTCTGCTACTTTTCCTGCTTCTGCTTTAGGCTCTTTGCCCTTGCGACGGGCAAGGACATCCGCATAGTACTTGCGGCTGTTATTGAGCACGGAAAGGAAAGTCGCATAAAAGCTATCGTCTTTGACTTGGTGCAAAATCACTACATAGTCCGCCAACTGTTGGTAAGGCATCACCACTTCTTTGCGCAATCGCTTGACATCATAGCTCACTTTTTGCAATTTCTCTTGGGAACGAGAGGCAAAGAGTTGTTCAAAAGCCGAGTGGCTTTCGGTCAGATTTTCAACGAATTTCCCAAGCGCTAAAGTCCCCACTTGCTCCTTATATGGGGCTATCTTTAGCTTGTCCAGCAAGCTGACAACGAGGGCAGTTTCTTCCTCGTAATGCTTCTGATGAGCGTCTTTGTATTGGTCAAACAAGCGTTTCAAGCTGGCATAAGCTGCCTTTTCCTCTTCCCGCTTGGCTGCCCGATAAGGTTTCAGCGCATCGCGAAGAGCTTGCAAATCAGCGTCGCGCAATTCGTCAGCCGCACTAATCGAAGCTGACTTTTCACTCGCCCGAATCTGACCGAGAGAGGCTTGATAAGCAGGCAAAGCTGCCTTTATCTTCTTGACGAGAGCGGTAATGACATCCTCATTTTTAAAGTCGAGCGCTTCTTTCTCCACATCATCTAAAAAACGAGTGATAAACTGCGTGAATTCCGCATGGCGGAGATTACTAATTTTAAGTCCAATGAGCTTTTCTTGCTTCATAAATTCCTTCTTTCCTTTTTTACTTGTCACTTAAAGCGACCGTTTCAATGACTTCTCCTTTTTCCGTCAGCGCGGCGGATAACCTCAACTACTTTTCGTTTGCTTCGTCCGCCCAGCGGAAAGTTTCCCTTACTTTTGGTTTACTCCGTCCGCCCGGCGGACAGCATGAATCAAAAGAAGTTTATCTCGTCCGCCGGGCGGACGGAGTGAACGACAATCAGTTTGCCTTGTCAGCTCCGCGGACGAAATAAAATTGTCTCGCCTCACCTCATTAGCCAACGAAATCCAGAAAAATCATCTCATTTAGTAT